>NZ_JAXHBS010000009.1:0-76060 GCF_042466085.1 Vibrio sp. R78045
TAGGGTGTAGTCGGACAACTGTGTATAAAGTATTAGGTTGAAGAGCTAGCACCAACTGGAAGAGCTGAGTAAATATTAGTTCGTATAAAATTTATCTGCGTGGAGTTGATTAATTTTATCCAAAGAGTTCTGAGTGAGAACCACAACGAACTAATATCAACTCTTGTTTATCCCAATCCACATCCCAGATAAGTAAAAAATCTGGCTGAATATGACACTCCATGTGCGGCTTCCAATTACCTTGCAATAAGTGTGGTTTATATTCATTTGGGACAGTGCCAGTTTTCACCAGGTGGTTATCGATAAGATCTTTCAACATTGAGGTGTTGTAGCGCGTATTTTTAGATGCTCGTTTCAGGTCTTTTTTAAAAGAACTCTTTATTCTAATTTTTAGCACTTCTGCTACCTAAAATATCATTAAACAAATCATCAGCAGAGTCATAAGTATCATCAATAACGGGTTCTTGCATCGCTTTAAAAGTATCTTGGTTTGGTACTTTTAGCTCAACAGGGAACTCATGACGAAGTTTCACCTGACTAAGAAAGATGCGAATAGCATCAGACATGCTCATTCCTAGTTCAGACAGAATTACCTCAGACTCATGTTTTAATTCACTAGATATTCTAGCTCTAACCATTTCAGTTTTCATAGTGTGACTCACTTGTGCTACATCATTTCATGTTAGCAATAAAATAGCTTAATGGCGACTTTTTTGCTGCACTTAGTGAATTTGCGTTAAATAGGGGTTATCACAAGTGACCTTTGAACTCTAACGACCTTCCTCTCTAGCGCACCGCCTTGGTGCGCCTCGTTTTCCCCCAAAGCCAGTAATTCCAATCCTTAGATCACTGATTTCTAAACTTGTCACTGTTAGCGTGTGTGTTTATTCATGTAAAACAGGAAAATGCACACATGGCACTACCAACGCTCATCGAGGACAAAGACAAAACTTGGATCTTTAAAGTCATTACACAGACACCAGAGCCAGAGCTTAATGCGTGTCTAATGGGATTTTTCTTGGGTAGTGGAATGACAACACTAGAGGTATGTCGCATCCAAGTTCGAGACATTGTTAAGAAGAACGGACACCTAACAAAATGCTTTGCCATTAAAGGCGATGTGAATCGAGATTTTTATCTGTCCAACATTATATTTGGTGTGAAAGATGTTAATAGCATCGCCATTTAAACTACTTCATGGGGGGAAATACATGTCAGTTTATAAAGAAAAAAATCTCGATGAACTATCGAGTCAAGAGCTCAATGACTATCAAAATTTAGTAAATCGAACGATTGCTCAACTCTCAATAGAACTTAAATCAAGCTCTCCAAGTAGAGCCAAAGATGCTCAAGATAGGCTTATTCATTGGGAGGAAAGATTATCTAATCTTGTATCTTTTCTTAATAATCGAAAGTAAGGGGGAAATGGATGTTTTGGATTACATTTGCTATCTGTTTTGTCCTTGGTGGAGCAAGACAGGCATCAACAGAAGCCTTTCAAAAAACGGAAGGTGCGAAAAAGCTATATTTTTTGACTGCGAATGTTGTTTTTAGCGCGTTCATTGCGTGGCTAGTTACAGCAATTTTCGGCTAGGAATGGAAAAACAGTGCATGAGGATGGGGTTAATAGACCAGTCTATTGGTGGGTAGATTACTTACCAAAGATAAGCCTTGCTAACCGCTGGCGCAAATGGGCTACCTAGAAACCGCCAACCTCGATTTTGTTTTAACACATATTACTAATTTTGTTAAAAGTAAGGGGAAATTCATGCCAACAATGACACCAGAAAAAAAATTTGAAGTATCGTACAGAAATCGTTCTGGAGATATGACAACTAAAAAGACCGTAGCAACTGGCGCTAACAACACGACCGTTAAGAAGCGTTTTGAATCAATGGGCTATCAAGTTATTGCTGTTGTGTATAAAGGGCTTACTGGCCGTTCAATTCAAACAAGCTAACTAGGGGGAATGTTATTTTAAGTAATGTATTTGTGTAATGTTAGGGGTAATAACTCCGTGTAATATTGTAGTAAAAACAATCACTTGCAATCATTTTGTGAGGTGGTAGCCTATCTGTGAAGGTGGCACGACGCTACTGTATTGACTAGAGGTAATACTAATGAATATCCAGAATTCAATGGAATGGTTAGAGGTTGAGTTGGAATTACAACTTGAACCTGAAAGTGATTTAGACGGTTTGAAAAATGCCGTAGCAGATACAGTTGTTGATAACGAGTCTGACTTTTTTCCTATCATTGGTGCTATCTGTTCACAGCTAAATGATCGGGCTAATTATGCCACTGATAGCTTTGTTGTTAATCAGGTTGATTTTGATGAACCATTTCATCTAGAAGAAGGTCGCCCTGTTGGAACTGGTTCCCTTCAAGCTAGTTTTGAATGGACGGCATACTATGGTTGTGATGATTTGGACTTACACGATGAAGCACAAGAAGTTTGGGAGTTTAACTTTAACGGGCAGACTCTGAATTTTAGGATTCAACTTCCAGAAGATAGATTGGACGAATTTTAGAGGGAAAAACCATGGCTACAGGTAAAGGTAAGTCTATGTTTTCAGTCGTAGAGAAAACATACCTTTTCAAAGCAGGATTACGACACATCGCGGAAAGGCCGCTAGTAATTGTCGGTCAGATTGGAACGGGAACTGGTGCGCTTTCAATGGCTATTGCAGGACAAATTAGATCTACCGTAATGTTTACAGTGGGTTTTTTATGACTAAATCATAGATACAAAAAAAGCAGCCTTTATAGCTGCTTTCTCATAATACTAGCCCTGTAACCCGAGGCTTGGAGAAAGGTCTCACCCTACATAATCACTCTCTTAACTATGGGGTTCTTACGCAGCTTAATAGTAGAGAGACCAAGCTGTTTCACGCTTTCAAATAAACAATACTACATTGATCAAGATTGGTTAAGCTTAGTAATCATTTCCTACTCCTCAATATGATCGGTTTTCTCTGTTGTTCTCCGATAAAACGGATCATATAACTATGTCTTATTCATTGTTGCAATGGATAGTGGTAATGTAATCTTAATCATTCCAACAATGGATAAGATTATGACTAGATTTAGTGCTGTTCAAAAAGAGATTTTAACTATTTTGACCAAAGCCTTTATTGGTGGAGTTAAAGAAGCAAAATCTACAGATGTAAATGCTCTGGTAAATATGAACCTCAAAAAAGACATTCATCCAAATAACTTCCGTACATCCTGCAAAACTCTGGAGGAACGAGAGTTGATACAAAGGCGTAAAGAGGAATTTGATTGGTTTATTAACATCGCTCCCGATGGCTTTGAAAAAGCCTTGGAGTGGATTGATGAAAGCCAGAAGTACTGAGCGAGCATTATAAATAGTATTCTTTTTGTATACACCTAATGATATACATTTTAAATGTATATCATTAGGTGTATGTTTTAATGATACTTCTTGCTTGGTTTGAGGTGGTTGTATATCATGCATCTATACAGTTTGTATTTTTGCAAGATATCTCAATTGTTATACATTTTAAATGTATAACAATTGAGATATTGATTAAGTATACGAGGTTTCTATGAGAGTGATTACAATCGCAGGTCGTAAAGGTGGTATAAAAAAAACCACTACTACAGTCAATACTGCTTATGAGCTATCGCAAAAAGGAAAGCGAGTTCTGGTTATTGATTTTGATGGTCAAGGGGACGCGACGAGTTTTTATCGTAGAGATAAAACGGAGTTCTACATAGCTGATGTTTTGTTAGATCGTAAGTTTGATATAAATAAAGCTATTTATCCCGCACTCATTAAAGGAGTAGAACAAGATAAATTGTTCATTATTCCCGCTCGTGGGGGGGATGTTATGTCTAAGTTGAACATGGATATGGTTAGTTTACCTAAACGTGAAGAGCGTTTGCTAAGGCATTTAGATTTAGTGAAAGACAAATTTGATTTTGTGTTAATTGATACGAGTCCAGAAACTAGTATTTTATCTATGAATGCGGTTATAGCTGCTGATGAGTTTATTTTTCCAACAACGTTTACAGATCGCAGCTTTGAAGGGATCGATGTTCTAATTGAACATATACAAGATGCTAAATTTATCGATGAAGATGAGATCGATTATCTAATTTTACCGGTTGGTATCGATAAACGAGTTAAGTCCACATATGCATATGGGCGTGAATATTTGGCTGAACGTTTTCCACATAATATAGCTCAAACAACTGTTTGGCATCGTCAATCTGATTTTGAGAATGCAGAACTGGACCACGTTCCTGTCTCGGTCTACAAGTCGAGTAGTGCTACTGCTATGTATTACAAAAATTTTGCTAAAGAGGTTATCGATAATGAGTGCTGAATTTGAATCACTATCTTCACAAGAACAATTGAAATATTTAATTAATCTTGAAGAAAAAGGGGATAGATTAAAACCTAAACAAAGAGCTTTGAAGAGCCGTTTAGAAAAAGAGCTTCAACCTAGCACATCGATGCCGGATAAAAGTGAAGTTAAAACAAACTTATTTGGTAAGGTTTCGACTTCTGCTGTTAATCCTAAAGCGGTTAGATTTTTACAAAAAGAACGAGATCTCTTAACCGAACGAACTAATTCATTAAATACCCAAAATCCACATGCGGTGGTAGAGCGTTTAGGGAGCTTAAAAGCGGTTAACGATACAAGTCTTATTCGAGCTGCGGTTCTGGCGTTGGTCGATATGGATGATAACACCTTGATTGAATACATAAAACAAACCCAATTAAACATGATTGGAAGTGGCAATAAATCATAAGTATTTATCTGGTATATATTTAATGATATACATTTACTAGAAAAGTAACGTTAACATCTTTCTGATGGCCTGAACTAGTATCATTTTTCTATTAGGTAAAGGCCGTTTGGGCGTTACCCTTCGGGCAAGGCTTTCCGCTTATATCTTTCATCTATGGCCTAAGAGTGGCATCACTCTGATGAGTCACTCCGTGCCGCCCCAGACTGTGCCTTTCTACAGTCCCTATCTAAAAGGATATCGCTACAATCCTAAACGCCTCCGCTATGCGTCTGAAGCGACGTGCTGCGCCTCGTCACTCTTCCTCGTTGCCGTTCGTCGTACCTCCTCTCTAAAAAGAATTTCACTGCCTTCAATTAAGTTCGAGTAAGGACTTGATGTCTTATGTGCCGATTTTCCTTTCAATTCGCATCATTTGATGGCGCTCGCAGGCTGTTAACCCTCCTCAATCAGAACCTTATCTGCAAGGGTAAATGAACGCTTCGCGCCCTTGCATAGAAGAACCATGTTTGAGATATGGACAGCCAAGCGGCTCCATAAAAATGATACTCAAACAGAAGGAAACTCCTTATGGCACAACGACACTCAACCCCAACTCTCTCTAAATTTCAGTCAGCGACCAACGTCTCGCCGTTGGGGGGCGAAAGCTCACCAAAAAATGATGTCTCTTTGTCCGAAGTTCATATTGGCTTCATTCAACTTATTGATTCTGATACTAAGCAGATCCTTGCACAGCGTCAGGGTTCAAATAACGAAGCGACGTTTGAGTATTTAAAAGCGAACGTATGGTGCGTCAGTGAGAATTTAGTCATGCAGTTTGTGGCGCAAACCCATCATGTTCATCCAATGAAGTTTTTCCACGCCCTGCCTAAAACCATGAAGGTGAAGGTTTACCACAACCAATTAACAAGCAGTGAACCAACAAACGTGAAGCCGTGTTGGGAAGGACTTGCTGCGCAAATCGAAGACAGTCATGCACTTATCGATTGTGATCAGTGGGATGCCTTTGATTCTCAAGGTGACTGGATTGGTACATCGGAATGTTAAGCAAGGGATTTCACATGACACAGTTAAACCATACAGCAGGCTTCGTGAAGCTTCGTAAGCAACTCAACGTGATGCGCCAGTCTGAAGGGGCGCAGAGTGTGCCAACCGTATCGCTACAGCGTCTAGAAATGACGAAGCGTTTGGAGCACTTGAAGATGTTCAGTCGTGGCAAGAGCCCTGAGCAGTTGAGTGATGTGGCAGAGCTGAAGGAGCAAGGTCTACGTGAGGCTATTAAGGCTCAGTTCCCTGATATCGGTCAGCGAGTATTTCAGCGTCATGACATCTATGAAGTGCTGTTAGAGCTAGGTAGCGCCGTTGCGCTTGGTAAGTGGCGCTTACACGAGAGTGCAAAAGAGATGATTGTGTATGCCTCTTACGGCTCAGTGTTTCCTGGCTTGCGCTTTCAAAAGAGTGGTGAGGCTTTGTACTGCGCAGGTTTCAACTTCGATATTCGTTTAGCGTCATAAGGAGAATAAGCATGAAAGCACCTACTTATTTTGCAGCGCTGTCGGAGCTAACGGGTCGTGACTTTAAGAAGCAAGCCGTGATCACCCCTAAGCGTCGGTTTGATTTTTATGACGATGGCGAGAAGTGCAACGTGATCAATTGGTCAAGCGAGCATCAAGAGCATGTCTACCACTGCCTGAACTATTCCAATGTAGACGGCAAGCCGTTGTACTTCGTGGAAACCTATTCCATGTGGGGGAAGTGGTTGTGCAACGAGTCGTACCGAACCATCAAAAAAGTGAAACAAGCTTGGCATGGCCAACTTTAACTAACTCCATCATTTTACGCTCTAAAAGGAAATTACTATGTCTGAATTTTGTTTTGAAATCCCTGCTGTACGTGGCATCCAAGCAGGCCGCGAGTTCTTTACCATTAATGCGCCGTTTGGTGTGCTGCAACGCCTAGTGGCGTTTGATACGGGTAATGTGTTGTCTCGCTCCCAACGTGAGGTGAATCCGAATCGAGCGAAGAAAATCTCACAGTACATTCAAGATAATCCAGAGTCGTTTGTTTTAACGTCGCTCACTGGTGTGATCAATGAGCGCCCTGAGTTTGTCGAATCTGAACATGCGAACGTTGGGATCTTAAAAGTCAGCATGGACAGCGAAATCTTACTGTTTGATGGGCAGCATCGCTCCACAGGTATCATTGATGCCATCAAAAGTAATGTTGATTTACGTGCTCACAATGTGCCGCTGATGTTGTTTTTAGAAATGACTCTAGAAGAGCGCCAGCAAGCGTTTTCAGACATTAACGGTCATACTGTGAAACCAAGTACCAGTATTAGCGACACCTACAACCAACGTGACGACTTGCCGAAGTTCGTAGTTGAAATGTCCAAGGACTTGGCCGCGTTCGCGAACTTAGTGGACTTTGAGCGTAACGTGATTGGCAAGAACAGTGACTACCTGTTCCCTGTCAAAATCCTCAAAGACGCAACGGCTCGATTGCTTGGTGTCAAAGCTAAAGCTACGTTAACCGAAGAGCAACGAGACGTTGCGCGAGACTTTTGGAATGCATGTGCTAAACCGCTATTGTGGCAAGCCTTCCGTTGTTGGGAAGAGTCTGCCGAGGATTTTCGTGCCGGTTATATCTCTTCTCATGGTGTGTTCCTCAATGCGCTTGGCGTGGTAGGTAAATGTTTGTTAGCGCAGTATGGCAACACGGACAAGCTGGCCGATTTATCAACATTGAATATTCGCCGTGACAGTGATGTGTTTGTGGGGCGTTGTATCGATGCCGTCACCGGAAACATGCTGACCGATGCGACGGCCATTAAACTGACGGCTATTAAGATGCTTTGTCATGTGGGTTGCCCTGTTGATCCAGAGTTGCAATCACTAGAGCGCCAATACTTCCCTGATACTGAGTTCCCTTCGGTATCTGAATGTGAAACATCAAGTGAAGATGCACCATTGAATGAAGTGTTTGATGAAGCCGATAATCGGAGCGTACATCTCTATGCTGATATGGTTCGAACGAAGTGGTCAGATTTGACCGAAGCACAAATTGACAATTTGTGTGACCAATACGAAACCGTAGTCACTGGTTATGGTGAGACGTTAGAAAGTGCAAAAGGGAGCGTGCAATGCATGATCAATAAGATGCGCAAATCTTCCACAGTGTTAGGTACTATCCGAGCCAATTACAAAAAAGTCATTGCAGAGTAAAGGCGTTGTGCGGATTGGCTGCCAAGTCAGTTTGCACCGGCTAAGCCAGGTGATTAGGGAGTTCACATCATGAATGTTGTCGGAGTCCAATAAATTTTGATCGTTTTTGAGGCGCATTACTACCAACCAGACAGTAAGAGTGACAAGAAAGATTGTTTAATATCTAAAACGTTTATGGACAAAAGCTTGCTAGCGTCTTTACTAAATTAGTAATTCATGAATAACAATAAGTATGGATAGTCACTTAGCTTAGTGTCCAGTATTGATGGGTCAGCCCACACAAAACCAACCTTGAACTCAGAATATCAAGCGTTGCGAATCTGATTAAATTTATTGTTAAATCTCTTATCGCCGCTTGTGCTCAGTTCTTGAGGCTATGTCAGGTATAGAGTCAGCAGGGCTAACTGAAGTTTGAACTTTAGCTCGATCTTTTAACCTCTTCTGAGCAACATAAGCAAAAGATTTCCCAGTTCGCTCTGCCTCTTTTTGTATTTCATAAATTTCCTCTCCAGAAATAGGGTTATCTCTCGCATCGATCATTGTCGAAAAATGATACGTAGCTTCATCCTCATTTTCCGAACGAGTTGCATGCTCGATAATGTCTTTTGGCTCAACACTTACTGCTTCCTGCATACCTGAACCTATAGAGCCGAAATTTTGTTTGAACCAATCACCTTGCTCCACACTATTTTTTAGCACGAACAAGTCATGGTCGTTAAACGGAACATGAAAATCATTAAAATTGATGAACTGCCGCCCATCAATTCTCATTTGAAAATGAAAATGAGGATAATCAATAGATGTACCATAATGCCCCTCAAAATCGTTCTTGGAGCAGTCAAATGTCCATTCGATATTTTTCCACTTAATGGTATATGACAATATTTTCCTATCTGCTTTCTCTTCTTCTAAGTCATTGATGTTGGAAAGCATACGCTCCTGATTCGCGCACCATCGAATGAATGCTGCGATATTTCCATATCCATATTTCGCGTAAATTTTAGGAAAATCTTTCTTTTTGAATTTGCACTGGCGTAAGAGCCAATGAAGGCAAGGTACGTCTTTACTGATTGTCTTGAAAGGTTTGTTACATAAATAACAAACGCCTCGTTCATAGCCAGCTTTAAACCCTTCGGCTTGTCGTTGATGCTCATCGTCATTCAGTCGGTTCATTTCTTCGATTTCTTCAGAGGACATTTTTTCAAATATTTCTCTGTACTTCTCTGTATCGTGTTGCATTCATACCCTCCTGAAATTTAACGCGTTACTAAATTGCTTTATATTCGTGATATTGCGCATAGACATACAGCCAAAAAGTTGTAGATTGGGCATGTAAAGCTATTTAACAACAAGTAGTTACATGGAGTTATTGTATGTCTAACGAAATTCTTATGAAAGCACTCTTTGCTCAGCAAAGAGCCCAAATTATTTTTATGAAGTCTATGAATGCAGACCTTATGTCTAACGCATATGTTTACGCTTGGATGCATGGTGTATACCCCGTATTTCAAGACGGAGATAACAGCGTACCAGACAGACCACACGAAAGTTTCTCAGAGCACTTTGTGGTTTCCGCAGAATTTACGATGGAAGTAATAAAGTATTTAGATGATCTTTGGCTAGAAGACAATAGCCCTACTTTCTACGAGTTAGAAGATAGATTCGGTGGAAAAAGTAATCGATGCGAACTTTTGAATATTTGTCGTTACGCATATTTAGACGGACGCTTCGATGAAAGATTATGGGATGCACTTCTCACTAAAATGAAGCACCCAAGTGAAGCTAGATCTTTAAATGCAGATTTCAATGAAGACGACCTGTATATTATTTAGACTTCATATGGTTCTTTGGGATGCAGGGCACAGATTTCAATTTAACGCAGCAATAAGCGGCAAATGAACGTGTGCCATGTTTGAGCGTAACGAGTTCAGCACGCGTTCATGAAGCCGACTTAATTGCCTTGTATGGCTTAATTTTCAGACTTACTTTTAGTAGGTTCGGGTTTCTGTTGAGGCTTCATGTTTATAATCCCTTCAACGCTAGCTTCTTCTTTTCTCGCAGGACGAAGAGCCTCAAGACCATTGATTGAATCACCAACAGCGACATTATGAATAGTTTTATTTACTTCTTTTGTCATTTTCATTTCCTTTTCTATAAATTGATTAATGGCAGTAGTACCTCCAATGATCAGAGTTAGAATAACTCCAAACACAAATGAAATTGCTGCCGATGTGTCTAATGACTTCAATAAAGGATCATTTGTTTGTGTTTCAGTAACGATCCCCTCAAGATGCTTAGCATTGCGTTTAAAAACAAAAAGAATTGAGACAACACAAACAAGAAAAGATAGTAGCGCCACAAAATACAGTACCAACCCTTCAACTGAACTAGCACCGACGGTTGTTAATAGCGTAACGAGTAAACCTATTGCTCCAGTACTTAACGTTAGCAAACTTTTATCCAGCTCAAATTTCGTATTTAGCCAAGCTCCAACCGTAGCGGCATAAAACTCTACTTCTTTTTCTTTATTGGACACTGTATACCTCTAGATCTTGCATAGGGCCATGTAGCAGCATTAAGATGCGACGCACGCTTGCTAAACTGTGAGCGAAGCGAAACCAGCAAGCGTAAGGAATCACTCTTAAATGCTTATATACCATTTGTCTACGATGATAGTTCGCCAGTTTCTGATATTCTTACAAGTTCATTTAGTAAGCTATCGATGTCTACTGAATCTTCAACTTCAAGACCTAAATACCCGCAAAAGACTACTGCTAAATGCTCCATGTAGTCGGTCATGAAATCATCTTCTATTTGCATGTATGCAATTAGAAAAAGAGCAACGATACGCCTACTAATATTTGTCAAATACTCTGGCTCGGTTGGGGTTACAATTGACGCAATATACTCAAAAAGGAAGTATGTATAATAAAGAACATAAGGGAGTCGCGTGTACAAATAACGCTGTTGCGTATAGACCTGCTCAGGCCCAGAGAAAATAAAGTTTATGTTAAGTAGCTCTGTTTTTATGGCCTTATGCTCAGTAAATAAGTGAGTGGCTTGATTGCAAACACGATCAAAACTGTCAAAACTAGACTTGTTATAACGCAGCTCACCGAGATACTCTGGGCTCATAACTCCTTCTAAGCCAATCCGATTCAAAACAGTATTGATACGTTTCGCATGCCCTTCAGGCCCTCCGCCATTTTTGGGCCTTAGAAACATAGGATCTAGGGATAACTTTTCGACAAAATCATTTTCATCTATGACCATAGCTTCGAGGAGATAAAGACTTTCTTGAATAGGTTTTCTTAGTAGCATAAAAGCCACTGACATTTTCCCTTTTTCGGCAGCAGTCAAAGCTTCATAAATACAGTGCAACATATCAGATAACACGGCTGGTAATACGACGGTTCTGATAACCAAACTACGTTCATCATGCTTTTGTTTTTTTTCTAACCAGTCGAGAATGTTTATCTCACCTTCAAGCGATTTAATCTCATGCTCTCCAAATGAAAATTCATGGCGAAAAGCGCTATTTTTTTCGCCTGAACGGAGGAACTCTACCATTACATCGTGCATGAACATGCATGCAGCGTGAGCATCTCTAAATTCTTTTGGAAGCTGCATTTCTTTCCTCATCCTATGTTCACTCACACATATTCAACTAAAGCCAAATTAAGATTTTTTCTTCGGTAAATTATCTAACAACTTACAAAATGCTCTATCCGCTGCACCTTGCCCTTCATAAATGTAACCAGTATCAAAAAACAAATCTCCACCTTCGTTACTTATCTGAATTCCCCAGCAACCATGCTCTTTCTCTGGATTTTCCACAATTTCTACAATAATTTTGCTCCCAAGGTAATCTCCTTTATCTATGATTGTCACATTCAATGCGATCCCAAGTCATGGTACGAATCGCCATTATGCCAATAGCCACGTTGTTTCATATTAAATGCATTAGATGAATTAAGTCAAAGAGGAAGCTGTGGGAATGTTACGAGTATCTACTCTAACGCGGTTTGGTCGGGTGGACGACACTTGTTACCAAGTGCCGTCTCCCTAAGAACCGTACGTGCAACTTTCACTGCATACGGCTCAAGCCTCTTCGAAGGCATCGCTAGATACCCAGCAACTTATAAAGCAGTGAGAGCAGGTTCAATCCAAGAATTACGAGCTAGCCTTTTGTGTTTCCTCTTTCCCAAGTATTCTTGGTATTGAGGGTCGAAAAGTGTCGCTCCGCTTCGGATCTTCACATGTCTTTCTATCGGCACTTTAGCTATTTGGAAAAGATTAAACTGGCAATCCATATCCTTTATCTTCTGCCAACCGTGAAACTGCCATTGGCCTTTTCGGTTGATGAAGTATTTCAAGGCGATCCAAGTTCTAGATTTTGTTGGATGTCGCCTTTTAGCCCAATGCCATAACGCTTGAAATAGTTTGTGACCGACATAACTGAATACCTGTTTAGCTACGCAGTGGCGATAATAGTTCGACCACCCTCTAAGCTTTGGGTTAATCAGTTTGATAAGGTCGTTCACCGGTAGGGTAGCGTGCTTTTTGATGAGTCCGCGCAAGTTACTTAGGAACGTCAACGTGTTGGCCTTGCTCGGTTTGATGAGCAGTTTTCCTTTATACTTCCTATGGTTGAACCCAAGGAAGTCAAAACCGTCGTTGATGTGAGTAATGTGCGTTTTCTCTTTGGATAACGTTAAGCCTCGTACCGCTAAGAAGTCGGCAATCAATGGTTTGATATCGTTCTCCAACACTTCCTTTGAAGCGCAGGTGACGACGAAATCGTCGGCATACCCAATAAAGTTAGCTCTTGCTCCTTTCTTAAGCGCGGTAGACTTAATGCGCTGTTCGAGACCCGATAACGTCATCAACATCAAGGTTGGGGATATAATCCCGCCTTGAGGAGTACCTTCGTCGGTGTCGTAAAACAGCCCTTTGTCTACAAAGCCTGACTTTAGCCATTGCTCCAACATCCGTTTATCGATGACGATGTTATCCATCAGCCACTGATGCCCGATTTTATCGAAGCAAGCTTTGATATCTCCTTCAAGAACCCATTTAGCTGATCGCTTTAGAGCCAAACATTTGAAACACTGACTGACAGCGTCAGCCGTGCTGCGATTTGGTCTAAAACCATAACTATTAGGGTCGGCAAGCGTTTCGGACACAGGTTCTAATGCTAGAAGATGGAGAGCTTGTTGGGCTCTATCAATCATGCATGGAATACCCAGTGGCCTGAGCTTACCGTTCTTTTTGGGAATATAGATACGCTTGAGTGGTTTCGCTTGATAAGCTTTCCGACTCAGTTGATTTACTGCTTTCATACGACGCGTGTCTGTGTTCCAGATAACGCCGTCTATTCCAGGCGTTTTACTGCCTTTATTTTGAGAAACTCGCTTAACAGCAAGAAGTTTTGCTGAGCGAGAGTGAGTCAGTATCCACTGCAATGCTTTTGCTTTGCCGTATTTACCGTCTCTAGTTGCCTTTGCGATACGCATTTGAAGCTTTAAGACGTTCGCCTCTACGGCCTTCCAGTTAATGGATTGCCACTGTGCACTGTCAGAAGATGCACTAATCTCATTCGAAATCATCAATTGCTTTTCTTCCTTAATAAAGTTCTTCAAATTCTCTCGCAACGGGAGACCAGTCGGAAGTGGGCTCACTTTCGTGATCAGACACAGGTCTGTATCTGCATCGTTACAATGCAGCCTTCGCTTTTTCCAACCTCCTCTACCTGCATCACTATAGGCCACAGACGCTTTCCCATAGGGAGTGATACAGGCTTACCCTGTTCCGTATGTTGCGTAAAATGTCAACTTAGATGCCCACTCTGGTGCGGAGAGTACTCTGATCACGAAAGGCCAATGCCCAACTCCTTTCCGACTCTCGCGCCTTTTGGCTACAGCGTATTAACCACTTCCGCTGCTCACGATTAACGCACCTTTAATGGATTCACATACGTTCATCATATTGACTCCCTAGCACTTACCCAAATTGTGGTTTTCAGGAGGAGCATCCTCTTACGATTCTGCTCCCACTCAGCCTAACGGCCAAATTTCGTTACATTGTCAGATCCGCTGCTTTATTCAGGATCCTAGGGTCATCTGGTGATACAGACGGTTCACTCTTTTAGTGGTGAACAACGCTTCATACGACTTCAGGTCGCACGGGCATAAACCGCTTAGAGTTTACGCTCTATTCTTAATTCACTCCTCCAGACCCGACATTATTCAAAACAGATCAAACTTTGGAACTGAGCAAAGTTATTGTCCGCCGATAAATGTTCGTTCACTCTTTCTGAAAATCCAAGACCTCTCGGAGCAGGCCAGCATCGAGAGCGGGACGTCTTACGAAGAATACATTCGCCTTTTTACTCTCTACTTTGAGCGCAGTTTTAGGAGAAAGTCTGCGGAGGCATTGAGGATTGCTGAAGAGTTTGGTTATGACGTATCGATGCGTAGGGGGGTGACGACACAAGGTCCGAATCGTCGCCGTAGATAACCAGGCATGTTTGGGCTTCCATGTTCTTTCGTCCATCGCACCTTCCTTTAAACCGTCTCTAACCACACTTTGTTTGCAAGGGAAGTACACGCGATATCCCTAGAGCAACAAGTTGCTAAGGGCTATCGCCCCTTGTCAAAGCGCAGCGATGGAGAGAGGTCGGGCAGTCAGGCGATAACGAAACGAACAGGGAGTAAGCCAAATGACTGCATCGATTACCTACACCAACAACGCTCTTTTTACTGCCGAGGAACAAGCAACCTTGGCATATGCCGCAGACATCCTAAAATCCAAACTTTTTATCAGTGAGCAACCGGCACTGACTTCACCAGACATGGTGAAAACCTTTTGCCAACACTCACTAGTGACTAAGGAGCATGAAGTATTCGGTGTTATCTTTCTGGATAACCAACATCGAGTACGCTCTACCGCAGAACTTTTTACTGGCACGATAGATGCCGCATCGGTTTACCCTCGTGAGGTGGTTAAGAAAGCATTAGCTGAAAACGCCGCTGCCATCATCCTTTATCACAACCATCCTTCGGGTGTTGCAGAGCCGAGCCAAGCTGACCGTCGTATTACGCGACGATTGGCCGATGCACTTGCACTTGTCGATATTAAGGTTCTTGACCACTTTGTTATCGGACTTGAAGGCGTTGTTTCTTTTGCAGAACGCGGTTGGATTTAAACGGCTTCGGCCGTTTAAATGCCTGAACACGATGTTCAGGCTAAACTTGTTTTCACCCCGAGAGGATGAAGAAGTAAGTGAACGTGGTTGGTTTCTTTATCCCATTGTTTCATTTCGCAAGAGAATCGATTGAATTTATGAACAGTTTCGATGATCTCATCAGGGAAGGGAGTGTGAATGAGCATAGAAATGGGCGCTATCTGCATTTCGTTTTCATCAAAGCAATGCTCAATGTGTGATTCCACCATGTAGAGAACATTAGGTAATGTTTCTTGGCCTTCTTCGTAAACCTTAGAGTCGATGTTCGCTTCGTCATTCAAGTAGACAAGTAACTCTAAAAGTTTGCTTAGATCTGTTGGTTTGCATTCGTCAGCCAGAGAATGGAGTTCATAAAGCCTTTTCTCCAAATTACCTTGTTTCGACTTGGCAATACCAAGCATTAAACGAATGTCTTTCTTGAGGCCCGAAAAGTATTTTTCTTTCAGTTTTGGCTTCAAATATTTAGTGAGAATTTCGTTACGTTTAGGTACGGGGACAAATCGATTGCTCATCGATACGGTGAGAAGAAGGTGGAGTAGGGCATTTAAAACCAACGTGTGAAAGGTGTGGTAGTAATGGGAGTCTTTAATGTCTGACATCGAGCTTCAATTAATGTGTGTGTATTTATACGTTATATGGGGGTGGTTGGTTGTTTTTCAATCGTTTGCCTTTAGGTGGTTTGTATTTGTTTTACTTTTCTTAGAAAGTTGCAGCGCTGCAACTTTTGAATTTTTGAAGTCTGTTTTATTTGATAACAACGCTTTTTGTTTGAGTTCTTTTCTATGGCGTTCTCCCTGCGGTCGGCTCATTCCGTCGTTTCACTCCTCCTGCGATAACTTATGCCACTCATATCGAGCAAGCTCGATGTGGCATTAAGTTCCTGCGAACAATCACCCAACGCCTTCGCTATGCGTCTGAAGCGACGCGCTCAGTGAGGTTTCGCTGCTTCCTGCTAAGAGTGAGTAATTGGCTTGCTTAAAGCGTTCCCATTCGTGACTTCCTTCTTTCTTGTATCACTACGGCTTATCGACGCTGCTTTCTGAAAATCTCAACTCACTCCCTTGTTTGCAAGGTAGGGCAGAGCCGCTACGCGCCCTTGCAAAACGCGGTTTTGAGTCGAGCTGGAGAAAGCAGGCGACAAGCGAAGTGATACTAAACAATGAAAGGAGAACACTTATGAACGCTCTTACCCAAAACCAAACTCACTCTATGCAGCAATCAACGACCAACGTATCGACGTTGGACTCTCAGGCAACTGCACAAAATGATAACTCTATTCGAATGCTCTCTATTTCATCACTAGTGGTGTCAGAGCTGAACGTGCGTAAAAGCAAAGCGTCAAAAGAGGACGACCAGTCATTACAAGCGTCTATTTTTGAACATGGCCTAATTCAAAATCTTGTGGCGTTACCGATTGATCAAGACGGTTTATATCCTATCGTCAGTGGTGGCCGAAGATTAGAACAATTAAATGCGTTGGTTGAGTTGAAAAAACTCACTCCAGAAGATGTTGTGCCAGTTAAAGTTCTTAATGAACAAGAAGCGAAAACTTATGCGACTGAAATCTCTCTGACAGAAAACTTCACTCGTGCGGCCATGCATCCTGCCGATGAGTTTGAGGCGTTTTCTAAGATGGTAAGGGAGGGCGCAACCGTTGAAGCGGTGGCGCAGCGTTTTGGTAAAACCAAGCTTTATATTCATCAGCGTATGAAGCTTGCTGCGGTCGTTCCTGCTGTGCTTGAAGCGTACAAAGAGGGCAATATTGCGCTTGAAAGAGTCATGCTGTTTACGGCGGCGACACCAGAGCGCCAAACCGATGTTTGGGAGCAAATTAAAGAGAATAAGTGGTACAACGACAATCAAATTCGCAACATGCTTAAAGAGGGCGCAATCGAAGAAGATCATTATTTGGTGAAGTTCGTCGGCCGTGGAGAATATGAAAAGGCAGGAGGCTTGGTTACTTCCGATCTGTTTTCTGAAAAGGTCTACATTGAAGACAAAGCTTTGATTGAATCTCTCGCGACGCAAAAAATGCAGCTTGAAGCGGATAAGTTGATAGAGCAAGGGTGGAAGTGGACAGAAATTATCTTGCAGCGCACCTATGACGAAACTAAAGGCTACTTGGAGTTACAAGGTAACAAAGGTAAGTTCAAGAAAGCTGAGAAAGCCTTAGCAGGGTGTGTTCTTGTCTTAGATTACAAAGGCGAAATCAATGTGTTTAAAGGCTTAGTGGCGAAATCTGAGCGTAAAGCACTGAAAGTCTTGCAAACTGAGAAAGCTAAACAAGCCACAGACGGTAAAAGTGAAACGGTGAGTAATGCTGCAATTTCGTCAGTACCCGTTACTGAATATTCGAATGCACTGTCAGAGGACTTAAAAGCGCACCGTCTTGTCATGGCTAAACATGCCTTAATGCTTAACAGCAACCTAGCCGTTGATGCCTTGCATTACTCGTTATGTATCAGAGCATTCAATCCGTTTGGGAGTACGCCGCTCGATGTATCGATCAATCGTACCGATATCGAACCTAAGCAAGGTGACTTCGCAGAGAACCAAGCATTAGTTCGAATCGAAGCTCACAAAGAAACCTTTGATCTATCGTGGTTAGAAGTGAACGCTATTCAGGAGCGCTTTGAGGCATTCGTTAAGCTCGATGCAGACGAAAAACAAAAGCAAGTCGCTTATGCGACCGCGTTGATGTTAAGACCATCAATGGCGCAAGAGGATGGTCGATTTGATTTCGAATTCTTGTATCAGGCGTTGAATTTTGAAGCCGCTGACTACTGGCGACCAAACACTGACAGTTTCCTTAAGCGTATTGATAAAGAGTCACTGGTTGATATTGCGCGTCCTGTTATGTCAGATGAATGGATTAAAAGCTCAGACTCGCTTAAGAAAGGCGATTTGGTTAAGCAGATGGATGTTTGGCTAGATGGAGCTGATAAATCGCTCACAGAGCCGCAGAGGGCGCATTTTGCTAAGTGGATGCCTGTTGGGTTTTAATGCCCATTGTCATCATGCAGTGTTGCTGCATGATGATTTCCCTGTGTCGCGAATGGTATCTCTTGGGAAATATATCAATAACTTATCAAAGCTCAATAAATCGACGTTTTCTTTTATTACAATGCCCTTAATTATAAAGGATTGGGAAAAGGGAAAAGTCTGTGCTGAATGTGAATGAATGGATGTGTGAAAAAGGCGACGAGGAAGATTATGTTGTCGAACGTTTTGAAATTCGGATTAAAGGTAAAAAACCACTCGTTTTGAATGCCCCCACTTTTACTGAAATCGTATTTGTGACGCAGCAATATCTAAACTTGCCTTTGCCTCTAACAAAACAGGTCGTCATTAAAAGTGTATTAGATTCTGTTGAACTATTAACGCTTAAAGAGCATTGTGCGTTAGTTAATTATTTGGAAGCCTCAACCGGTTCTCTATGAATTGGAACCTTTGGGCGTTCTCCCTTCGGTCGGCTCATTCCGTCGTTTCACTCCTCCCGCGATAACTTATGCCACATCGAGCTAGCTCGATGTGGCATTAAGTTCCTGCGAACAATCACCCAACGCGTGGCGTGATACGCTTGTCTGACATCTTCAGCTTTGGTGAAACGCTTCGTCACCTTAATTCAACGTCTTCACCAATCCCTTTCGCCCAATGCCCTCGCTCTGTTTTCTTCTTGTTCACACTTTTCAAGCTAGGTCAAAAATAAGAATCCTACAACTCACCACTCGCAAGCTCGCTAGGCAAGTGGTAGGACCCTGATTTTCAACCTTGAGCTTACGTGTAAACATGATGAAAAAAACACCGCTTTAAGGTATTATTCAATAAGGAAACGATAATGAAGAATCATATGAACCAAGATAACAACAGCGACATCACTCAAAAAGACTTGCTCAAACTGTTGTTTGACCAAGCTCAGCATAACGCCACGCGTGAAGAACTCATGGCGTTAGAGAATCGTACTAATCAACGCTTTGATAAAGTCGATGAGCGCTTTGAAAAGCTAGAAGCTAAGTTCGACAAAAAGTTCGACCGTATGAACTGGTTGCTTGTCACCACTCTTGTGGGAGTTATTGCTAGTCTTGCTATCCAAGTTCTTAAATAAATCAATATCCCCATCTTCGAAAGAGGTGGGGATCTTTTATTGTTAAACCTTTAAACCTTTAAACCTTTAAACCTTTGGGCGTTCTCCCTTCGGTCGGCTCATTCCGTCGTTTCACTCCTCCCGCGATAACTTATGCCACCCATATCGAGCCAGCTCGATGTGGCATTAAGTTCCTGCGAACAATCACCCAACGCCTACGCTATGCGTCTGAAGCGACGCGCTGCGCCTCGTCATTCTTCCTCGTTGCCGTTCGTCGTGCCTCCTCTCTAAAAACCTTTCACTGCCTTCAATTAAGTTCGAGTAAGGGCTGATTTTGTCTGCGTCGATGACCTTTCGACTCGCATCAATTTTCTGGCTCGCAAGCTGTTTAACCGTCTCTCATCACAACCTGATTTGCAAGGGAAGTACACGCGATATCCCTAAGCAACAAGTTGCTAAGGGTTATCGCCCTTGCAAAGCAGAACGATGGAGAGAGGCCGGACAGCTAAGCGGCTCCGAAAAGTGATACTCAAACAGAAAGGAACATCTTATGACGCGACAAAACCCAACCCTAACTCTCTCTAAATCGAATGTCAGCGACCAGCGTTTCGCCGCTGGGCACGAAAGCTCACCAAAAAATGATAGCTCTTGTCGTTTGCTTCAACAATTGCCGTCTTATCTTGACTCGTCAAAGGTGGTGAATGTGGTGCTGCGTGGTGAATATTTTGGAACATGGGAAACACCACTTAACCAGAGAAAAGCCGGATTTCAACTCATGGCAGCAGATTCAAAGGGTAATGAGAAACACGTTAAGAATTTTCTACTTTCACAACTTTCTATCTCAGCAATAAAACAAGAGTGTGGCGCAATTGCTAAAGCACTTTCCGCAACACTGATTGATACAACCATTAATTTTAATGTAGAGGCTTAAACCATGAAATATCTATCTCATTACACCCAACAAGCTCAAACCGATTTATTTAACGAGCTAGGCGCATTTTTCGCTTTCTCTAATAAACAGTTCGATGAAGCCAAGAAAAAAGGCATTGAATACGTCTCTCTTGGAATGGGAATGATTGTGCCAGAAAAGCACGCGAAAAGTTTAGTGGTTCGTTTAGGTCAAATCCAAAAAGAGGGGATCAAAAAAGATATTGAAGAGAACGGCAAGCCCGCCATTATTCGACGTGAATTATTCAATCATGAATGTTTTTACACTAATGACATTTGTGATTGTGTTGAAAAGCTCGAAGAATACGGTTACAGCTACGATGATATTTACCAAGTGTTTAATCACATACGTAACACCGAAGATGTGTATTAACCACAAAATAAAAAACCTCAATATTTATTAGTAGTAAATATTGAGGCGCATTCAAATTAAGTAATATGAGGTAACATAAAATGAACGTATTAGATACTACTCCAAATCAAGAAGAAAAGAAAGCACCATGTTATGTTTGCACGGCTATACCTTTTGATTTGGGCGACATAGTAATGACACAAGGTATTGCTGAATTACTGGATGAAAATATTGGGGCAAGTTTACAGATTTATTTAATGCGTCATAAAAATGGGGATTGGGGTAACAATTGCATTGAAGATAAAATGACTAACGATGAAGCTACAAAAACGGGGGAGCGTGTTTTATCCTGTTATAAATTTTGTGGTGAGGTCATTTGGATTATTACTGAACGTGATCGAAGTTGCACCACTATTCTACTACCTAGTGAATATTGATAAACGTATCTAACCCGATATAATGGAGTTCTCTAAGAGGACTCCATTTTTTTGCTTATGAAAAAATTATCTTTGTTATTGTTTCTTTTTCCAAATGTTGCTCATTCCTTTTGCTTTGATGAAGCAGGAGAGCATTATAATGTCGATCCTAAATTGTTGCGATCGATTGCACAGGTTGAAAGTAGCCTTGATCCTGACGCTTATAATGAAAACAAAAATCAACACGGTAAAACAGTAAGCCGTGATTTTGGTCTAATGCAAATCAATTCGACTTGGTTTGGCAAGCTCAGTGAATTTAACGTGACCGAGTACAATATATATGAACCTTGCTTTAATGTTTCATTGGGTGCATGGGTATTAGCTTCTAACTTTGCCAGTCACGGGTACAACTGGAATAGTGTCGGTGCATATAATGCCGGATTTTCAAATCGCACAGAGAACGCCAGAAAAATATACATCCAAAAAGTGCAAACCGTTTATTATTCCTCAAATCTTAAATAACCAGCGCTGCACTAAGGTGGTGCAATACTGGTTTCCTGTTGTTCTTCCTTTTCCGTTTTTCATTCCTTCCCTGATTTCACTAAGTGACTTGATCCAGTCGTGAGTTTTGCTCACGCCACTCGCCTAAAAACGACATCGCCAAGTTTAAAACTCGAAATGGGATCAGTGTTTCATTGGCTTATCGTTGCTCTTTTGGATTATCCCACACCCCTCGCTAAATCGAAAATCGATTTAAATGGTTGTCTGTAGGAAATGCAAAACTAGTAAAAACAACAACTTAAAGAGTTGAGGGGGCGTAAAAAACAACATCAAAAAATTTCAAAATCTCAACTAATTAGCCGCTCCAATCGTAGTTGAATATTATCTAAGTGTATTTAATTTCAATTTAACCCTTTATGAGTAAGGGGTTAAAGGGTGTTTGATGTGGTTTGTAGTGTATTTGTATTGCATTTCAATTTATCCCTTTAAGAAGAGTGTCTGTGGACGGATTTATAAAAGAAGTGTATTGTGATTGTAGTTGATAGTTATTTTAAATGCATTTGATGCAAGGGGGGCATTTTGGCGAGAAGTCGGGTACTACAAGCAGCGATCAAAGGGAAACTAGAGCAAGATTTCTCCGAATATCAGCGTCGTTTTAAGATGAATGATGCGGATGCAATCCGCGACCTTTTAATATTGGCACTGCGTATAAAGCTCAACGACAGTGACGATGATAGGCCGTCAAATCGTGAGTTAATGGAAGAGATATATCGTGTGGTTCGCAGCTCATCGGCGATCACTGATGTAGTTCATGGACAAACATTTGATGGGGAGAAATTATTCCGAGATCAAAAAGAATCTAAGCCATTTAGGCAACAGGTTAAATCTGATATCGATAATCAAGTGGATGCATTTCTTGAGGGCGAAAAAAAAGGATAGCCTGTTAGGGCTACCCTTTTTGTTTTACTATCTTTCTAGTTCGCGCTCTATTTCTCGTTCCATTGAGTCGTATTGTTTATTATCAAAGTCGAGCTCATTTTGTTTCGAGGCTTCTTTTGGTTCGAACTGCTCCAATGCTTTACTGTCATTTTCTTTGCCATATTGTGAAATGACGTCCTCTTTCGGTTGGGTGAATTTGTCGATCGATGGTTCGGCTTGAAGTGATTCATGTTTTTCATCGAGACCTTGATGGTGGTATTTATCAATGCACGATTGAATTTCATTCAGTAAGTTCTCTGGTGCGACAAACTGAATATCTCGACCACCAAAGTTCTCCATGATTTTTTCAATGTTGTTGGGGTTTAAATCGGTATTGCCTTGGCTTAATGCAATAACCACATGCTGGCGAAGTTCATCGGTTGAAATGTTTTGAATGTCATTCTTGTGGTTGACGTTAATAATATCATATTGCCCTTGCTGCGCTTGATTAATAGCAAATGAGTTTTCGATTGAGGTACTAATAATGGTCGTGTGTAAATCACTGCCTTGATGGAAGTTGGTCATTTGCTTGGATTTTGTGCCTAATGTTCTCGGGTTTATGTCGAGCGTGCTGTCTTTATTACCTTCAAAATCTAAATAGGTCACTTCAACCGCTTTGGTTTCTCCTTCTTTATTGTGGATGTTGGTTATCATCGCAGGGTGAAAGCTTTTGTCTTCCGATGAATACACCTCTTGATGAAAAAGAACGTGTTCGCTTTGGGGGTGTTTAATCCCTTGTTTGTTGAGATAGGTTTCTGCCAAGGTTCCAGTGAGTGGTTGACTGGTTTGCACGTATTCTTTGGCTCTTTCTTCAAATTTCGCAATATGCCGTGGTGTGGTCTGCAATAATTTATCGTGTTTGTTGTTTTCCTCTAGTTGATATTTATCAGGCTCATTAAGCATATTGTGTGCTTCTTTCATGGCCTCTTTATAGGTTAATTCCTTGTGACTCATCACGAGGTTAATCAGTGAGCCTTTTTCACCTGTGGTGTAGTCTTTAAAATACCCACGATGCTCACCGGTTAAAGATACCTTAATGGCTGAATTGCCAATGCCAAAAGTTAAATAGTCGCGGTCAGATTTTGATTGGTTGGGTTTTCCTAATAAATGAGTGGCTAAGCTTTCGGTGTATTTCGGCAGCTCTTTGTTGATGTGCTCTTTAAATTGGTTGTAGTTAAAGTCTCCATTTTTATCTTGATAACGCACGTCTTCATGAGGCAAGGCTTTATCATTAAAGTAGGTCGTGTTTTGTTGTGGAATATTGTCGAGGGTTTCAATAGCGCTGTGTTTATTGACCTCTTTTGATAACCAGCTTTTCATCATCTGTTTTGGGTTATCGGTGAAGAGCTTGACGTGTGTGCTAGCTCGACTTAAATCGATATAAGCACGCCTTAGATTGGTCAGTGCGCCTTTCCCTTTGATGGCGGTAATGACGTTTTGATAGGTTGCCCCTTGCGCCATATCGGCGGTTCTGGTGTACGCATAGTCCCAATGCCCATCTTTAAGCTGTGCAGGGTTGATATTGAGTGTTTGGCCATCTTTTGATTCGGCGGCGATTTTTTCCTGTGTGGCATTGGTTATCTCGTACTCGATATTGGCTTTGATGCCACGCGCTTTGTCGGTGAAGCGCGTGATAACTTTATCGCCAGTAGAGAGCGGTTTTTCTGACTTCGCAAACAAAGAGGTGAACTTGTGGTCTTTGTTGCGTGGCAAGAACGCTTTCTCGATGCCAGTTTCTTGGTCTTCGACCATGACCACGCCATGCTCAGAATCCACTTTGGTTATTGTGCCGTATTCCCCTGGCTTAGTGCTGATGATGAGTCCTTTTTGATAGGGCATCATGGTAGACAGTTCCTCTTTGCTGTTACCGGTTGAGCGAAGGCGTGTGGCAATGACGTTCTCCTTACCGATGGTATTTTCCTTCATCAAACCAACGCGAATGTGTTCGGTGATTTGGTCGCGTTCATTGTTGGTGTAAGCAATGATAAGGGTGTTCTCTCGCGTTTCAGGGGTACGGGTTAGGTAGTCTTGCGCCACAGCGTAGGGGAGTTTTTCCGTGGCAATAAGCTGCGCTTTGGCTTTGTCCTTGGCGCTTTCATCGAGCGTCGAGACCACATGTTGGGTATTTTGTATGTCGGGACCTTGTTTCGTCAGTTTATCGATGGCGCTGTCTGGCTGTTTATCAACGATGTTATGCACGGCGCCAAGCAGTGTTTCGTTTTGCTGACGGATGATGTCGGTCATGTACGCGGTATCGATGCGACCTTGGCTCATGGCAAGCTCGAACGGTTTACCAGCACTGAGTGAGAGAAGCTGCTCTTTATCACCAAGGAGTGTGGCTTTGGAGCCGCTTTGCAACACAAGGTCACTTAGCTCTTTGGCTTGCCTGTTGCTGACCATGGAACTCTCATCGAGGAAGAATAGGGTATTCTTGTAGTCCTCTGGTGAGGTCATGCCACGTCTAAGGTCGGTCAGTAAGCTTTCTAGGGTTTGCGCTTGTACGCCTTTGCTTTCGAGTTCACCTACGGCGGCGTGAGTCGGTGCAAGTCCAATCACTCTATCAGGTTGGTTATTACCTACTTGAGCTGTGTGCTTAATCAACTCAATGTTGGATTCAAGCATGGTGGACTTACCGGTGCCAGCGAGACCTTGCACGGCCACAAAGCTGTCTTTGGTGGTTGAGATAAGGCTAATGCTGTCTCCTTGCCCTTGGGTTAAGCGAGGGTGCGCATTCAGATATTGTGACACCTGATGCTCAGTGGCGAAGGGCGTGTGTTGGTTTTTGCCTTGATCAATGTTCCGTAAAATGTGTTTTTCGGTATCGATAGCGGCTTGGGTTGTCCAACGTGTGCCGTCGCTGTATTCGGCAGACAGGGCATCACTGCGACTTGCAAGTTCGGTTTCGATTTGCTCTTTGACGATAGGTTGATTCGCGTCTTCAAAGGCGTAGCGAATGGCTTCGACCACCAGTTCTTTTTGCGTAAAGGCGGCTTCGCGCTCTGAGAGGTGACTCAGTGCAAAGTTGACCGCTCTTTCTTGCAGAGGCGTGTTTTGCTCTTTGCTTAATATCGAGAGCGCTTGCTCGATGTCGCTCTTGAGGGTGGTTTCAGTGGCGCTTGATAGATAACGGTCATTGATGGGCTGCGTATGCATGACCTGTTCAATGGCGGAGAGTTTCACTTCGCTTTTCTCAAGGGTGGACTGAGCCTTGTCGGGGTTATCGGTAAACACATCGATGCGCGCGCTTTTTTCGGTCAGGTCGTGAAAGAGCTCTTTAGAGAGCGTAAACGCTTTACCTGAAATTAGAGTGTGCGCTCTTGGTTCAATATGACTGGCCGATTGCACGTAGTCGTATTTGAGTGGCGCATCTTTAAGGGCTTCTACTGGTAAGGTTTTTGATTCGCCTTGGGTGTCCATCATGGTTAGAGCTTCTTTGGATACATCCGTGACAATGTAACGCTCATTGGCATTTAAACCCGAAGGGAAGTGCTTGCCAGTGGTGGTGATGCGTTCACCTTGATTGACTTGCAGCGCTTCGGGTTTAAAGACTTGCATGTTGAGCGCTTTAAACTCTGGTGACGATGGATTGAGCGTGTATTCCTGTCCGTCGGCTTTACCGAGTACATGGACGCGGTTTTCTGCCTTATCCGATTTCGATACGACCAACTCTTGTGGTTTGCCATCTTCCCAATGGCGAAGTGTCATGCCTGGCTTGTAATGCTGTGCTAATTCTTGCTGTGGTTTCGATAAATAGTGAGGTTGCTGAGTAAACACGGTGATGCCCGTTCGAGCGAGTTGTCCATCGTTCTGCAGAGAGGTGCGAATAGCATCAGTCAATCGACGTTGCTCTACGTTAGAGGTGGCCAACACTTGCGCCTCATCCTTATTGGATAAGTCGGTGTAAGCTCTCGCTAATGTGTTTGTGTCGGCGTCATGGAGTGTTACTTTGCTGTCACTGTGCTTACTGTTGACCCACGAGTGAGACATCACATTACCTTTACTGTATAGGTCAATGGCGTTATAAGCTTTGAAGCCTTGGCGACTGGATGTGTTGTTGAGCAATATCAGTTTACTGCCGGACGCATTGGCTTTGTCGCTTAATGTAAGCAGTTCACTGGCGCTCATTTTGTTGGCGCTATCAACAAGTAACACATCTTTGTTGGTCATGGGTGCGTCGGAGTGAAGCAAGCTATGGACGGAATGACGTTGCTCAGGGGTAAATAGGTGCTTTATCCATGTAGCGACGGTGTGGCTTTGTCGCTCTATGGTTTGGCTGTGGAGCTGCTTATCTTTGGCGCTTTGCGAGATAAGATGAACACGTTTACCGGCATGGTTGCCAACGTTCAGTAGGTTTTGTGCGATTTGCTCACTGCTGCCAAACACATTAACCACATGGAACTGTTTGGTGGATTCAAAGATACCCGCGACCTTTTCACGATTGCCTTGGTTTAAGTTTAATCTATCGAGCGTCTTGTCATCCACGGGCGTTCGCATGTTATGGGTGCGCCCTTTGGTGACAGCCATTAAAGCTTTTTCGTTATCAAGCATCGTTTTGGTTGTGTATTGGCCTTTTTCTGCCAGTGGGATGAGCGTACCTTCTTTTACCCAAAGGTCGGCCACCACTTTGAGGTCAATCGCATTGGCTTGTACGCCACCTTTAGTAAAGTCAGATGCCGCCAGTTCAATCACTTTTTCCAACTTCAAAGCGGTGTTGGTTTGTCCAAGGTGCTCGACGGCGCGATGAAATGCTTCTTTTGCCACAAGTTCAGGTTGGTGCTCCCGTTTGGCGACGCTTAACGCATTTTGAACCAACGCTTCGGGTTTAAAGCCCTTATCTATCACGGTTTGTTGCCAACGAGTATTGAGCGATGCATCACTTTCATGGGTTTTGGTTTTGCGTGTATCAAGGGCTGCGGTATCCCTTGCTGCTTGAGAGTCACCAAAATCTAAAGCTTGTTGGTCGATTTGCTGTTTGCGGGTAGAGAAGGCGTCATTTAATACTTGAGGCACACCTTCAACATCAAATTGACCATTACCAATGCCTCGCATTTGATAACCAATGTCTTCACTGGCTTTGGCAAGCTGACTTTGATAAAGAGCGGTGTAGTATTTTTGGAAGTTGTAAATGCGATCACCACTACCATTGATGACCCCGCCTTTTTGTTTGATGGCTGAAGCTAAAGCTCGCAATTCCCCTTCTTTGTCGCGTGTCATATTAGCCGCTAGGGCGTGAGAGTGGAGTTGTGGATCGTTTTCGCGGCTGGTTTTATGGCGCACGACTGCAAAAGCCATAGACTCTGTGTTTTCAAATTCTTGAACGCCTTTTTCGTGAGTGACTTTGACTTGAGCGACGTCTTTTTCTATTTGGGATAGGGTAAGTTTGACCGCCTTATCATGCGCCTTGATAAGTCTAGTATCTCCACCAACTAAGGCTAAGGTACTGATAGATTTTGGCGCTGAAAAAGTTAAATCAATACCCGAACGGTGGCTATTCTCACGCTTACCTTTGATTGTCTCGTCGCCAAGGTGGCCAGACAAAACGGATTCTAGCGTTTTTTGGTCAACAGGTTTGCCAAGCAATCCGGCTTCTTCTGCCAGCTTGCCATGCCAAAAGGTGTTTTCACCTTGAGTTTGCTCTTTGAGGTAGTAATTGTCGTTGGTGTCTTTTTCGAGGGCGGTATCGGGGAGGTCTTTGGTATTTTCTTCGGCAAGGTAGTATTGGGAGGCGTTTGAGGCAGATTTAAGCGGGCTGATGGACATCATTGGGTGTTTTCCTTGTGTTGGAAATCACCAAAGTAGAGAGCGTGTTAATGGGGGCGCTTAGAAACCAGCAGGCAAACAAGAAAGGAGGCGACAAGGGGGATAAGCCCCTTGCCGCTTAACCTTATCTTACTTCGTAGGCAAGTTTGATGCTGAGATCATTCAACTCACTTTTGTATCGGACGTCGCACAGCGAGCCTTTATACAGCGCAGTTAAAATGACGGCCGTGATACAAACCACGACCAAGGCCGCAAGGGCCGTTTTCTTAGGCATAACTTGCCTCCTATGAAGTAAGAGGCTATTATCAAGTTGTCGAACATGGTAAGGCCTCGTTGATTGTTAAAGATTAACGGGGCTTTTTCATATCTGCGGTTTGGCAAACGCTTAAACACAGATATGTCTAAGCGCCCTCTGGTATTGTATCAGAAAGAAGAGTGGTGGCTACTTTGGTGGAGAAGTGAATGTTGGGTTATGTTGTCAGGTCAAAAAAAGGACTTATTTACGTTACTTAAAGCCCGAATCGGTGAATATGATATTGCTCCAGCAAACTCGATTAAAGCATGTGATGTCTACAATGATGTTATTGAACCACTTAGGGTATTGGCTCTTATGGAAGTTTTGGATGATGAGGATGTTTTGCTTTTCATCGACCATCGAATATTGAGTGATTAGGTCAAGAATGTTGAGCAGGGCATAGGTATCGGGTTCTTGGGTGTCCATACTTTTATTGATTTGGTCTAATTCATCGTGCTCAAACAACAGGCTGTAGCGATCATGGCGCTGAGTTCGAGAGAGGATTTGTTCTTTTTGCTCTTCATTGATGAGGCTAGGGCGCATCATATCGACAACATGAAGGGGAACTTGGTTCTTCATGCAATAATTGCTGGCAGCACAGAACGCGTTGATTGCATGACCAAAGTAAACGACGTTGTTATTTCCACATCCAGTCCTTCCTAGAATCATCGAAAGGTAAGCTGTATGGGGAATAATATTGGCATTCAGAGCGTCTTGTAGGGGGGCTAACTTGGATATGAGCGCATTCACTGTCGTGCTATTGGGGAAGTCTTGTTCTGTGTCAGTAAGTCGGATTTGATTTAATTTATCCGAGTAATCGATAAATTCAGCAGAAGGCTCTCCAATGGACTCGCAAAAATGGTCAATACAAGACTGCACTTCTTCTAACATAGCATCATGTTCTGACAATGAACTTGGCGCTCGGACAGAGAGTTGGTCATGCGTTATTTCCAATATATCTTCTAGCTCTTTTTTGTTTATATCCTTGTTATAACGGCAATCAAGCAAAGCCCCTGCCATGATATTGATTGATAATAGGGCGATTCGATTGATCTCTCGATACGCCTCTTCATACGGTAGCGTTGCAGGCGTATCGGTGAGTCGTTTTGTTGCGGTTTGATTAACGCTTTTCCAGTACTGCTCATCAATGTTATTACCGCGAGTGAAATACGCGGTAGTAGTTTCTTCCCAATAAGGCCTATCAATAAAGCGGTGGTTCATTTGAGCGATGCACCAATTTACGTCTTCCTCGAACTGAACGTATTTTCGTTTGTTGATGAAAGAGCGGATCTTTGGCGCGAGATTTTGATATGAATCTCGTGCGAGTGACAAGCCATTTCCAAGTAAGGCTCCAGCTAAGTAATAGAACGTCAAAATGAAAGTCACGGAATGCTGCATTGTCATTTGCGCCGCTTCTTCAATAGGAAAGGTTTGTACGATGTATTGAGGGCAAATCGGTGTTGTAGGGGCATTGATGCACTGAGATATATTTATCATACCTTCTGGAGCAGGGCCTAGCTTGGCGGTATCGGCCATGATGTGCAGTATGATCTCGATGTATTGTAATATGTTCCCATTGAGAACAAAAAAGACAGCGAGGAGCAAACAACCAACAGAGGCGCGTGTTATGAATAACGTCCACCAAAGTTGAGCTGCTTTTTTTAGTGATTGAGCGGATAGGTAGAGTGATAGATAGCTTTTGATGGTGTTCATCGACATTTCCTTTTTGTGTGGCTAATCGTACATTTCACCCGCTTCTGCTTGTGTTATGGACGCCTCTTCGGTTTCTCGCTGTAGTTCATTTTGCGTATTTTCGGCGAGTTGGCGGTTTTGCGTTGAGTGGTTAGTCGGCGCTTCTTTTTTCGGTGTGTTCGCAACGGTCTGTTTTTGGCTTGCTCTGGTCTGTTGTTGCTCCTCTTCGTTTTCATAAGTGCTTTGCTGAATAGCCAGTATCCGGTTTCTTTGGGTTTCATCGAGTTCATGCAACGCAATAAGCTCATGAAAAATTAAGGCTTGGTCGATACTCTCCATTGCTTCCCCTCCAGGCATGCTGCGCTTGATGAAGGAGGGTTGGATGTTGCTCATGCGGTCGTATTTCAGTTGCAGCTTTGTGATGAGCATGGAGTTTGGGGTGCGTAGGTAGCATTCCAGATCATCTAAACCTTGGATTTCTGCTGGAGAAACCACTGGACGGGTCTTGTTTTGGTGGCCGAGTGAAACACCGTCACGTAATGCGTTTGCACCGTATGAAATGTTCTCTCTTGAGATATCAATCTCTTGCTCACCCAAGTCGTCGGATGAAACAGTCGCCATGGCTTTCGATGGAGCGCGAAAGAAAAAGCGCGTATTGAGTAAGTCAAAAATCACTCTAGCCGCGTTACGTCCGTAAGTGGTTTCTAATTGAGCGTAGGACTGCAAACCCAGTAAATAACACCCGCCAAATTTACGTACCTCTGAAATGATATGTGTTAGCTCTGGCAGTTTGTGTAAGGTAGGCATCTCATCGATGATGACCCAGATTCGGCGGTCATCATCGGGCTCCATCCCTAAAATGGCATTGGAGGCAATCGCAAGCCACATGGAGATAAGTGGTCTCAGTGCTGTGTGTTGCCTTGCGTTGCTTGATAGGAACAAGAATCCTTGCTGTGATTCATCTTGTACCCAATCTGTTATTGAAAATGGCGCACGTTTGCGATTGCCTTGCGCGTCTTTTTCATCCAAACCATGTAAGTAACGCAGAGACTTTATGTAAGTCGCCAGTACCGATTTAATGGATATCGCCGTCTTCTCGATACTTTTCGAGACCAGTGAACTGGCTTCGGTGCCTTTTAAGTGTTCGCCTAGCGTGGCAAGCTCAGAAGTTAAGATGATATGCAGTAAGTTTTCAATGGTGCATTCGTGTTTGTCATCGAGCATCATTTGATAAGTCGTGGCTGATAAAATGGTTCGCGCCGAGTCGACCCAAAACGGGTCGCCTTCACCGTGTTGCGGAATAAGAGCTGCCGCGAGTGATTCAAAGTCAGGGCCTTCTTTGGCGTCACTCCAAATATCCCACGCAGCGCAGCGCTCATCGAAGGGGTTTAAAATAACGTCCTTATGTGGGTCGTAGAACTTACTGACAAAATCACAGCCTTTATCGTAGATAATGGCTTTATCGCCGCGCGCACGTATCCAGCGTAATAGTTTACGAATCGCTACGGATTTACCTGCGCCTGTGGTGCCGTCAATCATGAGGTGTTTCACCTCAAACATATCAACAAAAAGCTTGTGGCCGTCGAGTGCAAAAGAGGAGAGTTTTTTCTTCTTTTTTAGCTCTGCTGTGACCTCTTTGGGTGCCGCCAGTTTAAAGCCTCGAATGTGATTATCTTCGCTCTGCTCTTCGCCTTTCTTTTTAAACCAGTGGTTAACAAACATGAACAACACTGTGGAGGCAATGACGTAGACCAATAGGCCAACGAACAGCGCTTGCAAGAACTCTTGATGAGATTGTGCGAGGGTCGGGTTTTGCAGTTGTTGAGCTAAGGTGCTGCTGTAACGATGCCCTTCCCATTCAATCACGACGTTGCGCTTTAAACTGAAGCCGAGTTTATTAAATAGCCAGAACAGGGTGTAGTAATAAGCACCGGTTAAGGTGTTGGAAGAGGTGATTAAGTAGGTGGTTAGAATGCCGAGTAACCCTGACACGATATTGACGTATTTAATTGTGGTCACGTTCACCTGCCACCACATGCGAATGTTATGGAAGGTGATTTGACCACCACGAGTGGTAGACATAAATATATATCCTTGTAGAAACCAACAAGAAAAGCCTTGTCAGAGACAAGGCTTAAAATGAAGATAAATTGAAATTGCGATAAGGGATGAAGCAAGCTGCGCATTGAGCGCGAGAAGGGAGCGCTTTACTTCATCGTATTGGATGGAAAGTTATTAAGCTGAAAGCGAATGCGCTATAGCTGCTTTTGTACCGGACATGGGTATTGTTCCTTCAAAGCGGCCGCAAGATAGCTTGCGATACTGCCACCTATCCCGAATTTACCGTATTTTTTTATACGTGGATCGTGCTCGATGCGATTGTTCATCAGTGCCATTAGCTCTTTGGTTTTCCATTCCCATAATGTTTCGCGATTGGCGGGATCTTTCATTGGTAAGCAATAATCAATCCGTTGATTGCGAGCGTCTAAGCGAGTTGTGTAGAAGTTAATACTATCTGCTGCCACGCGAACACCAATACTGGAAACGATGTGGCTAATGCCATTAATATTTATAGAAGTAGTCATTTAATCTCCATTTTTAATAGTGATCTGTACCACATAAAATATTAGAGTTATCTATTTCACCACAGGCTGACATATGGTTATTAAAAGAAGTCGATGAATGAACATCAGAATGATTACTAAGGAAATCAGAGCCGTAGGAATTACCAAGGACATCAACACCTTCAAATGAAGGAAGACCGGTTGCTGGATTTACCTCATGCATATCTGTCGCATGTAATTCTAGTTCATCAAAGGCATTACGTGAGTTAACGTTTTGGAAAAGTGTATCATTATCAAATCGATCTAGGCGCTCATTAAGACCACTAACAGCGTCATAGATAGAGTGACTTGAAGTTAGGTTTAAGTGATGATTGTGTAAGTAATGAAAATCATCACTTGAAACACGCCGAACTCTTTCTAGATTACTTAAGTTGATTAATCCGTAAACGGGACTGTTAATAATATTACCTTCTTGATCTGCAACGGAAAGTAAGAGGCACGAAAAACTGATGAACGTAAATCCTGCATGCTCAATCGATTCTCTTAATGGAAGTTGAGATGAGAGCAATAAAAAAACAGAAAGGGAAGAGAATATTCCAGCATTTACGGTACTTAACTCTTCAAGTTCGAGAGCGCTTAAAATTACAAATGTTAATATAAGAGACAAAAGTATAAAAACAATAGTTAGAGATTCCGCCTCATAATTAAGGAACTTTATATTACTCATGGTAGATAACCCTTCAAATGAACCCCACCACCAAAAAAGCGATATAATGCCGAACGCGACTTTTAAATTTCTCATAAGTAACCTTAGATCACAGCTAGTTGTTAATGGGATGAAGCAAGCTGCGCATTGAGCGCGAGAAGGGAGCGCTTTACTTCATCGTATTGGATGGAAAATCGTTAAGCTGAAAGCGAATGCGCTATAGCTGCTTTTGCACCGGACATGGGTATTGTTCCTTCAAAGCGGCCGCAAGATAGCTTGCGATACTGCCACCTATCCCGAATTTACCGTATTTTTTCATACGTGGATCGTGCGCGATGCGATTGTTCATCAGTGCCATTAGGTCTTTGGTTTTCCAACTCCGAAGTGTATCTCTATTTGCTGGATTTAACATTGGTAAACAATAGTCAATGCGTTGGTTACGAGCATCTAAGCGAGTAGTGTAGAAGTTAATGCTATCTGCCGCGGTGCGTACTGTGGCTAATAAATATTTATATTCTTGGCTATCGGTATTTTGATAATGCTCTACGTAGTAGCTCATTGATGCGGGGTTGTCTTTACTGCTTGAAAGCTCACTGAAAGGGTTTGTCGCCAAGCTTGAAAATGAGCACAATGTGGTTAACCCCAATACGATCCATTTTTTCATGGTTTATCTCCTTATCTTTTAACTGTATATATTACCAGTATTAATTATAAAAGTCATTTGGATTGTGTGAATGTTAACCACATTTTAAGCTGTTAAGTGTCGGTTTTTTTAGGCCTTTCGGACTCTTGCAGTGTGCTCGGTGGCGTAATGTGATCCGCAGTTTGGTTAAACCTGTCACGTGCATCACCCACAATTGTCGTGTGTGTGTCAGCGTTGTAGTAATCATCCACCCCGCCGCGTTGTTCATGCTGATTTAAAATCGTATCACTGGTGCTGCTTAATGCTTTGCCCTTGAATTGCTCACCCACCATCGTTTGCCACTCGGCTTGCGTAGGTACGCCATTGAAGCTGCTTTGGTGAGTTTCTTGCGAAGGCACGCTGGCCAACACAAAATCTTTGAAATTGTCAGTTTGTTTAAATTTTTCCCATAAGTTGGCACGTTCTTGACGAGCATCATTTCCATCGCCCGTAAGGATCCGTGTTGCCTCTCCCTCACTATCTTCGTATTGTCCTTCAACGTATGCCTGAAACTCCTTGTCCAGTTTTTCCGTCTTACTGGCCATTTGGCGCTGCTCTTGGCTGTTGACCTGACTCAGCGTATCGACCTCCTGTTGCGACTTCGTGGTTGAGGTCATCAAACCTTGCGTCTCACCAAAGTTTGCCGTAAAGCCAGTCGCATAGGTGCCCACGTCTGAGTTACGTTCGTCAGCCGTGAGGCGGTTGCTTGCATCAATCGTTTGGTTGGCACCAGAGCGGTAGGACTCGATAGCGGTTTGGATTTGGCTTTGTTGCTCGCTGGTTGTGTTGTTTAATGTATCACGGTCTTCCTGTGTCCATCGTTGACCCGTTGAGGCATTCAAACCGGCATTAACCGGAAGGGCCGTGCCAGTACCCACACCAAAGTTGCCATCAAACCCATTGTAAGTAGAGTGCAGATACGCGCTCGCCTTATCCTGACTCCAACCTGTTGCGCTCATTACTTGCTCTGTCGCTTGACTCACTTGCTCTAAACCTTTCGTCGCAGCGGCCGTTGCCCCGTGGCCGTGGGTTAAGCCGTAACTTTGGCTGCTCGATGCGGTGTCTTTCCAATCCGCCATCAGTTGCGAGCCACTTTGTACGCTTTGTGTTAATGCGGCTTGTTGGGTCGAGAGGTTGGATTGAGCACCCGTGTGTAAGTCTTGCACCGCTTCACTGTATTGACTGCTTGTGGCGACGTTCCATTGGAAATTGGAGGCGGTTGGGGAGGTGTCATACACGGTTTTATCGCCGTATTGAGTGGTGAGCATCCCGTCAGAGCCTTGTGTGGTCGTACCATGCTGTTTGAGTAAGGTCGACGTATCAAACTTATTGCCATTGACGTTGTTAAACGCATGGGTCTGCATCTGAGTGTTGCCATGGCTAATGTCACCCGTTGAGGCAGCGGTCGAAGTACGCGCATTGGTCTGGTTTATCATGCCAGCCAATTGATAGTTGAGGCTGCTCATCATCGCTGCTGCGCCTTTGGTTAGGGCAAGGGCAATCGCAGGCGTTGACATCATTAAGTAGCCGGTAATGGAGGCGTAACGTGTGTTGACATAATCAATGCCATTCATGTTCGAAAGGGTGATGCCGTGTAACCCTTGAGTCGCTCCATTGGTTGCCCCTTCTAAGAACCACATCATAATCGCATTGAGGATGGTGAATATCATTGGCCAAGTGGCCAGATAGAAAAAGCTGCCGATGTAGTTTTTAAGAACAGGCAGTGCCATGTGAGGCAGCAGTGCAATGATGACAATAATCGCCCCAAAGCAAACAAACAAAATCACCCCTATCGAGTGCATCATGGGAACGAACTCTTTTGCTTGCAAACCAATGTTGGCCCACATCGTCGTGGTTTGCATTTGATTCGAGGTGTAAGCGTAATTCGAAGCGAGCCCACGCTGGTTATTTTCAATATTCCAGCGAGTCATGTTGATGGCCATATTTTGTTTGAGGATATCAACGGCGTTGTTGCTGACCCCAATCAAATCGCTGTGACTGTTTTCCACCGCATTGATGAGAAACGCCGTAGGAAGTCCAGCTTCTCGACCGAAGATGTACGAACCCAATTTACTAAAGGCGGCGTTCGCTTCATTGTCAAAATGTTGATTGATGTCAGGAAGCGCGTCTCTGCACGTTTGGTAAGTGCCATCGGGGGCGTAGAGTCCGCGGATAGGGGACATTGATTGACCGGCGAGAAAGTCGAGTAAGTTCGGTGCTTGCACAATGTCTTGCATACTGTATTTACGGTTAATGTGGATGTCACCTAAAATGCAACTGTGAAAGAAGTCTTTCCAATACTTTTGCAGCTGGACGGTCTCTGCGTTGGTACTGCGCAATAAGGTGTAAAGACTGGAGCCAAAAGTCATCCCTGATGTGCTGTACTTTTTGTCCTCCGTGCTACTAAAAACCGTTTCAATGCCATCAGTGAGACCGTGCATAAAGGTGGTTGCCGCCCATCCTGGTATCGCCACAATGTAAGGAACATTGTCGACGGAATAGGTGGTCATGGGGTTTTGGGCGTCGTTGATTTGTACCGTAGCTTTCATGCTGATGAGAAACGTTGGAATGGCGAGGTATATGACCGCGAAGCGCATCACATGTTTCGCGTCTCGATAAAGTAAGAACAGCGTCGCCGAAATCACAAACGCCAATTGCAGTGCAATTTCGACCAGAGAGCCGAACGTATTGGTGGTAAAAAAAGTGGCAACGGCGTTCAATGCTTTTTGCATTTGTGTGCCAGCGCCATAGACGTAGAAATCTAAAGCCATAATGAGTGTCCTTTAATGCCCGAAGGCGAGATTAGAGACCGTGGCATCACTGGCCGATTGAGTGATAAGGTCGCGCTTGCGTCTTAATCGCTCTGTCAGTGCAAGGTGTTGATTTAATTTGGCTTTGTTGTGGTCTCGAATAGTTTGCAAGTAATCCCTAGCGTCATCAATGGCAGAAAAGGTGCGTTGGACGTCCGTTGGGTTGACTGAAGAGAGGTTTGCAATCGATTGATTGACCATCAACAACATGTTGTTTAAATACGCATACAAAATGTCGGCAGCAATGCTCTGAGCATAGAGTTGACTCTCGGGTGGGATGTTTAAGTGCGCGTCATCAATGAGTATGGCAAGGATGGGGATGTCACTTAACTCTACAAAACTTTTCTCTGCGTCAGTAATGGGTTGGTCAGATTGTAAGTTTGCATATAAGGTATCAATGGTTTTACGCACTTTGGCATTAAAGGCCTGGTCTTCACTTACAGTAAGGGTACTTAGGCTTATCGAGAGGCAAGTGTCGGTGCTTTGGCATCGATACAAATCAAGCTCACCGCCAGTGAGCATGGTATGAATCGCCGTATCATTGCCTACTATCATCGATGGAATGTAACTCGGTGTTCCTTGCGCGTTATAGATGACGGTACCTGTGAGATTCATAATAAATTCCGCCACTTCTTTGTTACTTTCCAAGTAACTGCTTTTCATCAGTGCATCCCAGACCACATTGAGGTTTATCTTCACCGCATGAGCGGTCGCCTCGTCGGTGTTGCCTGCCAGTGTGCTCTGGTTGGTGCCGACTTGACTACACTCATGCTGCGCCTCTAGCCAATCTGAAAAGGCATTGCTTTGCGTACCTAATGTGGCACAAGCATGACGCTTGGCTTCTCCATCGGCAAAGGCGGCTAAACCCGACACCGCCGATTGCGCCACCTGGCAAGAGTTCATCGATGTGGTCAGGAATTGGTCGGCAATGGCTTGCAGTTTGTCTCGGTTTTCTTTGATGCTTGGCGCCCAAGTTTGCAGCGCTAAATCCACGGCAAAAGGCACGGCATTGGCAATGACCGCTTTACCAAAAGAGACCAGTTGGTCAGAGTTAATGTGTGAAAATCCTCCCATGAACGCATCGATGCCACCACACCCTGCGCTGACCGAAGGCATGGTGATAGACGCCAGTTGAATGTTTTGAATGTTGGTGCGAGCAAACAAGCTGCCCGCATTGTAATAAGTGGCGGATTGCCCTTGGTAGGCGCTTGGGTTGGTGACGTTGCTATTAAAGCTACTGCCGTTAAAGAAACTGTCCATGGAATCGCCAAGGCTCCCCGCGTGAGCGTGAAAAGCAAGCCCGACTGATAGAGTAAGAACGACAAAGTTTACGCTGATTTTGGTCATTGCAGGCTCTCCATCGTAGCGCTGTCGGCGCGTATGGCTTGATAACTATTGAGTAGCGCAGAGTATTGGACATTCCCTTCACTTAAGCGCACATATTTACCGTTGTTGACGTTGATTAAAAACGTGGCGGGTGTAATGGCGTTTTTGATGTCACCAAAAAACGCGGTGGTGATGTCTGGCGTGGTCGGAATTGGGGTGGCGTAACCGGGAATTGGTTGCCTGTCAAAAGAGAAGTCATACACAGGCAATCCGACCGTTTTTTCAAATTGCGTCATGGTTGGCGCAAATCTATGGCACTCAGAACATTGACTGAAATGAAAGAACACAACCGCATATTGACCGTTCATTGCATTGGTTGTTTGTGCGTGTGTTAGTGATGTTGAGGCGAGCGTGAGTAGCACACTCAATAGTAAAGTGCGAAGCAGAGAAGTCATCGGATTGTCCTTAAATCAGAAATTGTTGTCTTGGTTAGCGGTGGTGATGCTCTTGTTTTGTGGATAGCGAAAAGGATCCCGTTAAAAGTCGCTATCTTGATAGTCAGTGGCGATGTTGTGAAAGCGCGAAAGCAGGTCGTTTTGTGAGATGAAGCCGTAAGCCAATGGCTTGAGTGCTTTGGTGTGAATATTGGCGAGCATTAACGCAGGCGTGTAACGCACATTGACCTTGCTGGTCTTATCAATCCGGTTTTCATTAATCACATCAAAGGTGTGGCCGTCCTTACTTATTCCCACCAATTCGATGTGGTAACGATTCGCAAAGTCTTGAACGGACGGCGCTAAAGCTTGTGCAATGGCATCTTGCCCTTCGTAGACAAAGTAAATCCCCCATCCCTCTTGAACGAGTTGGCGCACACTGGCTTCGCTTTTGATTTGGATGTTTTGATAGTAGGTTGCTCTGGCGGCTTGCTCGGTCGGGTGGTCTTTGGTGTACGAGTATTCAGGATGCTCGTTGATGAGCTTTTTAAACGTCATGCCTGTCTGAGTGGTTTTGCCATCGATGAATTTTTTTAACTTCATCAGTTTCAGGTTTTTCTCTTCATCGGTAGGGTTAATGGTGGCATCGTTTAACGCTTCATTAAATTCTTGATGAAACCACTGCATTTGCTCTGTGGCGTTCATGACGGTCGTTGCACTGTTGGGAGGGAGGGCTTCCTTTTCTTCCTTCGGGGGCTCCTTTCTAACTTTAGTTTCATTGTACCAGCGCCACCCTCTTGGGGGTTCATTCGCAATACACTGAAAGGCAAGTAAAGGGAGCCATATTAAAATGAAGACTTTGATTGTTAAGCGGTTAATTGAGTTGTTCACCGTTTTTGTGGATAAATTTTTCAAGGTGGATACCTCATGATTCGATTGTCCAGTGTTGCTGTGTGCGGCTTTGTGTGGGGGTCATTATTCTATTTTGGTTAAGCTCTTTGCTTTTAATGAAGGCGTAAGTCAATATGCTTATACCCATGATTAAATGCACTAAGGCTGTGTACTCCAAAGACAGTTGCCACAAGCATTTAATGGTTTTTTGCCAATCAGAGGGTGAAAACGTTGAATACAATTCTGGGTTTGGATGGTAGGTAAAAGCGAGATACATTACCCCAACAAAACAGAGGACTTGTATCGTGGCCGTAATGATTAACGGTAGTATGATGAATTGAAATGCTGTTTTTAGCCATTGCTGTAAGCGGTGCCACGGTGTGTTCATAATTTTATTTTCTGCGCTGGTTGCTAAGTACAGCAGGACGTGGTCTTATTTTGCTAACACCAACCCTTCTTCTATTGTGGCTTTTACACAGACATAATGCCTGTAAGTATTCATCAAGAGTGTAAGCATGGTTCTTTGACCAAGGCGCTCTGCCAGTACTGAAAAACTGGGTGTGTTTTTCTATCTCTTCAATAAGCTCTCGATACTCATCAAGTTGCCTTTCGATTGGGATGTGATGCTCAATATGAGAGAGTGAAATGAGATCATCAGGGATAAGTTTTATTTTTTGACAAAGTTTTAATAGCTTTGCCTGAATGATAAACAATGACATGAAATGCTCCGGTAGGTGATATATGAGTCTTTACAGACAGCTAAAGTTGATATTGAAATCTGAATCGTTGGTGAAGTTTGAAAACTTGCTTAAGGTTGCGCATGAAATCAATGCTATAAACCCACTTGCGTTGTATGACTTTATTAATTTGATCCTGAAACCTATGCAATCGGAGTTAAACTTGATTACTGCCGAACTTGGTACTGGTGTTGTAAAGCAAATTGGCGTTAAAGATTTGTTTACAGTAAAAATGGAACCCTATTTGTACGAACTGAACAGAACCTCTGTAAGTCCACATTCAAATGATCATAAATTAAAAATAAATTGTGATATTGCATTTACTCGTCCTTGGAATAGACAGCGCTACATTGATAACCTTTGTTATTTATCGTCCCGTATTCCAGAGGGAGACCTCGTTATTTGGAAGGAAGATAGCAATCACTCTGTGACACTTATTCTTCCTTGGCGGTTCTTTTTGGTTGGAACGGGAAACCATTCGATAATGGCGGGAATTGCGACCGGCCAAGGTGAGGTTTCACCTCAAGAAGTAGAGGACTTCTCCTGGTTATTTTCAAAGTTTCATACAAATGGAAAATATTGGTTTGACTCAGAAACCAATAAAAAAGTTGATAAAGTGAAAAATTATCGAGGGGCCGCGGTGTTTGAAATTGGCCGCTTACTTTCTTCTTAAGTTAATCGCCATAGGCGCTTTGTAGACGATCTTGAATTTCATCAGCGCTTGGCAGGTTGGTACTGTCGTGCATGTCGTTATAGAAGTCTGAAAAATCCAGCATTTCAAAATCAATCTCTTGAAGCTGCTCTGGCGTGATAGCGCCGCAAATTGGATTTTTTGCGGAGCCTAGACCGATGCCAAGTTGGCCCTTTGCCCCTTGCTCTTGGATGATGCGTGCGAGCTTACTGTCGAACACACAATAGGTTTTCTTTTTACGCGTGCAAGCGCCTAAAAATGAACTGGCGCAATAACTGCCTAAAGAGATGGTTATGCCTTGCTCTTTCGCTTGACCTAACGCTTCCTCTTCTTCGTTGCACTGATCAAGTCCAATACCTGTACCCCAACCGCCATCTTTACAACAATCTGAAAACCCAAAGGCTTTATCCGTACACTTCATTGCTTTACCTGTAAATATCAATGGAGGATCGCCAATACCATCGGCTGCTTCGGCGAGCGCAGCCAGAGCGGAGGCGTTTTCGTTAAAACTGTCTGAGGTGGTTGGCAACTCTTCAAAGCAGCCTCCATCAAGGCAGAAGGAAGTATCACCACAAATGAGGCTAGTGCTACTGCATGTTTTCTCTGGGCAGCTTTTTTGAAAAGTCTCTTCTACGCATACCCCTTGAAGTTCTAAGCTGCAAGCGTTCGACGTGGTGGTGCAATCGGTCGATAAGGAAGAGCAGGTGTTTGACAAGTCGCATTGGTGGTCTATTTGATATTTCCAACAGCTTAAATAAGTGCTAACACCATTAAGGACTCGAGTTCCCGCCCCTTCCACACAAGTGCGGCGAGTTTGTCGACATTCAGGCAGTAATGTTGAGCAACTAGACTGCCATTTAATGACGTTTTCTCTTTTTTTGTAATGAATAGTGAATGTACCGTTAAACAAAGCATAATCATTGAGGACATCAATCGTGATGTTATTTGAGGTGCCTATCCCTGTTGCTTGATAGAAAGAGCCGTATTTCTGCAAGCAGTAAAACCCTAAACCTCCGGATAAACATCTTTTCCGCTCGGCGGCGGTGGCGTTGAAATTGTTGCTGAAAAATTTGGTATGAATGACGATACCGTTTAAGCGAAATCGCACCCCATTATTGGGAATACACCTAAACCCTTGACACGTTAACACGCCTGGGAAATTAATCCCTGTCACCTCTGTGACGCCTTGAGGGAGTGAATAACGAATAGGTGTGAAGCCACTATAATGAAATGAAACACTTCCGGTTTTTATGTTTTGTTTTGATACATAAGGAGTCTCATAACAAGCAATGATGTTGTTCGTAGGAGCTTTACAACTTCTTGGCCTATTTTCGATGATACATTGACCGCCACTGTCACAATCGGCGTATTGGTTGGATTGCCCATGACTGATTTCATAGGCGTTTTCAATGCCAAGGGTTGAGAATCGATACGTTTCATCGTTTGGGTCGATGGTGACGCTATTATTGTTGAACCCCTCCTGTATCGCCCCCGCTTGCTCATTGTTGTAGAACTCCGTGGTGGATTGGTTAGTGATTTGCGCGTCACTCATTCCGGCTTCATCAGGGTGTCTTATTTGGCTCTCACACCCTGGATTGTCGTCGCTGCAAAAATCAGACAAGTTAAGTGTCATGTTCGGGTCGTTATGCGCTTCTGTCGGGGCGCTTTTCGCCCAGTCTACGTTATCGTAAAACGTGGCTTCTTGACGGTCGGCAACGGTATGAAATGAGAGGGTAGTGGTGAAAATGAATAAGGCAAAAAGTCGATAATATGAATGATTCAAGGGGAACTCCTGTCTATCACTTGTTTGGCGATGTGCCCTACGTCGCCTTGGCTTAAAATGGTTAATGCATAGGGAAGTGAGAGGTTGCCGTAAACGATGTCGTAGTCGCCTTGCGGACAATGCGTTTCATCGCACGCTTCACCAATAGCAACAAAAGCCGGTACGTGAGTGATGTTGAATTGACGAAACCATTGTGGACTGATGGCAAAACCGCTATCTATGGCCATGTCTTCGTCAGGCCCCTCTAACAAGTGCATGATTCGAGAGGCCGTTGGTACTATACCCTCGGGCAATACGCCTCGTATGACGAGAGGTACTTGATATTGTTGGCTTTGTTTAAGTAACTGTTTGAGCGCGGTATCGGGCATGGAGAGTGACACAAATACCATGACACCTTGCGCCTGCTTGTTTGGGTTAACCTGCGGCACATCTAAAACGCTAGACAGTGGTGAGCCTTTCAGGGCGTTATCAATATGCTGGTTCATCGACAGCGCTTCTGGTTTGTGTTGTTGACTGCGTTTAATGAGGGTAGCTAGTTCATTTTGGTTGGTCGGCGCGGTGACGGCTTGCTCGCGAGCAGACAGGACTTTGAGTTCTTCTTGTGTGTAACCGACATTTGCGGATGTTAAGTGACTAAAGAGCATTGGCAACAGTCCGAATAAGGACAGTCGAAGGTATGTCATGGTGAACCTCATTGAATGATGGTGTTTGTCCACGCAGAGCGTGGTACTCCTTTTGTCTCAACAAGCGCTACGCGCATTATTGCAGCCAAAAGCGAGCTTGGGTGGGATTAAGATTCAAAGTGGATAAACCCATTTCTTAGGACTCCATAGCTTTAAATACGGATTGATGTGTTTTTTCGATATCTTCAATGGATTGATATAATTGAGGACAGCCTAACCCTCTTGATGTCCAACGTTTTCTTGGTAACAGGCGGCTTATTGTTTCATCATCTATACCGTGCTTTCGATAGTGCTCAATGAGGGCGACATCTAAGCATTCACCTCTTTCGTGACACTGACTGCACCAATTGTTATCTGAAAGTCGTGCATTCCTGCAATAAACATAAAATAAGCCTGGTGCGCAGTTATCACATACTTGGCAAGGAAAGGCCTGTTGGTCTGGATGGTTCAATGCGACGTAAATATCATTAGGGGTGATGGTAAACTTAGACTGGGGGGTTAAATGATCGTGAATGAGTGTTTTTCTCTCACGCCACGATAGATTCAACGGTTTGATGAGTCTATTGAGTTTACTTCTTCTGTTAAAGTCATTCGCCTCTATGGTGTCGAAAATAATGTGTCCGTTGTTGATTTGACATTGTTGCAAGAAGGTCAAAAGTGAGCCAGCATGTGGGGTTGGCTTGAATGACAAAAAACGCAAAAATCTGTTCATATTTTACTCCAAACTTTGAGCGTGGAAGGTATCGATAAATGATGCCGTTATCTATGGGAGTCAGAGGTGAAAACAATATTTACTCATGCGGAAGTCGCGACGCTTCCTTTTGCTCACCATGTGCTTTATCAAGGGATTTCGACCCACAAGGAAAAAGCGATAGATGCTGAAGGGAATCATTGGCATATCACTGATGTTCATCTTTCAGACGTTGTGGGGAGTCTAGACTCTCTATATGCGGGTAAAACGTGGTTGGACTTATTTCCTTGTACGGATGCCCCTTATGACCTTAACCATTGTTTTGAGCGCATCCAAGATCTTCAAATAAATCCCCATTATTATTTTTCTGAAAAAGAGAAGCGGAATTACAGTTTTCGTAATATCGATGGTGAGCTTTATGTTGATGATGGACATCATCGAACCGTGATTGGCCGTGTGTTTTTAACCGCTAATGGATTTGAACCTGTTATGAAAAATGTCTTGGTCACTTATTACACAGGTGGATCACTTCACCGTATCCGTATTTTTCCTCGCCGACTCAAACACCGATTGATACGCTTTCTCGATACCTTCAAGCGACTGGTACGTAACCGGAACACATCCTGAACTCCATCGTTTTCTTGGTAAATGGCGGTATATCGTTTCATCATCGATGCCGTGTTTTCGATAGTACTCAATGAGGGCGACATCTAAGCATTCACCTCTTTCGTGACATTGGCTGCACCAACTGGTGTCAGTGATATTGTAGCCATAATATTCAAATAACCCTGGTGCGCAGTTGTCACATACTTGGCAAGGAAAGGCCTGTTGGTCTGGATGGTTCATGGCGGTAAAAAACTCAGCAGGCCCCAACTTAAAGGTAGAGAGGGGAAGTATGTGTTCTTTTAAAAGCACCTTGGTGTCTTTGCGCGATAAGTTAAGTGGCTGAATGAGCGCCTTAAGTCGATGTTCATTCATGTTAGGTGGAAATCGGAAGTGAACCCCTTGAGCCTCGCACTGTATTAAAAACTCAATGAGTTTGTTGCCAAAGGTTTCAGGTGGTTTGGTTACGTATTTTTTTATGGCCGCCAAAAAACCGAGACGCTTTTTCATATCATTTTCCTTATAAGAAGACGCAATTGCGTTTACGCCAGTTCACAAAACCAAAGTTACCTCCCGTCGTTGGATTGTCTTTGCCTTGCTCCCAAAGTGAAGAAGTCGTGCCGTAGGGGTAGCAGTTGCCCGCATCGCCAATGGGGGCGGCCAGTTGATAGCGATAGCGACTTTTCGGCAAGATAGGCTCCGGCCATTGGTAACATATTGCGCCATCCTCTCCTCGCGTCTCCCATACAATGCCTTGTCTGTGCATTTTAAAATTAAAACGCTCCAACATTAATGTGCCAACTTGAGGTCCTGTGTGCGAATAAGCGCTGTTACCCGTTAGTGGGTAAGCACTGCCTTGTGAGCCTAAGCACCAAAAAAGCGCGTCAAAAGGCAGAACGCGGCCAGTGGTGGTCGCCATGGCTTCGGTGATGCAAGCGAGTTGCGTGATGGGGTTGCCGAACAAAATCGCTTCAGGGTTGAGAATGAAGGACATTTCATCATCATCCCAAAAAGGATCGAGCTCGGTGAGGTAAGCTACATCAAAATTATCCGTCGCCATACACGCTGCAGATTGCATCAGTTGGAGCCAGTAAATCACCGGATATTTGTACCAATGCACATGATAAAAAGCGTTGCCGCTGGTTTTACTGCTGGGATCGTGCTGCGAGCCTCCAATCTGTTGGCTGTTGCTGCTACTCAATTGCATCCCCATATTGACCATGCAATACGGTACGCGCGTGACATCAACCAGTGAATATGGCTCCCAATACCCAATGTTGAGGCCAATCTGCATATAGACAGGGGGCGGTTTGGGGCAGTAGGAGATAGGCATGGTTGGGTTGGATGTGTCTGGATATTTCGAGGTGATGAGCGGCACACTCCCAAGGGTCATCGGAAACAGACAATCCCAACAAATATCGGAAATGGGGTTTAAAAAATGCCCTGTGCAAGCGGCGGATTTAGCGTTGGCTTGCCAAGGGAACATGAACAAAGCAATCGCTAATAACCAATGATGTTTCAAGGTATTTCTCCCTATTTTGTGTTCCTATCGCGAGAGTCCATGCTATTGACGAAAGGCGTCACATCAACTTCACTGACTTTCCATTGATGGCCTTCTTGCTCAATGATGGCGGGAACGTGAGTCAATTGGAATTGACGGCTGTAATGACCTTGTTGGTCGAAATAAATTCGAGCGTCAAACTCGGTCGCGACGGTTTCTAGATTGCCGTTAGTCAGTGTCCATTTTATGGGTTTATCCGCGCGATATTGCTTCGCCCAAGCGCGTTGTCTTGGATCATCCCCATCAAGAAAGACAATGACATGCGAGTAAGTCATTGTCTTTTTGGGAATGTCGATAGGCCAAGTGTCCGTATCAAAAGGGTTTAACACTAAGCCTTTGGCATAAAGAAGGTTGCCATTGGCGTCTTTAATGTCCGTCCCCAGTTTGAGTGAAGGGTCGATATAAAATACGCGAGGGGATTGAGTGGTGGTCAGACCCTCAACCGGTGGCGGTCTTCGAGTGCTGTTTTCGACTCGTTCGACAAAATCTTGCTGCATCTTTGCCGTTTGTCCAGAGGCTTCCAACAGCCTAAGTCTGGCATCAATCCATTCCAACATATCGACTTCTGCGATTGGAAACAGTTCTCCTTGTCGATTGAAGTTTTTGCTTAACACGCTTGGCGTCTGAAGCAGTAACAATGTGCTCAACAAATACATGAAAGAGCGAGTCATAATTAATCCTCAGTGTTGGTGCTTCCAATTAATACATCGCCTAAATAAGCGTTCGCCCCTTGGTTGAACCAATGAGGCGGTAATTGCTGGCGAACTTGCCACAAGTCCCACGTTGTCCAACCTTGCTTGGGAGCAATAAAGCGAGCGAGTTGTTGGTCTTGTAAGGTTTTAAACAGCAGCGTTTCATTCTTTTGCTCTGAAAGGAGTTGTTTGGCGTTCAGAGAGGGTGTGTCAGTGATAAACGTGATCGTGTTCGGCAACATTAAAATGTTCTCCTTAGCTTAACTATGAGGAATGTTTGAGTTCTTCGATGACATAATGTTGGATGGTTTCCGTCATGTCGGGCGCGCCCGATATGACCGCACCTGGCACGACAATGATGAGATGATGGCGCTTGGCATAATCATTTAAGATTTGTCTTAATGCCTTATCAAACGCCGCGAGTTGCTTACGATGGTCGTCATTGTTTAATCCTGCCTCAATGAGTTTATCTTGATAGCTGTCGAGGGTTTTCTCGATATCAAACACCACCGTTTGAGGTGGGGGCGTGTCCCAAAGCATCACAGTAAAGGTAAACAAGAACGCCACTATTGCCGTGAACGCCAAGGCTTTCTTTACTTTAGTTAACGTCGAACTGATGTTTTTCATGCCACCTCCTTTTTATAGATAAGGCGATTGAAGGTGTCGATTTCTTCGCCGTAAAAATGCTCTGCGGTTTGATTGACGGCCTCCATTAAAGGTATGCCTTGGTTCGTCAAGTTTTCACAATACTCAAATTCGTGCGGCTCAGTGGAAAGGCAAGCGCGAGTAAATGGATCGGCAAACAGGCGATGGAAGGTCGTTACGCCCCCCGTTTTAAGCATGACCGAGCTGTACCCTGCGACAGAGGATTTTTCGAAACTCTTGATGACAAACTGCTCGTAAGGGGAGAAGTGTTCAGGATTATCTTTGATGAATTTTGCCAGTCCACTGCCTTGCCTTAACGTAATGTGGATATCCGAGTTGTTATAAGCGGCAATCGCTTCCGGTGTACTGTAAAAATCCTCGATACCTTGCGTGACGGTGCAAAAGGAGCCGCCAAACTTTCGTGCGGTGCGATAGCCGGTATTGATGAACTCTTGCGCTTGTGCATTCGACCCTGCCATCAAAGACCACGCTTCTTCAATGATGCACATCTTAGGCGTCGAGCGACTGCCAGAGAGGTACATTTGTTGGGTAATGCTCGACATTAAGGCAAAAATTACCGGTCGCATGATGTCAGACGGAAAACCATCCAACTCAATCGTGGTGAAGTGCACGTTAGGGTCGAGCATAGAGGGTTTGTTAAAGGTGTCACCATAAATACCGTCGGAGCGATATTTGTTCAGTTGCATCGCAATATCTGAAATTCGACGGTCATGGTTATTCTCTTTGGCCGCAGCAAACAGCGCATCTTGCACATGGTCAACCAGTGTGTTGCTTTTATTGGCTTGCCAAGCGGTGATGATGCAGTCGGCGAGAATGGCCTTTTCAAAATCGCCCATCTCACGAGAGGGGCACGCCATGGTCGCGAAAAGACCGGTGATAGTGTGCAGCGTTTCTTTGAGCGGGTTAACCTTTTCGCCTTTTTCATCCGTGTATTCATCCCCTATCGCAATGCGCTCAAGGTGCGTAAACGGATTGAGGTAAATTTTCTCAGACGTCATATAACTGCCACCGAGCATGAGCGTTAACTTTTTAAAGCTCTTGCCTTTATCCAGCGCCCAAATTTTCCCGTTCATCGCGAACAAGGTTTCAGCGAGCTTTTGGACAAAGAAGGATTTACCCGCCCCAGAGCCGCCTGTTAGCGCAATGTTGTAGTTATCACTGCCACAGTTAAAGGGGTTAAACCAAAACGCTTGTTGACGCATGGTTGGGAGCATCATGCCGCCGCTGAAGTTTTTGACATCCAGCACCAAAGGCAGCAAGTTGGCGATGTTCGAGGTTTTGACTGTCTGAATACGGCCAGCACGATCGCAATCACCCCAAAAACCATCGGTCATCATAAAAGGCAAGGTCGTCATTAGGGCTTGGCTTTGCAACATCGAAACCGCTTGCATATCAAGTCCCCCCGCCCGAAAGGCGTTGATTGCTGTGGTGCGATGTAAACGTTCGTCCTTTTTGTTACTGAACAGCGTGAGCGTTAAGTGCATGTTGGACATATTGTTGATGCCATCGGAGATTTCATCTCGGATCTGCTCTCGCTCGGCCAGCTCTTTCTTCGCTTGAGGGAAGATCATAGCCATGGGTGATTTGAGCGTTTTTTCGAGTTCACTAATGCGGGTGCCATTTTTATTGGCAAAGTTCCCCGTATCTTGATTGCGGAAATTGAGCGTCATGATATGAGGACATTGGACGTTCTTCGCCACGTTTTTAAGGGACGCAAAACAGTCTGGTAACGAGTAAAGGCGAAATGACCGAGGAGTGCTGCGCAGTCCTAATGAAATGACCCTTGAACTCACCGTTTGGTGCTTGCGGTTACTAAAACGAACATCGTTATAAGTCCGTCTTGTTAAAAACTCTGTATCGGGCGAAATTATCTGCTTATAGAGTAATTCTTCTGGTGCGTAGTCAGACTCACTTGGCGCGGTTTTGGTTGAGTCAAAGTTGAGAATGCCTTCGACATAATTAATCAAGCTCTCTGGTGTTAGGGTGGTGAGCTCTAACCCTGTTTGTGACAACGACGTGCTGAGCGTCTCTTTACAATCAATCACGTTGTCAAGATCGTCAGTGCTCGATACAAATAACCATGCGCTGTAATCTTTGATATCAAAGTAATGCTTTTGACGATGAAAGAAGCCATTTTGAGCGGCGAACTTGGCGTAATCGGCTTCTTGCTTGGCGAGCTCAGAGCAAATACCATGACGAGCCGACTTCAAAGCGGCATTTTGTTCAATTAAATGACTGACATGGTTGTGACCAACCAATGAAAAGTGGTAATCCCATTTGTTTCCAGAAGGTAAGTCCATGATGAGACGGTTAAACGCATCCACTAAGTCATCATTAGCACCCGCGAGCACGCTTAACTTAAATCCAAACCCGCACCCTTTCTTGTTGTGGAATAACTCCGTTTGGTTATCGTAAGTACGGTAAGGTAGTTCGGAATGCAAATGGTTGTATTCACGTTTCGCGTCTTGATAGAAGCTTTTTAAATCTTTTGATACGCCCATTGAGTTAATCCTTCTTTATTAATTGAACGGGTCGTCCTGTCCATGTGGATTCGTCAAGCAGGATGTAAATATCCATCGTGTCGAGGTAGGTTTTGGTGTCGTCAGAGGTAAAAGGGAAGATCACTACTTTGCGCACCGTGTCTTGGGTACGCGTTGGGTGGCCATCACGAGAACGTCTTGGCAGTAAAGCAAAAGGGTGGTTCGCCAAAGCGTTTGCGTCTACGGTCTGTTGTGAAGTTGAAGTTATCGGCGCATTGCGGATTTCATCCATGCTTTGACACCCAGGTGTGCCACCGATTTTTTGGCAACTGAATTCATCTTGAAAGCCAGCAGAGCAGCCAGCCAATGTGCTGACCAGCAGCACCATAAAGGGTTTGATAGACATAAATCACTACTTAAGTTGTTGGTTAACTTCGTCAGCAAGCGGGTTCAGCGTAATGGCTTCAAACACCGTACTAGGCTGCGTTTGCTCTTCTTTGGCGAGCTTTTCTTCATAACGTTCAATGCCTTCGTCATCGAGTGGGAAGCCCTGAGTGAAAACGATGTTGACGAGTCCGCCAGGATTGATTTCGATAAACGGGTGGTAGAGCTCGGCAAGAGCAATGTAGTAATCAGAAAGTTTACTGCCAATTTCAGAAGTGGCATTGCCGAGTAAACTTAACCCGACATCCTCACTGTTGATGCTTGATGTGGAGCCTAGAGCTGACGTGGAGGTGGTACTAGCAAGTCCGGCTCCGGTCTCACCCAATCCGGTTAAGATGCCAGATATACCGGCCATCTGGACGATTTTTCCGTTACGTAAAACCGACGTTCCACGAATGCCATTACGACCAAAGTTGAAGACGGTGCCTTGCACAGGGATATCAAGAATGCGTCCGTCTTTAATGCAACTGAGCGTATTGGTTCGCACCACTCCGCGGCTTGATGATAGGTCGCCATAAACACTACCGATGATGGTGCAATCTTTTAGGTGCGTTTTCTCACCATTGGGCAATACCCCCTCATGAACGGTTTGAAATACAATCGGCGCCGTATCGCTTTGACCAAATGCTCCCGCGTTAGCATCGGCACCACCGGTGATTTTTGCCGTAACAAACGTCCCTGATGGTACGTAGTTTTCCGTGGTTCTTTGATAAGGCTGCGTGACAGTGGACTCCCAATAAAAGTCGAAGTTATCAAACGCTTCTCCTTGATTGTCGAAAGAGACCTTATCGGATGCGCTGTATTGAAAGCTTTCTTTTTGAAGGTCTTTCGTTGCATACGAAGGAAGAGGCTTAGGGGGAAGAGGTCGTGCACCAAAGGTGTCGTTTTCACCGGACGTTGAGGCGTGATTCGGTGTGGTTTCATTATCTGATGGTGTGGATGGCTTTGCTCGTAGCGCCTCTTGATTTTTGCGTAACTCATTACGTAATTCATCGTTGTCTTTTTTCAATTGGGCGACGGTACTTTCGTTACTTGTGATTAATCGTTGCACATCTGTATTCAGGGACTCGAACTCTTTTTGCACATCTTCAATGACTTGGCGCTGGATGTTTAATGCAGAGCGGTTATCTTTATCGGTGAAATCATCGGTAATGATTTCTCCAAAGTCAGGTGCAGGGGCTTGTGTGGTTTGCGTATCGCCAAATTGAGCACGTGGTTTTTTAAAATGTTTGAACGTAAGAAAGAGCGTAGCAAGCAACGCTAAAACCATCACGCTGATAACTTGGTTGCGTTTTTTACTTTGCTCGTTGGACACCAGTCCATCATCTAAACTCCCTTCTCTTGAGAGCCATTTTTTGAAGGCATTCATCATTGTCCTCCTGTGACGATGTAGAGCGTCGTCGATTCGCCAGGCGCAAGGTTATAATTGTCTAATGACGCGCTTCGGCTGGCATAACTGTAAAATTGAGATTCCGTTAACGTCATCGATTCGCTGGACTGGTTTTTGACTTGATAGATGATCCCTGAGAAAGGGCGGCCAGAGAAAAGAGTTTGAGGAATGACCGCAAGTGGGCTGTTGTCTTTGGGTAACGTCTTCGGGTCAATCGGATGGAGGTTAAACCCTGGGACGGCAGCGCCGCTGCGTTTAAATTCAATCATCTGTTTTGTAAATGCCCCGAGCGCCAGTGGATAATCCATGTCTTTTTCAAACACGCTTTGCTCTGAGGGGGAATATGACGGGATGAATTCATTCACAATAGCAGGCACCGCTTTTGGGTTGATAAACAACGAGAAGTTTTGCCCTTTTTCAGTGAATACATGCGCGGTGAAAGGCAATGCGATGTTGATTTTTAAGTTAATCGAACCAGACTTGTCGCGTTGACTGCCATTGGCAAGACAAAAGCCTTTGGGACACTGCACGTTAAGGATTTTATCTCCCTTAACTACGAGGCGATTGGTATTGACGGACGACAAGGGCAATACAATGGTGTCATTTTGTGCAAAGTGGTAGGTTTTTGCAGCGATGCTCTTGGTTTGACCTGTTAACGGGACAGCGAGCAGGCCCAAAAGAGCAAAAGTAATATAGGACTTCATAATGGCACCTCTTGGGCGATGGAATGAAGCTCAATCAAACCATTGGGGTAATCGGTTTGAATGAGATAGGTGACAGACTCCGGTGGCAGTTTGCGGCCACCGACTGTTTTATTGAGTGTGCCTTGCACACGAATTTTCATTTGTTCAATACTCGGAGATACTTTTTCGATTTCGAAAAAGCTGGTGACGTCATTTTCGATGACAAACTCCGCTTCGCGCATCAGCTTGTCTTGTAAGTTGCTCCAGTATTGAGGGGGGACATAGGTAATGAGTAAGTTAAACTGACGCTTGACGTTGGATGGCGTGACATTGAACTTAAGGTGTACCCACCACTCGGTCATGAGTGCAAGGTAAGCGCTATCGACCCCTTCATCGGACACAGTAAAGGCTCGATCTATTTGTGGGGGGACGAGGGTGCGTTTTTCTGCTTGGTTTTGATTTAACAGTCCTAGTGCCAATCCGGTGACCGCGACAGAAATAATGAGGATCACAACAATCAGCACATGATTGAGTAGGCGAGACGCTTTAAGTGCCTCGCCGTTATTTTCATTGAGCATTAATAAATCCAGTATTTTTTTGTGGCAGCAGGTGTGCGTTTAAAGATGGTTTTATTGGCGTTGTCGTCGCCGTACCAATGGATGAAGTGGATGATGAAGCGAGCGCCAAACCGGATTTTTAAGCTGCGAATACTCAAGAACAAACCGATGCATGCCGCGACAGCAACAATTTTATTGAGGTTAAACAGCATTAAAAAGAGCAAGACGGAAGGGAGTACTTCATCAATAGGAAACCCCACCACTTTGGTGCCAGATTGGAGATAGTTTGGGAAAACAAAGAGTGATTGTTTATCTTGATAATCCATCATGAAATAGGGCAGAAAGTACTCTGCCCCCTCCTTTAATGTTTATAGGCCGACGATCCCTTTGCCTATTTCCCAGAACACGACGCCTACGAAGAAGCCGATGATGCCGCCAACCCAGTTTTTTTGCATGATACCGACAAGAATGCCCCCGATAAGGCCAGCAGCCAGCATGTAAAACTCCCCAGAGGAGCCATCACCGATAGTGTTAGTGACTGTATCTTTCCCTCCAGCAAAAAGGTCAGTCGCAAAAGCAGGGGAAATGCTTGCCAAACATGCCGCAAAAAAAACGAAGGCATAAATCCCGAAAGGTATAGAAGTTTTAGTATTCATTAATTTTTCCTTGGTAATCATCTGAATGTCAGATGCACAACAAAAAAGCGCTTAAACTCGTCGTTTAAGCGCTAAAGGTTTTCAGAAAAAAGGTTTTCTGACGTTGCTCCAAACACTTGCGATAAAGCAGATGTTCGAGAGTGGATGCACCGTATAAAAAGGTGCAAAAGAGGTGTTAAGAAAAGTGCAAAGTATGGACTGACGCCGCTTCGCTCTGTCGGGCTTGCACTGTCTCTACATGCAAACATGTAGCAGTCAGCACAAACCTTGATTAATGAAAGTTAAACTTGCGCTCTTGAATGAGGGGCATTTCTTTCTCTTTATGACGCGAATGAATCGCTCACATACTTCAAACCACGATTGCGGCTCATGTGTTGCTTCCAATTTTGAGGAGTCAGGGTGGTATTATTGAGTTTGCGGAAACGTTTTTTGCGTGCGTTACTTGAGGTCGGGAGAGTGAGACGATGGATTGATTGCGTTTTTTCTTGAACAGCAACGACATGAATGCCCTCCCTATAGAAAGGAACAACTTGCGGGGAAGGCAACAAGGCAGCAAACGCAATGTGTTCACGCCCAATTGTCCCCAGCCTTTTTACGCCGATAAAATCACCTTGTTCAACAAAGTGACCTAACAAATTAGCCGCATCGTCTTCACTACAATATCCGTACACAATCTGCATGTTTACACTCCTTTTAGGACATTGTTTTGCTCTTTGAAAAGAACAAAACAATGGGCTCTCTTTCAAGAGCCGTGCTACAAACTGGCTTGAGCGTTCTTGTAGTAGAATGCACACATCCAAAGGATGTGTTTGTCTAGTATTCCCAAGTAACTCTGTTTAACCACTCAACCAGCGTGCTTAATTGAGTAGAAATACAGCCTTGGACGTCGCCCCAGACAGGCTCCTGAATTTGTTAGGCATATTACGCAGCCTGCGCCCCTCTGCGGCGCTTTTTGCAGTTGAAGGCAGCCCACCTTCGAGTCTTCACTCCTAATCTGAACTTACACACGGAGCGAGATAAATCTAGATTTTGTCGAGCCCATTGTCGGGAGACAAAATGTCGTTCTGCTTGTCGGCTGGTAAGCGATAAAACGCACGCAACACAAACAGAGCCTCAATTCGTTTGCTTCGACCATATGCCGATGCAGACCCTTCCAAGCGAATATTGGTCTCATGATCGAGCGCTACGGTCAGTTGGGTACTTTTGCCAATTTCTTGTTTCATAAAAACTCTATCCATACCTGATCTTTTGATCAGCACGATGAATAATAAATCAACAAAAAAACAATGTAAAGTTTGGCTTTAAAATTAAAGCAATAAATGAATCTTTAAAGCGTTACTGTTCTCAATAGATAGGAGAATTGGAGGTGTATAATTTAACCTTCAGGTAAAGACGGATGTCACTAGGGCATAGAATCAAAAAAGCTAGAGAGAACAATCTAGGTATCTCCAAGAAAGAATTAGCTCAGCTTTTAGGTGTTAGTCAATCAGCGGTCAATCAATGGGAAAATGATGTAAATTTACCCTCTCAAAAAAGATTGATAGAGCTATGTGGGATATTTAATGAGAGTTATGACTGGCTAATTAATGGCATACAACATACAAATAACAATGACTTGTTTGAAGTTCCATTTTATGAAGAAATTCACTGCAGTGCGGGAGTGGGCTACTATAATGGGCATTCTGATGTTTTAATGATAAGCAGCCATTTAATCCCTATACCACCAGAAGACATAACCAAACATACAATCGCACTTCGAGTACATGGTGATTCAATGGAGCCCGCAATATCTGATAATGGTGTAGTATTTATAGACACCTCTGATACAAAAGTCATAGACGGTAAAATATATGTCTATAAAAAAGACGATGTTCTAAGAGTTAAACGTTTTGAACATAGCGTTAATGGCTTAATAATAAAAAGCTTAAACCCAGTATATGCAGATGAAAAAGTGACATATAAAGCATTTAGTCAATGTTGTATCATTGGGCGAGTGTTATACAGTATTAATAAATTTTAAAGTAAAACTTTATTTGATGAATAAGCAGGAAAAGCTTATACTGTGCCTACGTTCTTGGAGTAAAAAAGTGCATTACATAGCACGCTACTACATAGTTTTCTATGTAGTGTATTTTTCGAGAATTAGAATGTGTTAGACTCTCAATCTAACCACATAGCATTCGCATAGAGCCGTCTTCCCGAAAGTAGACGGCTTTTTTGTATCTGAAATTTACCATTTGATCTTTAAAGAGATCTTCTATAGATTATAGTTTCATTGTTTGACGTGAGAAACCAAACAACCCTAAAAATCTTTCGGAATCAAAGCCATGAAAAATCAACCTAGTTGCATTCTGCAACTCACTCAAAACAGACACAGTCAGCATTCACATTCAACCAGTGTTCAAACACATTTGTGGTCGGATGTAGAAGGTGCGTGTCATGTCATTCTCTGAGCAAAATACTCTTCGAACTAAATCGCAATACGACAAAGAATATCGTGCCAACCGCAAAGCTCGTAAGCATGAGTTGATTGCGTTGAATCATGATGTTGTCAACCGTGAGCTGGAAACGAATTCTAACTTTTGTTTTGGTTTTTCTAAACGTCGTTTGCTACGTTCAGGTGAGTGGGTAGAACTTCCTCACGAATATGCCTTTATCCTAAAAGGTTGTGAAGAGTTCATCACTAACCCTCAACGTTTTCCTGGGCTTTTTGCTTGGGGAGGTGCTGCTATCAATAATATTCAGTGTCGAACTTTGGTGGCAAAGGTATTAGCGTGTATTCTTACCAATACTGATCTCATTGGTGGTCGTGTTGGCCAGCCAACTGAAGCTGGTTTGAAACCGATTAGTTATGATCAGTTGCAAGAAGACTACGCATTACGTTTCGGTGAGTTCATTTCTCCTAAATCCTTTGCTAAAGTTATTCGGTATTTACAAAGAGCTTCTTACCTTGCAACTGAACGTATTAATGTGTGTGTGGATGCCGAAGAAGGTACAGTGAGAAGTGCCGCCTCTTATAAGCAATTCTCTGCAACGTTCTTTAAAGACTTAAAGGTTGTGAGTTTCGGTAATATTTCTGAGCTTATTATTGCTTCCCGTAAACGTATGGAGCAAAAAGGTTTACGCTTTGAATGGCTGAACTTTCGAACCATTGCTTCTGGTATCCAAGAAATCTTTAATGCGACGAAACTCAACAAAACAGCTTCTTTTGTTTCAAGCTTATTTACGGCTCCCCCAAAAGCCGTACAGCTTTCCCCTCATTAAACAACTGAATGTATCCGCTTAACGGCGGAGGCTTACTCACGTCTGCTCTATAGATATCCATCAAATTAACAGCAAAATCAATGACAATCTACGATTTTACAGTCCTATTCTGTTGTTCTTAACCAAGGAAAAGTGGGTTTAGTCGATAAATTTCGTTCTTTTGTAAAAGGTAGTGCAATAAGTTACTGATAGAAGATAGGCCAAAAATGCGGGTGTAAACACTACTGCGCTTATGAGTACTTCGTAGTTATATAAATATATAAATTAATATATAAATGAATATTAGAAATTAAGGTTCATACTGGCTGCTATATGCTTGCATGTAGAGTCAGTATGAAGCCGACAAAGCGAAGCGACGTCAGCTTATCACCCACGTCAAATTGATCGATCCAACTTAAAGCTCAAAGTACCTCCCATTAAAAGCATTCAATAACATCAAACCAGGAAAGTACAAAGAAAGCTTTTAACGGGCCCCACAGCCAGCATGAAGTAAACAGATATTGTAAGTTTTATAAAATAGCTGGCTGCGCTGAAACTTTCTTTTGTCATTCGACAGGAAACAACTTCACATTACGCATAGCTTAGTGGAACCATACAAAAATGATCATCGTTAATTCAAACTCTTCATACTACGTTTTTCGCTTCGCGAGGCCTAGCAATGGGGTGCGGTCAAATTTAATTCATTTGTTACTAATTAAGAGGCGTTTAATGAAGCGGATGAGTAGCTACTACAGGATTAACAAAGCGTTATTGAATCATGATATACTGCTTGCGGGTGCTCTTGGCTGTTTGTCATGAGCAATCATTTAAACATTTTTGTTTGTTGCAGATAGACAAAAGCCCCGTTAGTTAATTAAAACTTACGAGGCAATGTATGTATCTAGACACTACAAATATTAGCCTCTTTATCACTAAGAGGCAACAAAAAATGCTAAAGAACAAAATAGCCCTGATGGGCTTGGTGGTGATTTGTTTCACCGTTCTGTGTGGACTTTTGATTGTTCGAGACTCGCTCTGTGAGGTTCGATATAAAAATGGAAGCACAGATTTTCTAGCACGCTTTGTTGTCTACGAAATGGTAAGGTAGCTGAGCAGGAAGAGGCTTACGCCTCTTCCTGATTCAGTGTTGTGATTCATGCCAAGGTGCACCCAAATCTTTTTTCTCATCGAGACGCGCTGATTATTTTACCGCATCCTATTTTTCGCAGCGTATTATGTACAATATTGTTAAATGCCAAAGTTTAGAGTGGTTTTTGCACGCTTCCTTCTCTAATAGCTACGAGATCGTAAAAACCACTCTCTTTCTTCTCCTAAAAATCTTTAACTACGTTGAAAGTTTCAGTGACCGTGCCAAGGTTTAAATTTGGACTATATTCCGCTTGCTCACCCTCCGACTGGCTACGCCAGCTACGGGATTGCGCCGAGCGGTTAAGTGTACGATATTTAGTTTCTTTTTATGCGACAGAACCCGTTATTCTATAGCCAACGAAATTTGGATGACAAACACAACTGGTTTTCTCTGGGATAAATCTTGGCACTCACGCTTTTCAATTGTGGTAGAGTCATATTTTCTTGCATCAACTAATCCAATGTTTATTTTTACAAAATGACCTGTGTTAATCCTGTATCTGTATATAAAAGGAATTACTCTATGAAATATAGAATGAACAAACTCACCTTAGTGTCTTCGGTATTGCTTTCTACAGTTGTCTTACAAGCATGTGATAGAGGTTCTACGACTCAGACCCAAGATACAGCGACTGCTGAAAAGCTAGTTACAGCTGAGGTAACCGCAATGAAAACTCTGGATATCAATGTTATCTATTTAGATCGCAGAATGTTGCCGCCTAATGCGGTACTCGAAGTGACACTGGAAGATATCTCAAAAGCTGATGTTACTTCAGTCCTGATCGCGAGTCAGTCCTTAAAAGATATCGGTATACCTCCTTACGCCGTGAGTATCGAATACGATGCCAGTAAGATTCAAGATAAACACAGATATGGTCTGCGTGCGATGATTAAAGTCGAAGACAGCTTAGTGTTTACATCGACTACCAACATAGATCCATTTGCCGAGGGGCAAACTAAGCCTATCGAGATTAAATTGGATCGAGTCGCTCGTGCGAAAACCGCCGAATCTGATAACAAATCCAATGTCGAGTTTACCGATACTTATTGGAAATTGATGAGCTTGGGCGAGAACCCTGCAAAATTGGGCGTTAGCGAGAAAGAGCTCTTTATCCAATTCGTAGCGGGTAAAAATGTTATCAAGGGTTTTTCTGGTTGCAATAATTTCACAGGCACTTTCGAGGCTAACCAAGGTAAGTTAACCATGGGCCCAGTAGCAGGTACACGTAAGATGTGTATGCAAGGCATGGAGCAGGAGCAAGCATTCCTTAAATCTATCGGCGAGTTTGCCAGTTACAGCGTCAATGGTGAAGCATTGACAGTGAAGAGCGATAAGGGCGTTCTAATCGCGACTTTCGAATCTCGTTACATGAACTAGTTTTTACTGGCGCATTTTAGGGTTTTGTCGCAAACAATGGTGGTAGGTTATGATCACTCGACCATTAATAGGTGGGTCATCAAATACGCCTCCTTGCTTGAACACCAAGCTCGTAAAATAAAGAAGCTTGTCGCTTCTTCGTGGCGAATGGACGAGACATACATTAACGTCAAGGGTCAGTGGAAATATTACTACCGAGCGGTTGATAAGTTCGGCAATATCATTGATTTTTTACTCTGCGATCGCCGTGATGAGAAGGCGATCGCTCCTTCTTTTCCAAGGTAATAAGCCATAATGGTTTATCAGAAAAAGTGGTTATCGATAAGAGTGGTGCCAACGCGTTAGCGCTGCATAACATCAATGTTCAACTCTGGCTAACGGGGAAGATACTTAACTTGATTGAAGTATTTCAAGTTAAATATCTGAACAATATAGTTGATCAAAGTCACCGGAAAGTGAAAGGTAAAATGCATCAGTGTCTGAGATGGAAATCTGATGAGGGAGCCAGTTCCACTCTTGCAGGAGTGGAACTGTGGTCGATAATTAAAAATGATCAGCTCGACAACCCTGAGGGCTTATCTGCTTGGGAGCAATTTTACGCACTAGCAGGCTAATTGCATCTGAAGATCAATACGTTTGTACTTCATCCTAACTTTGCGACACAACCCAAATTACTCATTCCGCTTATTCATTTGTCTTTGTAGTCAATAACTATACCCACCAACTTAAACGTGGCTACTTTGTACAGCCATACCATCTATCACCACTAGATTTGCAAAGCCATTCGACAGAAAACTTTACATATATCACTGTGCGGGAGATATATGTTAAAATTACTGGTTTTCACTTTAATATCAGTAGTTTAAATGCTTCCTCCCATTGCTAGAGTGAAGATTGAGCTTGATTAAAAGCGTTATTGTCGCGATACCTGTTGAGTTAAATCGTGACATTCAGTCTTATTGGTATCGTAGCCTGAGCATTTAAATCTTCAGAAGTTATCGACTAATTAAAACTGAGTACAACGCTGTAATATCAATATGTTGATTAAGCTCTCATGAAAAAAAGGCTAAAGAACAATCGATTTAATTCCTTATACCCATGTTTTTTTTGTGTGTACTATCAGCTGCGAGTTAAATCAATCATTAAGGATAAAAAAATGAAAAGCAGCCTTGTATTAGCAACTTTACTTTTAGCCTCTCCTTTTGCTTTTTCCCAAGAATCAAATGTAATTAACGGACTCGACTTTGGGCCTTTAGCTAAGTTAGTAGGAGAATGGAAAACTGTAGAGTCTGGTGGGGTAGATATTGCTCCTGGTCAAGAAGGATCTAAGGTCGGCAAAGGTGGGCCTGCCGTAGAGTCTTTTTACGAAACGATAATCTTTGAACCAGCTGCCGATGCAACAAACGCGAGTGATCAGTATCTTGTTGCGCTTTATTACAAGCAAGAGGTGTTCCGTAAGAGTGATGATGGAAAGTTTCATGATCAACGTGGTTACCTAATCTACGATAAAGAAAATGAGATGGTTTATAACTCTTATTGTATTCCAAGAGCTGTTTGTGTCGTTACAGAAGGGAAAGCTGGGGACAAGATTGACTTTAAGACACAAAAACGAGGTATTGCGGAGAGCAAATATATGACAGTAAACGATACGACAACTGACTTTACTATGCTTTTAGATTTCAGTGAAGAAGACACGATTCGTTATTCTCAAACAACGGCTTTACATGTGTATGGTAAACCTTTTTCTCATACCGACTCTAGTGTATTAACTCGAGTGGAATAGATATATCAGAAGAAGGTGTTTAAATGTTCGCTTTAGAGCTTGTTTTTGTCGGAGTGTTCACTAAACGATGCTGCTGATAACAGCAAAAAACACCACCTAGATAGAGAGGCGAATTGATCGCCTCTCTCTTTTTTATTCGCCTATCGCGATCTCCCCTAAAGGGGGTAGACAGGGAATTAGTAAATTATCCTACGTTAAGGATTTAAAACGTAAAATCCCTGACACTTTATTTTCAATCTCCCTCCCTAAAATTTAGCGTGTCTAGAAGATCTTAAAGTTGATAACGTTATTTTTGTTTTGCTAAAAGACGAGTCACTGTTGATGGGTGCACCTGAAATAATCTGGCCGCATCTGCGCCTGTTTTTTTGCCAGACGTGACCAGTGAAATTATTTCATTTTGTTGTTGCTTGGTTAACTTTGGTCGGCGACCGCCAATTCGTCCTTCTTTTCTAGCTAAATCCAGTCCGTTTTTTGTTCGTTCTCGAAGCATCGCCCGTTCAAACTCAGCAAATGAACCTACTATTTGCATCATCATACGGCCAGCCGGTGATGAGGTATCTATTGATTCAGTTAGACTCAAAAAAGTCGCTCCTGCAGTATCTATTTTTTCTAGAATAGTGAGTAAATCTTTTAACGACCGCGATAGTCGATCTAGTTTCCAAACGACCACCATATCACCAGGGCGCAGTTGCTCAAGCAAACGGTGTAATTCTGGTCGTTCCCAACGCCCCCCAGAGGCTTGCTCCTCAAAAATCAATTTACACCCAGCGCTCTTAAGCGCTGAGACCTGAGCTTTGGTATCTTGATCTTGAGTTGATATACGTGCGTAACCACATTTCATTATTGCGATAACCTATTGCCATTTACTTTGATTTTGCAATATATTTATGCAACACACAAACCCTTGTTCTGACTTGCGTTAATAATCGTTGCACAAACGAACGTTTTTACAATAGAGGAATGTATTCATGCCACGTAAACAACCGTTATTAACTCAACTAGAGCGTGAGGAGCTAAAAAGCATACCAAATGATGAATCGACGCTAATTCGGCTAACGTCATTCACACAGAAAGAAAAAGAACTTATCGATAAACGACGCGGTGATGCAAATAAACTAGGGTTCGCCCTTCAACTTTGCTATCTCGATTACACAGGTGCTGTAATCGAGATTGGCGTAATGCCTAACCCAAATTTAATTAAGATAGTGGCTAAGAACCTTAAAATCGATGCGAGTCGATGGCACCATTCCTTACCATGTGCAAAACATTAGTACGGCAATACGAGATTCAACTCACGTGTTAGACGGGCTTCTTTATCACGAATCTGAACTTCGAATAGAGGAGCACTATACAGATACGGCAGGGTTTACTGATCATGTTTTTGCGTTAACTCATTTACTTGGCTTTCGCTTTGCTCCTAGGATAAGAGATCTAAATGATAAGCGACTATTTGTTCCGGCCTCGGCTTTAAAGAAGCTTCCAGCTTTGTCTTCAATGATAGGACAAAAACTCAACATTAAACTCATCGAAGACTATTGGGATGACATATTAAGGCTTGCTTCATCTATAAGGTCAGGTTCTGTGAGCGCTTCTCTAAGCTTACGTAAGTTAGGGAGCTATCCTAGACAAAACGGTCTAGCCCTCGCGTTAAGGGAGTTTGGGCGACTTGAGCGTACGTTATTCATGCTGGATTGGATTCAAAGCCCAGATCTCAGGCGGAGAGTTCAAGTTGGTTTAAATAAAGGGGAAGCTCGTAATGCACTTGCACGTGCAGTTTTTTTTAATCAGCTAGGTGAAATTAGAGACCGTAGTTTTGAGCAACAGCGTTACCGCGCAAGCGGCTTAAACTTAGTCACAGCAGCGATTGTTCTTTGGAATACCGTCTATTTAGAAAAAGCAGTAGAAACTCTTATAAAACAAGGAGTAGAAGTCGATGATAAGCTTCTTCAGCATATATCGCCTTTGAGTTGGGAGCACATAGCATTAACTGGTGAGTACCGTTGGCCAAATCCTTAACGTAGGATAATTTACTAATTCCCTGTCTACCCCAATTACTAATAAAAAGGCTTGGTACTGAATCATGATCGATTCACCAAGCCTTTAACCGGAAAGTTGACATCTTAAACGTTTGTTATAAGCCGTACTCAAGGTTGACTCCTGAAACTGCTTTATGACCGTTTCGTTGAGCTTGAATACATTCAGACAGAAGCGATTTTTCTTTTGGATTCGGAAACTGACCAGTCTCAAGCCCCACCTTTACCATCTGGTTAAAAGCAGATTCTTCGATCATTAATTCAGGGTAATTGGCTGAAAACCACAGCTGAAAAATCAGAGTTTCTGGAACCCAAACTTGCTTGATTGAACTATACATAGAAACGCCATCTAGTAACGAGAAATGATTTACGTCTGGTCTAAATTCATGACTAGTACATTTATCTCTATCAGCATGCTTAAAAAAGTTTCGAGACTTAAACATGTGTCTCAACCACTCTTTCTTTTTATCTTCTCTAATCCTGTCGTTTTCACGAAATATGCTTTTAGTGTCGTAGTCACTACCAATGTCACTCAAAACTTGGTTTGCTGCTTCAGCAAGTGTATGAATAGATATTACATCTTCTTCACGGAAAAACATTCGAATAGCTTGTAACAATTGACGTTCTGCTACATCAAATTTAGTGAGTGTTATTGTCTTCATATTCTTCCTAGGCTTATAACGTCCTTTTCTTACGAATCCCCTCATAATTTCTTTGCAAAACAATGAGTAGACGCACATCGCCCCGTCTGATCTAATGAATTTCGTCAAAAACACACCTTGCCAAAGGGATTAATAGGAGCTCTTAACGATGCGCGATATTCAGATTCTACAACAAATGCTTTCTCAACAGGGCCTAAGCATTCACAAAAAACGTCTGAGTTCTCTGATGCTTGCAACTGAAACAGTTCTCGATGGCGCTGAACTTACTTTAACCAAAATTGGTAGAGCGCTTGAGTGTAATACCATGGTTAAACACTCCATTAAGCGTATCGATCGCTTGTTAAATGCATTTAGACGCACACGTAAATCTACCTTATAATGCACCTTTCTTTTTCTACCCACAAGCATATGAAACCTAACAATATTACAGAAACCATTAACACGATCTCTTCCGATCGTCTCAATAGTTACCGTAGCTACTTTAATCTGAACTCAGATGAAGAGTGCTTAGGGCTGTACTTGTGGAATGACGCTCTCTCTGCCTCCTTTTTCAAATTAATTAGTATCTTTGAAGTAGCTCTTCGCAATACTATTCATAGGGAGCTATCTCACCAATTCAGTGCACACCGACAGCAAGGGCATGCATTCGATAATGATTGGTATGAACACCTGATTGCCCAAGATCAATTAAAGCCTAAGACTGTGAATATGATTCGCAAAGTGACCCATTTGCAATCACGAGGTCGTGGAAGAAGAAGCCGAAATCAATTAATAGCGAAAAAACCGGCACCAACACCGGGAAAAGTAATCGCGGCACAAAGTTTTGGTTTCTGGGGATTTTTAATTAACGACACTTCGTCGAACAACTCAATAGACTGGCAAAGCGCACTGTTCAATGGACTTAAAGGGCACTTCGCCCTCCACTCTACTTACTGGTCTCAAAACGCATTAGAAGACTTTTTAATGCGGTTGAGTCAGGTAAATGAACTAAGAAACCGAATTGCTCACCACGAACCTATCTGGAAGTTCACTCAGATTAGACACTACAGCACCAACCAAGAGATTTATCCGGCAGCATCAACGCCAGAAGAAAGTATTCAACGAATGAAAACTTTAAATGATCGATTGTGCCGGATATTAGGCTGGGTATCCGAAGATAGAAAAAACGACTACCTGGACTCTCATTACAAATCACATTTTGATTGGCTTACAAGCATTGAAGCTCTAGATGTATACAAATCTCTTTCATACAGCAATATACTAACCCCCACGCAAGCGAAAAGACGTTTTAATGCTATAGTAAAAAGTTCAAAGGTATATGAGGTTATCGGTAAGCGAGGCATAGTTACTATACTCCCTGGAGTTGTATAGTTGACACTACAGCAGCTTTGTACCATAATTCAACCACTAGCTCGTTAGGCTACAGTGTTGGTAATAAAATTCTCGCCAATATCTCTAACTTGAGCATTCTAGAGAGCACCCCGCGGGGTGCTTTTCGCTTTTCTAAGAGCCAAAATATAAAGGCATTTAACGCTTTCTATCCGGCTAGTTGCCGTTTTTCTGACATTAAGAATGCCACCTATCATACTAATGAGCAAATTTTAAAGGTAAGGAATTTCAATGTTTCCTGACCTGAACAATCGCGGCCTAACTCACGTCAGAATGAGTCCCGGACAGACCTAACTTCTGCTCTACAATCTAAATGCGGGTGTTAATTGAACACTTTCACGCTGTTTTCGCTATTTCAGATACACTCATCCTGCGAAATGCCTAAATTGACCTGATTTGGGCTTGAACCAGAGCATGATGGACCAACTCCGACAGCGCCTCTCCAGCCCTAAAACGAAGAAACGTTAAACGGTGCCCACAAAGAATGCACTCAAACGGGTCAACCTTCACATACCCTTTCAGCATGGCGGCGTAACCGAGCATTTCAGGTGAGTCTTTAGGGGCGATGCCCAAGGCATCGTAGACCTTAGGGAGCATCTCACCACGACGTCGGTTCGATAGAAAACCCAAGTATTGAATCATTTTGAAGTGCTTATCTGGAATATGCTCAATCATGCGCTCTATCAAGGCTTCTGGAGTCAAAATGAGGGATTCCGTCTGACCATTCCTATGGTTGAGATAATCAAACGTCACCAAGCCTCCCTGGAAGTTATGTCGTAAACGCGACGCCGATATAGGTGGGCGTTTTAGGTATCGGCCGAGGTAAGTCATGGTGGGCGTCACGTTGGCTGTTTTCTTTGCAAAGTGTAGCTTCTATCGGCGGCAATATTGGCTGGTTAAAAATCGGGGCCAATCTTGCTTATTGCGAATAAAAGGGCAGTCTTCTCCACTCAAGTCTAACTCTGCATAATGGGATCTGAGAAGTTGAGTGATGGCGGCACGCCAACACTTCTCCGTGGTCTTAGCTTTAAAGAAAATGGGCTTCCATAGGCCTGTCCTCTTACATAAACCCCCACGTGTGACAGACAAATGGATGTGCACATTCCAATTCAGCTTTCTGCCGTAGGTGTGAAGTGCACAGAACACCCCGATATCGATATCCAGTTGCTTTGCCCACCCTAAAAAGATATTGGCTGCACAGCTAAAGAGATGATTGAGAAGAAAACGATTATCCCGAAAGATTGGCCACAGCGTGTGAGGAAGCGTCAACGTAACGTGCTGATACTCACACTCTGGAAAGACATGTTGTTGCTTTCGTATCCACCGCTCTGTCGCTTTAATGCCACAACTGCTGCAAAAGCGAGATTTGCACGTCTGGTGAATGTATTTGTGATGGGTGCAGTCAGCATGGTTGCATCGATACTCTTTAGAGCCAAAAGCAGCGGTACTGCAAGCGAGCATTTTAGTGACGTTTTCAATGACGACTTGTCGGAGAGCTTCCCGATATTTATTGAGGAAGTTCAGCCAATTATCGTTGGCATTAAAGAGTTGTTTGATGGGCTTATTCGGATGCATTACCTATAGAGTAAGCGATTCAATGCTAAGTAGTTGATCATGGTCATCTCTTTTTACAACAAGGTTAATATTAAACTGGTTAACCATAGGGGGATAACATAATATGTATTCCCTTGAATATGACGTTTATGTTTCATATTAGTATTTTGAAAAATCAACCTTTAGAGGTACCTAGTGGATCAGGTTGCAAACTATAGATATAAGACTTTAAATCGAATCGGCAATGGTGGCTTTGGTTACGTAGATAGAATCGAATTGTTCAATCTAAGTGAAACCCATTCGGGCTTTTATGCTAGAAAAGTACTAGACCCTAAAGTTGATCTGAAGATGTATAAAGAGCGCTTCATAAGGGAAGTGATTAGCCAAAGCAAGTGTCAGCATCACAATATAGTCAGTATCTACATTTGTGATCTTTTCAACACAGAAACACCTTCCTTTATTATGGAACTTGCTGAATGCGATTTGCAGTCGCTTCTTTCTACAGACCTCTCAGAAGATGAAAAAATGAAGATCATTTCAATGGTTTGCGAAGGTGTAGCTCACATTCATAGGTTGGGCTACCTTCATCGTGATATCAAACCATGTAACATCTTGCGCTATGAAAACGGGGTTTATAAGATTTCGGATTTCGGTCTAGTCCGAAAGACTATCCCAAGTGGTGAGTCTGATGTACTAACCTCTTTGAATATCAGACTAGGTACCGACAACTTTGTAGCTCCTGAGCTTATGTATATCGGTAGCGATTACACGGAAAAGTCGGACATTTTCGCCATAGGTAAAGTTTTCGAACAATTACAAGTCAAAGACCCCGCACTAAAAAAAATCATAGCAACGTGTATAAAAATGGACCCTGAAAACCGCTACTCTTCTGTCGAAGAGCTCAAAACTGCATTAGAGTCTTTATCTAAGGTGGCTGCTTAATGATTAAAATTATTGAAAGTTCATGCTTCACTTTTGGGAAGTCTGTAGAAAAAACTAACCAAGATGCAATGTTAGCCCCTAAAACAATAGCAGGTGGTGTGTTTTTCGCGGTAGCTGACGGTGTTGGTTCATATAAAGGAGCAGAGTTGGCTTCTTTATCAGCTGTAGAATACCTTAACCAAATCGAATCGGTTGGCCATATAACTGATTATACGACGGTGTTTAAGGATATACTCAATAAAATAAAAGAATTGTCTCAGTACGATTCTGCTTACGAACGTGCTTCTACTACATTAACTTATTACTTCGTTGAACCACGAGGGCTACATATCGGTCATATCGGAGACTGTAGAGCGTATGTTAAACAAGGTAAGAAATTAAAGCAGTTGACTAAAGACCATACTCAGCATCAAAAATTCCTTGATGAAAAACTCTTTACCAAGTCTCAACTTAAGAACGTAAAAGGTAAAAACATTATTACCACTGCTATCTCGCAAGTCGTTTCGATGGACCCGAGTAATTATTTTATTCCTATTGATGACCTCGAATTAGATAACGATACTTTGTCTCTTTACATAATGAGCGATGGTGCCCATTCATTTTGGGAGCAATCACCAAGGTTTTCAGAAAGAACAATGGATAGTGTTACAAAAATGTCAGCCAGCCTACAGCGTAGAATAGAACGTAAAGGACCTGTTGATGATTATACTTTCGTTGCTTGCAAACTTCAGTATGATCGTCCTTTCGAGTCAATGTTTTAACTTTGTCTATTAAATTATCCTAGTAAATAAAAAAGCCGAACCCTCTCGATAAAGGTTCGGCTTCTTTCTCCTTGATATGACCCAAAAGGAGGACTGGATACTTAAACAAGGACTTTCATCGTTCCAGTCACAACCACCATATCAACAAGTATCAGATCATGTTAGCTGGCATCAATTAGCTTTGAACTTGCAATCAGGAAAACCATACTTTTCTCATCCTATTTTTTGATGTGGCTATCGCTCTAGCAAGTCCAAGCAAATGAGTTGAAGTCTTGAGCTCCAATTCAGACTGAATCCCTAATAGCGCAATCCCTCCGAGGGGCTGCGCCGAGTGGATGAATTGAAACTAATCTTTTTTGATGATATCCAAAAAAGACTACGATACCAGTGCTAACTTATTCAGTAAAAACAATGAGTAAAGATTCACCCTCTACCTTCTGTCTGGTATGCTCGAAAAATAGCCACAAACTATGAGAGGTTTCTATCTCCATAGCTCTTTTAATATAAAATATTAAATTGGTAAGAAAATGCATAACGAGAAATCAATTACACTCGTTTCTGAGGTCATCGAGCGCAGCTTCACGAGCGATTTTCATTGTTTAATTGCATTGATTCAGCATCTCGGTGCTCATGAAAAGTGGAACAGTAGAACACCAAGAAATATCGCTGATAGTATTGGCTTGGATAAGGTAGATGTAGAGAATGTTCTTGACGGATATCCTGCATTTTTTAGAAAGTCCTCTAACCTAAGTGCTCAGAAAGAACCTTTGTACTCTCTGCATATCAGGTATGCGAGAAGAACTAAAAAACAAATTGAAGGAGAGGGAGGCCTCAAGGAATGGTCAGCACCATTATCCTCTGAAGAAATGCAGACACTCCTTAACCTAGTAACAAATATGATTGGTTTAGAGGCAGATAATCGACGTCTTAAAGAAGACTCAAGGCACAACAATATAAAGGTTTGGGTTGCGCTGACTGGCGCTTTTGCAACGGCAATTGCGGCAATTTTAGCGCAGATTGTCAGTAGTGGCTCTTAAAAGGAATAATTATGAAACTCACAAAATTCCGAGTTAGAAATTTTCGTTCAATCAATGATAGCGGTGAGATTACGACCGACAACTTAACTGCAATACTAGGTCGAAATGAAAGTGGCAAGTCAAATATATTACTCGCTCTTCAACACTTAAACCCTTCAGGTGGCATGACAGAGATTGAAGCCATAAAGAACTTCCCTCGCCATCGTAGACTTGCAGAACAAGACGATAACACACGGTTCCTTGATACCGAATGGACGTTGTCGCAGCAGGAAAGAGAATCTCTGTCTTCGATTTTTCCTAGAGCGTCTGAGGTTTCAACCGTCACGATTGCTCGTCGATATGGAAACACAAGATATATAGGTTTTGTTGGCTTAAAAGACCAGAGTTTAGATGTAAAAGCAATAAATAGAATTATTGATAAGATAGTTACGCTCCTAGATGTTCTAAAAACCGAGGACAACGCTGAAAATGTCAAAGCCGTAATACAAGAGGTCGTCATGTTGAAAGCAACTGAGGCCCATTCTACTGAGACCTGGTTGGAAGCAATTTTAGGTCGATATGAGCAAACGCTTAGAGATGCTGCACAATACACGTTAGAGAAGCAAGACGACTACCTCAATCTCAAAGATGATCTAGCACATATAGTGACAGCTTTAAATGATGGTGAACAAGAGAAGAAAGCTCGTCAATTTATAGTGGAATGCCTCCCTATTTTTGTCTACATCGATGAATACCCACATTTGGATGGACATCAGAACCTTGGCACTCTTAGTCAGCATCGACAAAATAGCCAGCTGACTGCAGAAGACGAAGGTTTCATTAAATTGTGTAAAGTTGCGGATATAGATCCAATTAAACTCCAAGAGTTAGCGTCAGATCCTGAGACACGAAACCAACTAGTTAACAGGGCAGGGGCTGTTGTTACCAGTGAGATTAGACGCTTATGGACAGACCGAGAGTTGAAAGTCCGTTTCAATTTGGATGGCAACTATTTCGATACGTATATATCCGATCCGACGTCTACTTATGATGTTGAAGTTAATCTGAACGAAAGGAGCCGAGGGTTTAGGTGGTTTTTTTCATTCTACATTACGTTTTTTGCAGATACACATGGCGGTGATGCAGAGAATGCTATCATTCTTTTGGATGAGCCTGGGCTATACCTACATGCAAAATCCCAAAGTGATCTGTTAAAGCATCTTGATGAAGACTTTAGCAATCAGATTATTTATACAACGCACTCCCCTTTCCTAGTCCCGACAAAACAACTTTCCACAGTCAAGACTGTGAATATATGCCAAGAAAAAGGAACAACAGTTACTAACGACCCCACAGGTGATTCAACTACGCTATTCCCTTTGCAAGCGGCACTCGGGTATGAAGTTTCTCAATCGTTATTTATTGGCTCAAACAATTTGGTTGTCGAGGGGGTTACTGATTTTTGGTACCTGTCATCGATGTCCGAGTACCTGAAATCGTTGGGTAGGACAGGTTTGATGGATAAGATAACTATAACTCCAGCTGGCGGAGCTCAAAAAATACCATACCTGGTAAGTTTATTGTCTTCTCAACATCTTAATTTATTGGTGTTGCTCGATCATGAAAAAGAAGCACTTGCCACTAAAAACGATCTGATAACTAATCACAAACTAACTAAAAGGAACGTCATTTTAGTATCTGAAGCAACAGAGAACGACGTTGCTGAATTAGATATTGAAGACCTATTTGGTCCCGAGTACTTCCTTTCTCTGGCAGAAGAAGCCTATAGAGGCGAGGTAACCGATGACCTCACATACAACGATAAGATTCCAAGGGTCTGCAAACGATTCGAAAAAGCGATGAAAGATTCCGGTATCAAGAAACAATTTGTGAAAGCAAAGCCTGCGAGATTATTTATGAGTAAACTCTCAGAAGGTAAAGGTAGCAATCTTCCAGAAGAAGTAATTTATAGCTTTGAGTCACTATTCAAACTTATCAATAAACGAATGAAATAGTGAAGGATAGGGGAATTTAAGATTCAGTGGGATATCATTATTTAAATGAATTGACAATTATATGGGATATTTGTCATACTGAGTGTGTAGAAGGGTTTGATATGTAATCTGCATCTGGCTTGATTATATATTTGTAAGCTACCTATGGCTAGCCAGAAAGTCATAGTAAGTTGTTAAGGTTAACCACCTGTCCCGACCCCATAGAGCTAAGGGAACGCCACGAACAACACCTATTAAGAAAAAGCCGACACGTAGTGTCGGCTTTTTTCGTTCTATAACTCTAGATTCCCCATAACATTACCTGGATGAGCTTTCTTATCGTAGGCAGTAATGATGTTGTAAAAAGGCTCTTCGTTTTGAGGCTCTTTTAAATCGACGACGACCATACCGGTATTTGATTCGACTATTAATGGCTTGTTGGGGCTCTTTTTAGGGTCAATTATCACCTCTGCCCCTACCTGAAGAACGCTTTCAATAAACTTAACCACATCCTCTGCATTTTGAGAGTTTAGTTCATCCCCGTGCTTGTCCCAGATATGCCGTAGCCCAAAAGCTCCTTTAGGTTCGTGATGGTTATGGCTATAGAAACCACTATCGCCTAGTTTGAGATGTATTTCCCCTTTTGGGAAATTATCATTCAACTTAGGAATAGTTCCAAAAGACAAATCACCATTATTATTCGTAACCCTTGAGTTCTTCATGTTTTTCTTGTCAAGGACGTCATTGTCGATGTCTGTTGGATTGAAAATATTCATTTGGTCTTGGATGATGAAGAATTATTCAGAATCATATCAACTATTTCAAACGTATGCCCCCATTTATTAGAAGTGTTATATCTACTTTTGACATTATTTGTTAAGGAGTTGCGTTATTGACATTCACCATCAAAACTGGACACCAACGTTAATCTTCTTCCCATACTTTTGGTTATTCATTGTTGCAATGATTAATTTTTGAGTCTCTACTTAATTTTAGTGACTGTCCATGACGGTGTACTTTTCGTCGATTCGGTATGTGCTTTGGTTGAATCAAAAAGATGTTAACTCTTGCTGTAAATCGCTCTGAAAGCGTCACAAACTTACAATGCCTTTTGGATACGTATTGGTGGTTAAGTGTCGAAAATCTTCGCTAAGAGCGTTTGAGACGCTATGAGGTCTGTTTCCGGTGGCTAACTCGCGGGTTTTACATAATAGGAATAATGACTACCGATTTTGAGTGCTTAGAGTGACACTTCTATTTGAGAATAGATCAGGACATGTAATGCTGCTCTCACACGAAATCTAAATGTGACAAGGTGATGATTTACTATCACCGTGACTTATAAAACGGTAATTGAAATGTAACTCATTGATTTGACATGTAAATTATTTTTGATACTCTCGTGCTATAGATATTAAATATTAATAGCGCAGTATGACATGTCAAGATCACGAATAATCTATTTGTTGCAAGAATATGGTCCTATGACCAGTAATAAGCTGGCTCAATTGCTAGTTTCTGAATATGAAATATCAATAGATGCAGCTAGAAAGCAAATTTCTAGGGGATTTGATGGTTTTTTTAAGCTTGATTTTCTACCTCTACCTAAAAATACAAAATTCGTATACTTGAGAGATCAATATCGATCTCCAGAATATTGGGATAATTTGTATTCAGCGTTAATGGCGGAAAATAATGTTTATGGTTATGCCATAGCTTCAATTAAATCAAGGTCAGGGTTAATGCCCTTAGACCACTTTTCTATAGCTTGCGGATCTCCGATTAAGCAAAAAAAACACATATCACAAGAAGATGTTTTAAAACGTTTGATTAAAGCTGAGTTAGTAACTGAAAAAACCTTAAGTAATGGTAATAGATATTTATATTTATCTAGTTGCGAGGATTACATAACGATATTAGAGGCTGAATTACAAGCAAGGTTGTTAGCTGAAAACATATTACTTCTTGCGGTTGAGCAATGGGTTAAAAATCTGGGCTTGGTTAGTTATGATTTAGTCCGAAAAAGAGGTGGTGATTTTAAACCTACAGTCGGTACATTTTATTGGGATTTGACTGCGCCATCTTATCTATCTGCGCTAACTTCAAATAAAAAAGATGGGAGTGTATCGCCTGGTTTCTTGTGTATCGATATGTTGCTTGCTAGGCGAATCTCCTTGACAGATATAAAACCATGGCTCAATAAAGTAGCGTCAACAAAAAGCTTAAGTAAGATTGGTAAATGTATATTTATATTTTTGGCGGATGAATACGATAAGGATTCTTTTGTTGAAATAAAAAAAGTAGGAGCAATACCTGCAACAACTGAGTCACTTTTTGGACAGAATGTTTCAGAGGGGCTTAAACTTATCATCCCAATGTTAACCAAATTCATTAAATCTTGTGAGATAGACCCAAAACAAATAGATTTTATATTTGATAATTTGGGGAAGATTGAAGGGGCAGCAAATAATTTAAGAGGTGCTCTTTTCGAGTATCTAGTCGCCGAAATTGTAAGGGAAAAGTATTCTCCTATTGAGGTTAGAGTCAATTTTAAAATATCAGGTGGAGAGTCAGATGTGGTCGTAATTACTTCATCTGAGGTAATCTTTATTGAATGTAAAGGGCACCAACCCTATGGTCATGTTGATCACGAAGAGGTTAAAAAGTGGTTATTTCAAAGAAATAAGACTTTCTATGATTATGCCAAAAAACATCCTGATTGGCATAAGAAAGAGGTGAGATGTGAATTTTGGACCACTGGTAACTTTAAAGAAGAGTCTATTGAAATTCTGGAAAAGATGGAGCGTGAAACAAAAAAATACAAGATTTCTTACTTGCCACAAGAAAAGGTTGTTAATAAATTTAAAGGGTCATCTAACAAAGAGTTAGATCGAACATTTAATAGCCACTTCATCAATGTTGAATTTTTCAAAAGAATGTCATTAAAAAAGATACAGGAAAACAGAGTCCATTTACCATAACGGCACTTAGTGCGCACACCAACACAAACCAACCTTTTTGCTAGAGCTCCTTAATCATTGCTGCAATGGTTAAGGAGCTCTTTTAATAAATGTTCATTAAGGTGTGATTTCTCGTTGATTCGGTATAGTTTTTGGTTGAATTAAAAAGATGTTAATTTACGCGGGGAGCGCACTTAAAAGCGTCACAAACTTACCAGAAAGTATGGAAGCATTGCCTTGATCAAGTGTCCGAAACCTTTGCTATGAGTGTTTGAGGTGTTCTGAGTACTGTTTCTTACAACAAACTCGCGGATTTTACATAAGAGGAATAATGAACACCTTGAAAATGTATATTTTAATCCATATATCTCTCTTAGGTGTAATGTTGCACTGAATTCTGTTTATGGATTTGCTATGAAAGATTCGGAACATGTAAATTTCTCAGAAGATTATGAGTTAAATCGTCATCTTGAATTGGTAGGAAAGTCTCAATCGATTAATAACCGAGAGTATCTAAGAGAACATACCGGCCCAAGAGCTAAAAAAGAATTAGATAAAAGAGTCTTAACACACGCGGAATTTAAGCCATATGTTAAGCAAGACAAACCACACTTAGCTAATCCGGTTTAGTTGCCATTTATACAGTAAACGTATTTCTGCTCGGGACTAACGTAATTTATCTTAGTGCGAACCCAGATTTAGACACAAGAACGGCTCCTAATCTGGAGCAGTTCTTCGTTGTAGAGTCATGCGATTGAACATAACAGGAATAATGACTACCGATTTTTTAACGAGTGTGATCAGATATTCAAATATTTATTATTTCACTCTAATCGGGCATAATATTAAGTCAGCTTGGGGTTGTTTATACAATCCCTAAGAAGGCGAAGGGGCATGCTCCTTCGCCCTTTTTAATCAGGTTATTTTATGGAGTTAAGGATGATTTATAGATGGGCTCTTTTTCGCCATAAGTATTCTTTTTTAGGTGCTGTATGCGAATTGTTTGTTGTAGCGCTATTCCTTTTTTCAATAGCGTTACCTCTTATCTCTGAAACTTTGCTTAGTCTACAAATCTCATCAGCGTTATGGGTTTTCTGTTTTATCTCCTTTTTTGTTTTTTCTCGAAGTGACAAATTACGCAGATCTATGCATGGTTAGTGTGTTTATTTTACGTAACCTCACTTAGTGCGC
>NZ_JAXHBS010000010.1:0-65062 GCF_042466085.1 Vibrio sp. R78045
CAATCACTAAAGGATGCGGTGGTTCAATATTTAATCATTGTAACAATGAATAAAGATGGGAGAAATTAGATGATTTTGAGAGAGCTAGCGCGATGAGTAATGCTGCGCTAGCTAAAAGGTTGGTTTAGGTGCTGATTAGGTAAAGTTACGCTAAATCAAATAAAGCTAAGTCTTTACTTCGTTTTTTTTCGCGAGCTTTGATTTCCTTTATCTTTGCCTCAATATTAATCATTTCCGACCTAGCTTCATTTCCATACATATCAACTAATTCATCGATCTTATCAAAAACATCGCTCTTATTGCTCGCAGTTCGACCTTTTTCAGCAAATTCAGAGATTAACGTAGGATAAGCAACATTACGATTGAAAAGCCTCTCTTGCAACCGGAGGGCCACCCTAGGTGTAATGTCGAGATTTTGCTCGTTCATAATCTTGCGAATCATCGTTATCATTAGATGCACTTTATATTTCTTAATAGCAATCGTAATTTTGCCACCGGCTATACGTGAGTTCCCACTGGTTGTATATGCATTGTAGATATCAAGAGCAAGATCCTTATCATTGAAGGTAAATTTAGATTTGTAATTTTCAGGGGTCATAAAAAGCCCTTTTTCGAGGTTAGTATTACTCACTGTAAAAAATCTAGCTTACTAATTTGGTTACAGTTAGGTAACAAAAGATCGCAACATCAACTTCTATAGGGTTCTTCCCCTTCAAGAAATGCAGCCCAAGATGTTTGTTATTTGAACAATAGCAAGGTTAATATTCAGAAAATCATTGAGTTAAACTTACTCCAGTGGTATTAATCCCCTTAAAAATAAAAGGTGATATTATGCTAGGGAAACCAAGAATTCGAGATAGTAAAGATACCCAAAGACCGTACCCATTAAACAAAATCCCTAAAGAATACTTAACAGAAATAGGTAAGAATATCGCCTATCTTGTTGCTATTGGCGAAAAGGGATTAACTGGGGAAAAATGGGAAGAAATCTTTGCCAATAGCATCGGAGGGGCACAACTTGGGAAAAGTTTAGGCCTTGCCGATGTTATCAAAGATGACTTTAGTTGGTCGGTAAAAACCGTAAAATCAAAAAAACCGCATTCACAAAAAATCATTCGAATAATATCAGGTAGAAACAATATAAATTTCTCGTATGGTATAGACCGACCTTTAGAGGATATCGACCGCACGGGTGAAGCCGTAATTTCCATTTTTAATGAACGACTAAAGACAGCGAAGTCTAATTATAAAGATCTTACTCATAGCTTCTTATTGCGCTCTGATGATTTAACCCATTACACGCTATTTGAAAAAGAAGCTCATGAAATAGATCCTAAAATCATAAATTGGGCAGTGAATAAAAATGGTAACTTTGAAGGCTCTGTTAATGGTAAGCACCGATTTACGTGGCAACCAGACGGAAGTCAGTTCACAGTAATCTACAATGTTCCTGATAATGCTCTACGATTTACAATAAAAAAACCTGCACCCTTAGATTTTGATACTGTCATAGAAGAGATTAACTTCAATGAAGATTGGATAACAGTCAAATAGATAAATACCATAATCTATAGAATTAAATGAGGGCATCGCCCTCATTTCTAGGCTACATTTTGACGCTTCCACTGCATGGCTATAACTACCTGCTCAGCTATAGCTTTTATTACTGGAACAGCAACACTATTTCCAGCTTGCTTCTTTAGTTGAGTATGAGAGACCACTATCCGATAACATTCAGGAAAACCTTGTATTCTTAGCATCTCTCTAGAAGTTAGCCTCCGATAACCATTAACTAATAAATAGTTATGAGAAGCACCTGATCTAAGCGCACAAGAGTAAGGTAAAGGAGATACATTACCAGAAATATTCTGGTGCCAAATACTGGGCATAGGAGCCTCCCTACACAGATTACTTTGACGTTCATTTCTAATTTTATCGCTAACAAAAAAGTTATCTGGAACTAAGTGGTCAGGCTCAAGAACATCTGACAAATCAAAAGTCTTATTCCCAACAGGGAAATCAAAAGAAACAGCATGATCTAAGAAACCAACAATAAAAGTTCTCTCGCGCTTTTGTGGTACTCCAAAGTCCAAAGCATTGAGAACTGTATGATGGACCTTATACCCTAGCTCCTCTAAAGCTTTCAAAATGACTTTAAATGTATTCCCTTTATCATGACTTTTAAGTTGCTTTACATTCTCAAGCATAAAAGCTTTAGGCTTTTTCACCTTGAGAATCTCAATAATATTGAAAAAAAGGGTTCCCCTAGTATCTTCAAAACCGTTCATCTTCCCAATGATACTGAAAGCTTGGCAAGGAAACCCTCCCAATAAAACATCGTGATCTGGTATATCTTTTGGGGCTATTTTTGTTATATCCCCATGAGGCTTCTCACCAAAATTGGCCTCATATGTTTGTTGGGCATACCTATCCCACTCAGAAGAGAAAACACATTCTCCCCCTTGAGACTCAAAACCAAGCCGAATTCCACCAATCCCCGCAAAGAGATCTATAAACTTAAATGACATAAACTCACCAAAAATCAAAGGTTATAAGCACTTGGAAAATAGGATATATCTTCCGGATTACGGTACTCACAATACTTTCTCATTGCAGACCTAAGACAACCTGTCATGGCATATTTCGCACCGTTTTCAGTTCCATTTTCTCTGGCATAATGTTTGATTTTTGACATAGCTAGAAGATAATTATCGACAGAAGAAACGGCCAGATCAATTGAGTCTAATATTTCTTCATCTAACCTTTTGCACCGACTAATCGTATCGCCTGCAACTCTCTTAGATACCCCTTTTTTAACAATTAACCATTCTCTAAAATCTTCTTTGATTTCTGAAAACATATCCCACCTCAAAGCGCTAAACTATAGCGCCATAATAAATGATAAAAACTAAAAAACAACCTTAACTGCAATTGTTTTATATAGAATCAATCAAATAACTTAGCTTTTATTATTCCCATGCATGTCGAAATATAAAATTCCCCATAAAAACAATAATATAGCCTTTGAAATTACAAAGTAACTAGAAAATTAATTACGGCTTTAAAGCGCGAATCACACTCTTTTCATCCTAAACAAAAAAGACACAGTGACGCCCATTATTCAAGCATTATGATTTTAGCTATTTAAGTACTTTCACCGCTCGGCGCAATCCCGTAGCTGGCGTAGCCAGTCGGAGGGTGAGCAAGCGGAATATCGCAAATCTTTTTTTATGGCACTGTCACTGTAAAGCCACTTCTTTTATAGATCGATCAAGTTAAACATACGTACTGAACTGACGCGCTACGCTTGTCGGATTTGGGCGATGGATAACTATTCGCTCGTTCCTCACGAAAGTTCCCCACACACAAATCAGGTATGACTGATCTTTTGTTAGTTAATTCTTATGTATATTGATTCTTTTGTTTTGCTTACCTGTTTATCTGTAGGGTTCCCTTTCAATAATTCTTTAGGAATCCATGTAATAAAATCTTTAGGGGGAGAGGAGATCATGAGTTTTTGGCGATTGTGATAGGAATTTCAGAGGAATTTCAGAGGAATTTTTACTTAATGGGTTTGGTGATGAATCGTATTTTGAGAAGAATATCACACTGGATTTATTCCAGGTGTATTGAGTCCTACCAAACTAACGGTATGAATGAAATTTAAAGGGGTTATTCAGGAGGAGTGTAATCTTCCCATTCTGGTATATCAGAAGTCTGGGCCTCATCGAGAAGCTGATTAATATGATCAACTCTAGAAGAAGCTGCTTGTTGAGTTGCTTTGCTTTCTTTGCTCTTCTTTCTTAGGTTACGGTTGAGCATTGCTTTCGCTTTGCTGTAGAACAGTCCAAACTTCTCAAGGACAAACTCGTACTTGTTAGCAATTTGTCGTGGTGCCGACTCGCCTTCAATCAGAATGAATTGAGCGGTTGATATTAGTCGTCCGGATTTTTTTGCTTTACTGATTAATTCAGTGACGTAATTGACGCAACGCCCCATTCTTGCTGCGATCTGCTTTCGGCTTGGGAACGCGCATTGATTAGAAAGGTTGTAAAAGGTGGATATAGCAATCAATAAGGATTTCTCATCTGCTGGGATGCTTTCATCGCAAGCAACTGCATTAGTCAGTTGGTTGTGGTGTTCGAGAAACTTTAGGGTTTGATTAGATGAGGTCATGACACATACCTTCTACATCCGACCATAAATGTGTTTGAACACTGGTTGAATGTGAATACTGGCTGTGTCTATTTTGAATGAGTTGCAGAATGCAACTAGGTTGATTTTTCATGGTTTTGATTCCGCAAGTTAAAGGTTTGCTTAGATTCCACTCCAAGCTAGATTTAACTATAATCAGATTCAATAAGAAGATCAAACATTTATTTCAGATACAAAAAAAGCTAAACCCTTGCGGAGATTTAGCTTTTTTGCAAATGCTATATAGTTAGATTGGAGGTCTAACACATTCTAATTTTGAAAAATACACTACATAAAAGGCTATGTAGTAACGTGCTATGTAATGCACTTTACTTCAAAACTAGTGTAATTATAGGCTTCAGATTTTCGTATGTATATACTTAATTAGATGAAAGTACAAAAGTGTTATTTAGCAGGACATTTGTAGTTTTCCACAAGCTTCCCCTATTACTTTTACGTTTGAATACTCACACTCAATCTCTTCTGTTTTGTACCTTGAATTATGACTTTTTAATTTTAGCCCTTTAGGAGTGTTTTCTAGTTCTTTGAGCCGAACCATTCCATCATGTACAAAAACATAAACACTGCCATCTGAGATCTCTGTTATAGATCGATCAACGAATACTATAGATCCATTAGTGTAAGACGGTTCCATTGAATCACCACTTACCTTTACGGCAATAGTGTCATGTGGCTTTTTGATTAAACTTTCTTGAATGAATAGTTCCTCAGCTTCTTCTAAAAAAGGAATATCACCAGACCCCGCTGCTGCTGATATGTATTTGAAGTAAGGTATCGATACCATCTGAGGTTGTGTTTTTAGGTTTGAGCCATCCGTCATTAAAGACGAGAGGGTGACCTTAAAATACTCTGCTAGTTTTTGAGCGCTCTCAGCTTTGGGTTTTGAAATTTCCAATTCCCATTTGGATATAGCTCCAGGCGAAACTCTTATTTTTTTCGCTAAGGCTTCTTTTGTTAATTTAGCGTTGTTTCTTAGTTTTTCTATCTTCTTACCAACAGTATTCATCATTAATCTGCATACGTAATATTTTGAAGTATGATCTCATTTGTTTTCAGTACATACGTCTTTATTTTAGGTACGTTTGTCTTGATTTGTGTATTTTACTGATTTATTATTCATCACACTGATCAAACGATCAGGTATGGATAGAGTTTTTATGAAACAAGAAATTAGCAAAAGTACCCAGCTAACCGTGGCGCTCGATCATGAGACCAATATTCGCTTGGAAGGGTCAGCATCGGCGTATGGTCGAAGCAAACGAATTGAAGCTCTGTTTGTGTTGCGTGCGTTTTATCGCTTACCAACTGACAAGCAGAATGACATTTTGTCTCCCGATAATGGGCTCGACAAAATCTAGTTTTATCTCGCTCCTTGTGTGAGTTCAGATTAGGAGTGAAGTCTCATCATGAGACTCGAAGGTGGGCTGCCTTCACTATTGCAGAAAGCGCCGCAGAGGGGCGCAGGCGTGCGTAATATGCCTAATAAATTCAGGAGCCATCACTGGGGCGACGTCCAAGGCTGTTTTTCTACTCAATTAAGCGTGCTTGTTGAGGGGTGAAACAGAGTTACTTGGGAATACCAGACCTCACATCCTTTGGATGTGCGCATTCTACTACAAGAATGCTCAAGCCAGTTTGTAGCACGGCTCTTGAAAGAGAGCCCATTCTTTTTCTTTTGTTAAAGAGAAAAAGAATGTCCTAAAAAGGAGTGTGCATGATGCAAATTGTATATGGGTATTGTAGTGAAGATGAAGCGACGGATTTGTTAGGTCGTTTTGTTGAACAAGGCGATTTTATTGACGCTAAAAAGTTGGGTCATGTCGGGGGGGAGCACATGGCGTTCGCGGCCTTACTCCCTCTGACTGAGCGCCTTTCTTTTCCTTTTTATTGTAAAGGCGTTCATTTAGTTGCCATTCAAAAACAAGCCCAGTACTCGGCTCATCTCACGCCTCCAATATCCTGTAATGCTCAAAAAAAACGCTATCGTAAACTCAAGAATGCCGAAATAAGCCCTCGAAACTGGAAACAACACATGAGTCGTAATCGCGGATTGAAGTTCGTTACGTCTTCGTTGGTGTCTTAGGGTTATCCGTTTTTCAGGGTCACCTCAGTGGCCGGTGACCTTAATCTCCCCTCCTTTATCTATTCTCTTTTGCGCTTAACCGCGTAAGTAAACTCTTCCGGTCTTTCGGCTGGTCGCTTTTTGGCGCCGCGTCGCGGCGTCCTAGTACCTTAAAAGTAAGGAAATTTTCCTATGCAAGTTAAAAAAATACCTCTTAAACCCCTGCCATTGCTGGCAGGCGTGGCCATTCTATCGGTTGCCCTGACCCAGCCGGCTCTTGCCGCCGACTTATTCACTTCAGGCAAAGCCATGGTGAAAGATACGGCGGGCGATGATTCGGGGATTGAAACCGCGATGCTCGGCTTTTCCGCGCTCAGCGCGGCGGTGGTCGGCATTACCTCGCGCAACTGGTTTGGCGCCGTAGGCGGCTTTGCGGGCGGCATGATGTTCTGGGAGGTGGTGAAGCCACTGGTTGGCTTAGCGTAATCATAAGGCGGCGATGACATGGAAAATAAAGCGCAGTATTACGCGATCCCTAAGTACCTCAATTCAGGCAAACGCCTGTGCGGCCTTCCAAGAGAAGAGCTCCTTCCTGCAGTGTGCATCTTTGCGCTTGGCTTTTTTGCCAAACACTACGCGATTGGCTTTGTCCTCGCGGCGGCTTGGTTTATGGGATTGAGGTACATAAAAACGCAATACGGTGAACACATCGTCGCCTACGCCCTTTATTGGTGGGGCAGCGCTTCGATTAATCAAATGCTGTTCAAACATACCCCACCGGCGATTAAACGCTATTGGTTGTCTTAAGGAGTCGTATGGAAATTTCGAACAAAAAAGACCTGTTGGCGATGAGTAAGATGCTCAACGTATTTTTGGCGGTGGGCTTTTTCACCGCCAGCTTCGCCTGTGTGGTGCTCGCGGCGGCGTTGACCTATCTCTCACTCAAAGAGAGCCGAACGCTGGTTCCGCCGACGCTCTCACAAGCGTTTTCGGTGTCCAATGGTGACGTGGATGAATCGTATTTGATGTTGATGGGCAGTTACTTCTTGCACCTGAAATACGACATCACCCCCGCCAGCGTCTCTCGTCAATACGGGTTACTGCTCGATTATGTGCCCGCTGAGTCCTGGTCGGCGGTTCAACCGACCTTGCTGTCGGACGCGCAACAAATCACGACCAGCAACATCTCCAGTCGATTTGTGGCGGATAAAGATGGCGCCTTAGTGGCGTTGGGAACGATGCAATTTAAACAGACCGGCACGCTCTACAAGTCTGTGGGTGACCGCGACTTAGCGCCTGAGAAAGTCACGTATGTCGTGCAAATGGCGTACCCCCATGGGGTTTTGGAGCTGATTGGCATTAAAAGAGAAGGAGAACCCTCGTGAAACGCCTGCTGACCTTAGTGCCGTTACTGGCGGCCTTATCAAGCCCGTTATCGCTGGCCGACAACGTGGCGAAACGAGAAATTGATTTTAACGATGGGGATACCATCCCCGTCACCCTGTCTTCCCTTAACATCAACCGTTTGATGGTCAAGGACGATAAAATCGTCAACATCACCTGCCCCAGTGGCTTTTGTACCACGACCGCTAATCAAAAGGATAAGACAGGCTCGGTGTCGCTGAAAATCAACATTCAATTGCCGTTCAATGTTCACGTCACGACCAGTAAGGGGCGGGTCTTCTCACTGTTTGTGAGCCCGAAAGCGACGCCGTCGGTAGTGACGGAGTTTTTGCCCTCGGACAGAGAGCGCCAACAACCCTCAGTGTTTGACCGTGCGTTTGATTACCCCTCAGCGCTGGCCGAATTCACCAAGCAAATGATGCATTGGCAATTCGATGGGACGCCAATTTCCGGTTTCACTGTGCATCCGGTCGACCCTGAAACGTTACCGCCTGACGAGGGCGCTTTACCCCTTATTCCGCAAGTGGTGTTTGTCGGGCAAGACTACTCGGGGATCATTTACGAGGTCCAAAACCGCTCTAATGAGACCGTCACGTTGACCACGGCGCAGTTTTACAGTTACGCGGCGCGCAGTGCGGCGCTCGACCGTTTAACGCTTGGCCCCAACGAGAGCACTCAGCTTTACCTGATCACGGGTGGAGGGGTGAGCGATGTTCGATAAATTCAGAGAGCGCTTTTTTAGCGATAAAGAGGGCGATTTTGACCGTGGCGGAGACATCAACGCCGAGACCACCAAACGTAATCAACACATTACGTCCGTGATTGTCTTGTTTCTCGTGTTGGCCGTCCTTGGGGTGTACCAGTACACCCGTCCTAAAACGGTCAAAGTGGCGCCCACGACAGCGGTGGAGTTTGGGGCCATCGTGGATAAAGGCTTCACAGAAAAAGACAACCAGTCGGCCCTCACTCAGCAACAGATGTTGATTGCCACGCTCACCAAAGAGATGCGCGATCTTAAAGGGAAGATGCAAGGGTTTAAGAAAGAGACCGAGCAGCGTATCCGCAGCGCCAAGTTGGACACCGCGTCTTTGGTGGAAGACAAGGTGCGACGTGAAATGCAAAGCACGGTGGACGAGCTGAAAGCGAAGATGGAGGCGATGCAAAGCCCGGCTTCACCGCCTGTGGATGGGTTCAATGATGGCGGTGAGGCTGCGTATCCCCTGGTGGGTGGCGATGAGACGTTTGGACAAGCGAGGCTCCCTCCTCGGCCTTTGCCTTCCTCAGACAACAACCCCAACCTCGACACGCTGGCTTACCCCCCACGCCAGCAGCGCTCCTTTGCTCAGCATCAGTTTGATAGCACCGATTTTTCGTGGCAGGAAGAGGCTGAAGCCCCCCGCCGAACCACGGACAATTATGTTCCGACGGGCACGTTTGTCACGGCGGTCGTGACGGGCGGCGCGGACGCGAATGCGGGCGTTTTAGGGCAAGGCGATACCACCCCCATGGTCTTTCAAACCTTGAACAACGGCATCTTACCCAATGGTCAGCCCTCCAAACTCAAAGATTGCACCATCACAGGGGCGACCTACGGGGAGATCTCGTCGTCACGGGGCATCGTTCGGACTCATCGCATGAGCTGCATCTTCGATAATAAAGACATTTTAGACGTGGCGGTCAAAGGCACGGTGTTCAATTTTGGTCGTAACGGCATTCGCGGTACCACCATTTTAAAAAATGGCAAAGTGGTACAGATGGCTGGTATCTCTGGCATTTTGACGGGGCTTGGGGAAGCCGGTAAAGGTTTGTCGGAAACCACGTCTACCTCGGCGCTTGGCTCAACGAGCAGCGTCTCGGGGCAAGACATTGGCCTCAACTTGTTGGGGAATGCCACCGCGTCGGTGGGTGCGAAGTTGGCCGATTACTACATCGGACTGGCAGAGATGTATCACCCCATTGTTGAAATTAATCCAGGCTCGGTGGTCAACATCGTCTTTCTAGAGGGGTTCCCGCTCGACCCGCTGGAAGCGGCCGAGTATGAACAGGCCCAAGCCCAAGAGCAGTCTTCTCAATCGAATCAACTCATGGAAGTGATCAGCAACGTGACTCAGAACCCATTAGCGAACCAAATCAGCGCGCAAGGCATCCAAGTGCCGTCGTCGCCGTTTGGTCAAAAATAAGGAAACGTCATGCACAAACTCATTGTGTTTTTACCCTTGTTGCTCGGTGGCTGCGCGGCAGGCCTGGGCGAAGATTTCAGTTGTACGCAGGTGGGCGGCACATCCGGTTGCACCACCATGGATGAGATACGGCGCCAACCGATGGGGACCTCGCCGGTGTCTGCAGTGCAGGCGGCCCCTGACAATGTGTTCTTAACGTTGCCACGGCGCGATCGTCAAGGGGTGCCTAAGCGCACTCAAGATACGGTGAGAAAGATCACCATTTTCCCATTCACGGACACGCTCGGGCATTACGTCGACACCACGGATATTTACGTGATACTCGATGAAAGTCGTTGGTCTGGGCGTCCCGCTAATGCCATCTGGAAGGATTAAGCATGCTCAGTCAACTGTTGAAACGTAAACCTTCGTTGGGGCTTGGCGGTTTAGTCGCCGACGCCAATCAGCATCAAAACCACTTCCATCATGAATTGCCGTACCGCGACTTTGATGCGCAGACCCAACTCTTTCATAACCGAAAATCGTATGGCTTTGCGCTTAAGCTGACGGTGCTTGGTGGGGCCAACGACGAATTGGTGATGTCGCTCAACAAGATGGTGATGGATTTCCCTCAAGGTGATAAGTGGGATTATCAACTGTCGATGTTCGGTCACAATCGAGTCGCGCATTACTTAGAAGCCAATGGGGACATCATGGCCAAGCGAGGCGGTATTTGCCAGCGTTTAGCCGAAGAAGAAGTGCGCTACGCGGGGTTTTCTGCGGCGAAAGGGTTTTTCCATCGTCAGCGACATAAGTTTGATTTGCGCGATTACGACGCGTATTTCTTCGTGTCGACGAAAGAGAAAAAGACCGACAAGTTGGATGACGTGCGCGCGGCGATGGAAACGGCGCTGTTGCAACTCGGTGTTGAGACCGCGCGGGTCGACCCCAAAGGGCTCATTACCTTTGCGGGTGATCTCTTGAACTTTGATGCCAAGCAAGACCGTCCGATTGAGCGTGACTACAACCCGTTCGACCCGATCAACCGCCAAGTGCTGTCGCCGGATACCGAAATGATCATCAAACGGGATCACATTGCCACGCGTCACACCAATCCTTTCGGTCAAGAGACGCGCGGGCGCACCGTGTGCATGGGACTCTCTCGAGCCCCCACCGACTTTCGGTTGTACGCGATGCCCGAAGCGTTTGCGTCGATTCGTAATGTCTCGCGCATGTTGACGTGCCCACATGTGTTGTCGTTGAGTTTTCGTCACAACGTCACGGGGAATTTTGAGCACGAGAACAACAAGAAAATTAATGATTTGACCAAAACACTGAAATCCCCGATGGCCATGTTTTCACCCACCGCGGGTGAAGAGTTGGAAGAGCGCACGGCCTTGCAAAAGGGGTTGGCCGACAAAGCGACCTCGGTGTGCTCGATGGTGTTGAACTTGACCTTGTTTACCCATAAAGCGCAGCAGCGCCACGATGTGCAATCGGCCAAAGAAGCGTTTTCGGCCACGGGACTCGACATCAAAGAGCAAATCATGATGCAAAGTCAAAGCGTGCTCAGTGCGCTGCCGTTTTTAATGAGCGAAGGCGTGTGGGAGGATTGTGGCCGAGCGGGTCGCGTTCGCACGTTAAAAAGTGCCAACGTGGTCAATTTCTTTCCGATGGTGCTCGATTTTAAACGCCTGGTCAGTGGCATGTTGCTGCCGACGATGCGTGGGCAAATCTCGTTTTTTGATCCCTTTCATTGTGGCAGTGACAACAAAAACATCGCCTTAACCGGCGGCTCGGGGGCGGGAAAAAGCTTTTTTACCCAAGGCTTGGTGCGCAGCGTCTACGCCAAAGGGGGGAAGTGTTGGATCCTCGATAAAGGGGACAGTTACAAAAAGCTCACCCTGATGCTCGGGGGCACCTACCTCAATCACACCAATATTTTCCTAAATCCGTTTACCCATCTAGAACAAGTCAAAAACAGCGCGCATCACGAGCCGGTCGACGGAGAGAACGTCGATCCGATGAAAGAAGCGCTCAGCAACATCACCGCCTTGTTCGCGACCATCGCGTCGCCTCATGCTGAATTGGAAGGCTATCAGATGGCGGTGTTGGGTGACGCCATTTTACGGGCGTGGGAGGACAATGGCACCATAACGATTGTGGATGACGTCCAAGCGCAGTTGTTTACGTTGGCCGATGAGCATGGCCACGATCGCCGTATTCGAGACATCGCCGTACAACTGAATAAATATTGCGCAAAGGGCATTTATGGCGACACGTTCAATAAGCCTTCAATGCTCGATCCCACGGTGGATATCACCACCCTAGAGCTTGAAGGGTTCCCTGAAGATGTGCTGCGTCCGGTGGTGTTTGCGCTGATTGTGTCCATCAACCAGCAAATGTACCTCTCAGGCTCTCGCTCAACCCCCAAAATGTGCATCATCGAAGAGGCGTGGAGCTTGATGTCAGGCACCAACGCCCAGACGCGCAGTTTCATTAACACCGGTTATCGAACCGCGCGTAAATTTGGGGGATCATTTTGTACGGTGACCCAAGGTATTGGGGACTTTTTTGTGAACGAAGAAGCGCGCGCCTCTTACGATAATTCCGACATTCACATTACGCTGCGCCAAGGCGAAGGCTTTGAAAAGTTTTTGCAAGACAACCCCAAGGCGTTCAACGAAATGGAGCAAGGGATCATCAAAAGTTTCCCACGGGCTGGGGACGCTGGGTACAGCTGCGTGCGCATCAAAGCCGGTGGCCACACCACCTATCACCGCGTGTTTTCCGATCCGTTTACGCGAGCGTGCTACAGCACCGAAGCGACCGAATTTGAATACTGCGAAAACTTAGTGAAACAAGGCATGCCGAGTATCGAAGCGATAGACGCGACCGCGCAACATTTCTACGGTCAAGAAATCGCCGACTATCAGCAAGCGCTTCAACAAAAAGCACAAGGGGTTTCCCATGACGTTTGATTTACATGGCCTATTTATAGTGGCGTGCGTGAGTATTGCCTCCTCGGTGGTGACCACCTTAGCGTTGGAGTCGCCGCCTCCCTTAGTCAGCATGGACGTAAAAAGCACCCTCGACCAATACCATAAAGAATTGCTGAAATCCCCCCTTTCTCTGCCGGAGCAAACGGATAAATTGGCGCACTTTGCCCGCGTCATGAACGAAGAAGTGGCGCGTTACGCCACTGAGCAAGGGCAAGTGGTGTTGGTCAGCGCCGCGGTCGTCGGCGGCACACCGGACATCACCGCGCACATCCAACGTGCCATTGTTGAGCGCTATGAGCCGTAGGAGTCAGTATGCGACACCTGATGATGATCTTCGCCCTGCTGCTTTCGTTAGGGGCGGTGGCGAAGGACTTAGGTCGAATGGGACCGACGTTCCCGATTGGCGAAATCGACATGCTGACGTGGATAGAGGCGCGGCTTAAACACTTCGAGGCAACGGGCAAACTTGAGCAAATGCAAACCGAGTTTGCTGAGCAAGTGAAACAAAGCGTGGAAACACCGCCGCCGCTTTCCTTATCGACCACGACCACCCCCAAAACGTTTTTGGTGGATCCCAGCATCACGGTGCCCAAGGATTTAACCGATGCCCAGGGGCGAGTCTTTGCCAAAGCGGGGACGCGAGTGAATCCCTTTGATACCCGCACTTGGCCAACGGGCGCAAAATTACCGCAGTTTGAGTATTCAAACGTGCTGGTTTTTTTTGATGCGCGTGATGCCAAGCAAGTCGAGTTCGTAGCCAACCTAGAGCATGCCAAGCCCCTTCGCTACATTTTAACCGGTGGCAGCCCCAATCAGGCGGCCAAACGATTCAATACCCGCATGTACTTCGACCAACAAGGGACGCTCAGCGACCGGCTTCACATCCAAGCGGTGCCCAGTCTTGTCGAGCAGTCGGGGCACGCATGGCGCGTTCAAGAGTTTGATGTGCAACACATTGTGGTGGGATCGCAACCATGAAAATATCGTCTTTCCTCGGATTACTGACCCTGTGCGGCGCCTTGTTGGTCAGTTCGACCGCGAAGGCCGGAGGGCCCGCGTGCGTCAGCCGATTTATCAACCCCATCACCGACGTGTGTTGGAGCTGCCTATTTCCGATGACGCTGGGCTCTGTGCCCCTCATTCCGTCCATTTACCCTGACACCAACAACCCCACAATGCCGATCTCTTTTTGTCCAAAACCGCCGCCGATTTTCATGCAAATTGGGCTAAACATTGGTTATTGGGAGCCGTACGCGCTGACCGATGTGACGCGAGTGCCCTATTGCATGGTCAACATGGGGATGCAACTGGCCGGCGCCAATCAGCAAAAACTTGGCGGTCGAACCACCGCGCGCGATTCCGGTTCGAGTGATGGCGGGTTTTATCACGCGCACTGGTACAAATACCCCCTCATCTACTGGCTGCAATTGATGCAATCGGCGGCGTGCATGGCCACCGATAACTTTGATGTGGCCTACCTGACCGAGGTCGACCCTCTGTGGGATGACGACGAGCTGGCGTTTATCTTAAACCCCGAAGCGATTTTGTTTGGTAACCCCATTGCGCAGTTAGCGTGCGTACCGGAGTCCATTGCCACCACGACCAATGTGGTGCTCCCGTTTGATTTTTTGTTTTGGTGTTTGGGCTCTCAAGGCAGCGCTTACCCGTTAACGGGCAACACCAACTACCGAGACACCCCGATACAAGCGGGTACCCTCATTATGGAGCGGCTCAATTACAAGTTGCACCGGCAAGGGATGGTGTGGGAGACGCGCGGCGAAGATGGGGCGGTCTGTTATCAATACCCGACGCCAATATTACCCAAGTCTCGATACCGTTATCAAATGAGCGCGCCGATCACGGACGCCGCATGGTGTCACCCTTACACCACGACGACCACCATTTGGGAAATGGGCCACGATAACCCCACTACGGGCGATAACTTCGGTTACGTTCAGTGGCGTAAGCGCAATTGCGTGTTTCTTTAACCTGAACGTAAGGAGAAATGAATGTCTCTTGTACTCAAAGGGCGTCGCGCCCTGGACACATTCCTATTGAGGCGTCGCCTGCCTGATGATGCGCTGACGGCGTTTTTATCGCTCGCTCGGCAGAGAGGGGTTCGGCTTCAATTTCCTCCCCACCTCGCGTCGCGACAGGCGCGCGAAAACGCCCTTGCGCGATTACTCCAACCATTGACGTTATCGGATGAGGAAAGAGAGCGCCTTCTCGAAACGTACCTTCGGCCTATGTCGGTGTTTGATATCGGCGTCAGCGCCTGTTCGACGGCCATCCACAGCGCTAAGCCCCCTGACTTTCCTTGCCAATTGTGCCAACGCTGCGCGCCCGGGTTGTTTGTTCACTATGGTGAGCCTTTGTCACAACGCAGTTGGTGCAGTCAGTGTCATCAAAATGGGCCGTGCATTGATGCCGCGTTAATTGAGCATTATCGACAATGCGGCATTGAGGAGGACACCATAGAGCGCCAGCTCCCCAAAGCGCGATGGGGGTTAAGAGGTGAGGCGCCGTCTTACCAATCGATAACCGCGATTGAAAACGCCTATCCCTTGGCGTTTCAGACGCCGCGGTAAGATCTGTAATCGATGCTTTAATCCGCCAGTGTAATGCCCCACCACCACATTGTGAAAGACGGGCTCGAAACCATTAGCCTCTAAGAACACGCGGCCAATGATGGTTCTGTGGTGGCCATCATTAATATAAAGTTCGCCATCAATATTACGAAAAGAGACATTTCGCTTCTCATGCTCAGGAAGGTAATACAGGGGGGATTGTTGAAGCTTTCGAGCGTATCGAGGGTCTAAGCTCCCCACGACATCGGATAATCGAACCGTCGTCACATGCCAATGAGGACCGTTGGAGTGAATCAACTTCTCTTTGACGTTTGAAACCCCTTGGTAGAGCACTCGGTGTGAAAAATGCAGTTTAGCCACGTCTTGTTGCGTAAATTCTTCAATCATTCCCCTCGGTCATACGTCATCCTGAGTTTTATCACAGCCTAGTCCAATGTGATGGGCAAGACAAACCAGCAGAGCAATCACGTTCAATCGCCATGATTTCGCTCATCTAGGAGTATAACTTGTCATTATTATCAACTAACACGCCCCCTAACATAGCGTCGCTTGCGGCTTTTTTGGCACAGGGTCAGCAAAGCGGTGTTCGACTGCTTTTCTCTCACTGTGCGGAGAATCACCGTTATCGACAGAGTGAATTATCCGCCCTGATCGCGCCGCTCAAGCTGAGAAGGCATGAGAAAAAAGCGCTCATTAATGAGGCGCTCATGCCTTTGTTTACCTATACCTTGAGCCCGAGTGACGTGCATCAGGCCATCGAAAATGAGACGCAGCCTCCATTGCCTAGTCAGGTGTGTGATGCCTGTGCGCCTGGCGTGTTTCAGCATTATGGCTACCTAGTGGCCGATCAAGGGTGGTGCAGTCAGTGCCATGGCCGAGGTGAGTGTTTGGATATCGCGCTGATTGAATATTACCGACAATGCGGTATTGATGATGAAGCGATAAATGATCATTTACCTCGAAAGCGATGGAACTCACTAGGTGGGGGGGCCCCCTATACCTATCAATCATTAGAAGCCATCAAAACGCAATATCAACATGTCTTCCATCGGCGAGCTAATCTAAGAAGACAGTAAGCGGCCAATCTCAAATACAGCGGCTCCTCGATAATTGTTCACTCTATCAACCTTTTTATTGGTTTTTGAGTCAAACCAATATTTTCCATTTGTATGAAATTTTGAAAGTAGTAGAGATACGTCCTCGACTTCTTGGGGGGAAACTTCGCCTCGACCAGTCGCAATACCCGCCATTATCGAATGATTTCCCGTTCCTACCAAAAAGAACCGCCAAGGAAGAATTAGTGTCACATAGTGGTTGCTATCTTCTTGCCAAACCACAGGCTCTCTATTTGGGTTACGGGACGATAAATAACATAAGTTATCAATGTACCGCTGCCTATTCCAAGGGCGAGTAAAGGCAATATCACAATTTATCTTTAATTTACGATCACTTGAATTTATAGGGGCTCTGCTGAATTCGTATAAATAAGGTTCCATTTTTTCTGTAAACAAATCCTTAAGCCCAACTGGTTTTGCAGCACCAGTACCAAGCTCTACAGTTATCAAGTTTAACTCTGATTGCATAGGTTTCAGGATCAAATTAATAAAGTCATATAACGCAAGTGGGTTTATAGCATTGATGTCATGCGCAACCTTAAGCAAGTTTTCAAACTTCACCCTCGCCGACTCAGATTTAAATAACCATTCTAGCGGCCCATAAAAATTCATATATCACCTATCGGAGGATTTCATGTCCCTGTTTATCTTGCAGACTAAGTTATTAAAACTTTGTCAAAAACTCAAAATTATTCCTGAAGACCTCATTTCGCTCTCTAACCTTGAGCATCATCTCTCGATAGAAAGGCAACTTGATGAGTATCGAGAGTTAATTGAAGAGATAGAAAAACAGACCCACTTTTTCAGTACAGGTGAAGTACCTTGGTCAAAGAATCATGCTTACACGCTTGATGAATATTTGCAGGCTTTATGTCAATACTCCCAACTTAACAGAAGACAAGTTGGGATGAGTGAAATAAGGCCATGCCCTAGCGTACTGAATTCATCGCGCTGACAGTGACGGATGAACGTCACCACGACACTGGCGCTTTTTAACCTGAGCTCGCTTTTGGCTGGGTAGGCTTGCCTGCCCCGTCAAAAGGAGTACCACGCTTGCGTGGAGCTTTTATTTATTTGAGGTCTTTATGTCCCCCTTGCACTCCCTAGTCGCCACGGCTGCCTTGTGCGCGGCGACGCTGTGTCACGCGTACACTCAAGAAGAGCTTCAAGCGTTCACCGAGCTTGAAAAAACGATGGTGCAAACAGCCATGCCGTCAGAGCTCGAACGTCATCTTCAATCCCAGCAACGCGCCAGCGATGAGATAGCATCCGATGCGAAAGCCATGGCACGTTTTTGGCAAGATAAGCTCAAGCCGCAACACCTTAAGCGCGTCATTGATATTCCTGAACCCACGCAAAACCCCAAAGCCGCCCCAACGGGGGTCATGGTGTTTGTGTCTTTGACCATGCCAGAGGCGTCCTTGCGCGCGCTTTTAAAACAAAGTGAGCAATGGCAAGTGCCTTTGGTGATACGCGGTGTGTTGCCAAGCGGTTTTCCGGCGACCGCAAGGCGCATTCAATCGCTACTGAAAACCCATCAACCAGACCAACCCATTCAAAGTGGTTTTGCCATTAACCCTGAGTGGTTTCGGACCTTTTCGGTGACTGAAGTGCCAACGTTTGTGGCGGTAAAACCCGGCAAGTGCTTACCCAAGCAGCCGTGCAATGAAACGGACTATGACCTCATTAAAGGCAACCTCTCGATCCCCGATGCGCTGAATCAATTGGCCCGTGGTGACAATCCCGAGGTGGTGAATGCCGTCTTAAGGAGGCAGCCGTGAAACACGTTCTATTGATCGCGAGCCTGGCCATCGTTAGCGGCGCATTCGCAAGCCAAGGCGACCATTATTACGACAATGTGGATTGGGTGAAAAGCGCACAGAAAAATATCCCTTCAACGGCGAAGGGGAAGCTCGATGTGGGGGATTACTGCGCGGGGCAAGGGTGTGACAATGATCTGCGTAACCCTGAGCAGGCTCAGCTGAACGACGGCAATATGGACGCGAACGCGCGCACTCATTATCAGTCCAATGATAAGGCGCAAGCCGTGCAAACCCGTTTCGATAAAGGCCGACCTGACATCAAAAATGATCCCGCGTTTGAGTTTGCTCTTCTTGGCCAAGAAAATGCTTATGACATAACGCATGGCATTTCTAACGAATATGTAGATTGTGACAGTGGTACGCAATGCATCATCGAGAATAAGCCAAGAAGTTGTAAAGCTCCTACGAATAACATCGTTGCTTGTTATGAGACTCCTTATGTATCAAAACAAAACATAAAAACCGGAAGTGTTTCATTTCATTATAGTGGCTTCACACCTATTCGTTATTCACTCCCTCAAGGCGTCACAGAGGTGACAGGGATTAATTTCCCAGGCGTGTTAACGTGTCAAGGATTAAGATGCCTTTCTTCTATGAATAATGGTGTTCGATTTCGTCTAAACAATATTGTTATACATACAAAGCCTTACACCAGTGGTTTTAACACAACATCAGCAGAACGAAATAGTTGCTTATCCGGTGGTTTTCGTTTGCTCTGTCTAAAAAAATACTCACCTTTTTATCAAGCGACAGGTATTGGAACCTCAAAAAGTATCACGATTGATCTTCTCAATGATTACGGCTTATTTAACGGCACATTCACCATTCATTACAAAGCTAGAGAGAACGTCATTAAGTGGCAGTCCAGTTGCTCAACATTACTGCCTGAATGTCGACAAACTCGCCGCACTTGTGTGGAAGGGGCGGGAACTCGAGTCCTTAATGGTGTTAGTACTTACCTGGGTTGTTGGAAGTATAAAATCGACCATCAATGTGATTTAACCGATTCTTGCGCTTCTTTACCTACAGATTGTACGACGACCTCAAGTGCATGCAGCCTCATACAAAATGGGGTTTGCGTTGAAAAGGAATTTAATAAGTCTTGTCCTGAGCAAACTTGCAGTACCACTAACCTCATTTGCGGAGAAACCTCTTTCTGTCTTGACGGGGATTGCTATGGCGAAATGCCAACTCAAAATTCAGAGTTCGACGAATCTGCGGCTGCGCTCGCTGGTTTAAATGCTGCGGGGGAATCCCTAGGGAATCCACCAACAATGTTTACTGGTAAAGCAATGAAATGTACTGACGGTTTTTTCGGGTTCGCCGACTGCTGCAAAGACGGAGGGTGGGGAACCGACCTAGGACTTGCACAATGCAATGAAGATGAAAAGGCGCTCGGTCAGGCAAAAGAGAAGAAACTCACTATTAGTTTAGGTTCTTATTGCGCAAGCAAGGTATTAGGAGCTTGTACCCGTAAAAAGAAAACCTACTGCGTCTACGACAGCAAAATGGCACGCATCATTCAAGAGCAAGGTAATAAAAACCAATTAGGTAGCAACTTTGGTTCGGCAAAAAATCCAATATGCGACCCAATAACCCCAGAGCAGTTACAAAGCATTAATTTCGAACATATTGATTTCACTGATTTCTATGAAGATATGCATGCGGATATGGATCTGCCTAATACAGATGAGATCAAAAATCGTCTAGAAAGCTCGTTAAAACAGGATTAGCCATGAAAATGAAGCCCTCTTTTTCGACCCTTTTGGTGAGGGTCGCCCTGATGTTGGGAGTGATGGGCGCGTTCAGCGCCCAAGCCTCGTCTAACCCGCAAGGTTGGAAGTGGTATAACGAGCCCCATGCGGCCCCAACCTTAACCCCGCCGCCCCCAAAACCCCTTGAGCCCAATACCACCACGAGGATCATGAGCGCTACCGAACAGATGGACTGGTTTCATGAGACGTACAAGGAAGCGCTCAACGACGCCACCATCCATTCGAAAGACGAGGACAAGCTCAAGACAGTAATGCAACTTCACCAATACATTGGTGAGCGCACCAGTGAAACGGGCATGACGTTCAAAAAGGTATTACTCCAACACCCTGAGCTCTCTTACCTCAAAGATCGCCCGGCTGAATTTGCGGCGCGCGGCACCTATCACAAGCTCGAACGGGAGAAGAAAATCGACGCCGTGGCGCACATGCGCGACGAAGGTTGGGGTTTTTTCTTTGTGTATGACGGCCAAGACAGTCTCAGTCAGCAATTGGCCCCGTCGCTGCAAGCCTTTTCCGATACGCACGGGATTGAGATTTTAGGATTATCGCGTGATAAGACCTTTGTCCCCGGCATTCGAGATAACCGCAATAACGACAACAAAGTCGAGGTGCCTTATGCGCCTGCCCTGATTTTAGTCAACCCCAATACGGGTGAGATGAAGCCGCTCGCTTACGGGTTTATTTCACAAACCGCGTTGTTGGGGCGTTTCTACAACGTCGCCAATGACTATCAAACGCCCGATTTTTAGCGCGCAGAGTCTTGCTGCTTCAAATCTCTCCCCTGTTTTGCGCCTTCACGTCCTTAAATGACGGTAAACCAAGAGAACATCATCATGTTGATACGCACCCTTACTTTACTCTTTTTGCTGCTTTCGCCTTTCGCTACGGTGCAGGCTGCGCCCAATGACGATTACGCGATGGTGTTCTTCTTTCGCAGTGATTGCCCTTATTGCCACCGTTTTGCACCGAAACTCAAACGAGTGACCAATCAGCAACAACTGCAGACGTACGCCTTTTCGCTGGATGGCCAAGCCGTTCCTCATTACCCCGTCCCTATTCCGGCGACGCCCGCGGTGAGTCAGATGTTTTTTGACAATCCCCGCAACATCACGGTACCCGCGACGTTTTTGATAAACGTCAATTCTCAGAAGTTTGTGCGCGTGTCTATTGGCGATGTGTCGGAGGTGCAGTTAGAAACCAGCATTCGCCACATTTTAAGCGATGCCGACACCTTAGAGGCCATACGATGATCCGACCTCACCACACCCCACCAGGGCGAGCCCGTCTTATCGCTTTGATGCTCAGCGGGTTACTCACTGGCGCTTCCTACGCCGGCGGCGTCAATTCGTCGTTAGACGGTTTTTTTAATGGTCTCGGTTACAACGCCAATGTCACCCATCCCAATGCTTTCAAAGGCCAAGCCGCGAATTATTACAATGGCGGCTCTTTGTATGCTCGCACCCCCATAAAAAGTGCGCAGCTCATGAGCGTGCACTTGCCCGAGGTCTCAATGGGTTGTGGCGGGATTGACGCCTTCATGGGGGGATTTTCTCATATCAACGCCGACGGTCTCGTGCAATTTGGCAAAGCGGTGGTGCAAAACGCGGCGCCGTTTGCGGTCGACCTGGCGCTTCAAGTCTGGGCGCCACAAATCAAACAAATTCGTGACAACCTGCAAAACATTGCCGATAAGTTTCTCAATCAGTCGATCAACTCTTGTGAAGCGGCGCAGGCGGGGGTCAGTGGATTGGCCGCCACCTTTGGCGGTCCGGCGGCGAAAAAGCACGTCTGCGCCACCATCGGCACCAAAGGCAACGTGTTTGATGATTGGGTCGGCGCGCAAGTGGAGTGTGGTGTGGGCGGTCAATCGAACGCACAGGTCGCACGCGCTCGCGCGGATGGCAGCGCTGGGTTGGAAGACATCGCCAAGACCAGCCACAACATCGTTTGGTCAGCGGCGCTTAAAAATGGCTGGTTAGCCGGAGATAAAGCGCTGGCTGAATTTTTGATGAGTCTGTCAGGGACGTATATTTATGACGCGAACGGTCGCCCCAAATACTACGCCTCCTTGTTAGCGGACAACAATAACTTGGTGGACGCGATGCTCAAAGGGGGGAAGATTGAGTATTACAAGTGTGATAACACCGATGAGAAAGCCTGTTTGTCTCCGCAGAAAAAAGAGCTGACTTTAGCGCAAGACAAAGGGCTCGAAGTGCGTATTCGTCAAACGTTAGAAGCCTTATACATCAGTGTCGCCAATGATACGGGGCTCACCGACAATCAAAAAAGCTTTTTGGAGTACACCGACACGCCGGTGCTGGCGGTGTTCATCGGCTCAGTCAGAAGCAACCGTTACCCGAACTTTTCGGCGTACGCGCGCGTCATCTCGGTTGAGTTGCTGACCCGCTACCTCAGAAACATGCTGACGGTGGTGACCACGTCACTGAACCACACGCAAGTGGACAGCAAGGACATCGCTTTAATCATGTCAGACATCGACCGCGCTCGCGACTTCACCAATGGACTCTCAGACAAAGCGAAACGTGTGATATTGACCCAAGAGCAATTGACGCAGGCGTATAAAGAGAGCGACTCGGAAGCGATGAGCAAAATCAACAAACAACTGCTGCAGAACCTGTCCTTTGGAGGCTAATGTGACACTCGAATATTACACTTACACCCAAGGCGCGGCGATACAAAAGGCGCTCAATGCCATCGCCACTTTTTTTGTCAGCCAATCGTTCGCCTCAATGATGTCCATCTCTTTGATGATAGGCGCCGCGATGACCTACGCGTACTTTGTGGCGACACGTAACCCCAAACACATCTACATTTGGGCCATTGTGTTCGCCCTGGTGCCTTCGATGTTGATAAAACAAACCGTCACCATGCAAGTCATCGATAAGACCGAGCCAACGGCGGGGTATTCGGTGGCCAACGTGCCCTATCTCATCGCGCTGCCGACGTGGTTCTTTTCGACCATGATGGTCGGTACAGCCGATGCCATCGAGTCCATTTTTACCACCACCGACGATGAGCGTTACGGTCGCACCGGCATGATGTTTGGGTCCGAGTTGTATCAGTTGTCGCGTCAAAGTGATTTAAAAGACGTGGCGCTGCGCCGGTTATGGAATGACTTTTTCCAAAACTGCATTATTGGCGACATCCAAATCAATAAAAAGTACACCTGGAACGCACTCATGAACGCGCCGGACACGTTTGCTTTCTTAGATACCAAAAACATGAGCCCACTGCGCGGTGTGATACTCAACGACCTCAACCAAACCTTTAAAACCTGCGAAGAGGTGTACCCTGACATCAAGGCCCAATTCACCACCTCCGCGGCGATTGAGCTCGATTTGATTGCGACTTACCTGCACGGCGACAAAGCGTCGACCTATAAGGCGCACGTAAAAAATGCGATGTCGAACAGTTATCAGAAATTCATTGGTATCAGCAACAACGCGGTCGATGTCCTCAAGCACAACATGGCGATGAACGCGATGCGTTACAGCATTAACACCCTCGACCCGTCCGCCAGTGCGATGAATTACGCGTACACCTCGAACAAGATGCAGCAAACCTCGATGTGGGCGACCCTTGGCATGCAGGCCAGAGAGTTTATCCCGATGTTGCATACGATGCTCTTTACCCTGTTTAGCTGTTTAGGGTTCATGGTCGCTGCGGCGGCGCTCATTCCGGCGCTCACCAAGATGGTTCTGACCAACTACATCAAGACGTTCGCCTACCTCGCCACTTGGCCGGCCCTGTTTGCGATACTCAATGCGATCATGACGTGGACACTTGAGTCGCACTCAAGCGCGACCGCGAATCCAATGCGAGGACTCTCATTATCGAACAGCAATGCGATTGATGAGCTGCACATGCGCTACGGCTACATGGCCGGATTTTTGATGATGACCATTCCAGTGCTTGCGGGGAAAATATTGCAAGGGGGCGTGGCCGCGGCGCAAGCCATGAACTACCAACTGGCGGGGATGATCAACAGTACCAACGCCCGCGTCTCTGCGGCGTCTTCCACCGGTAACATGGACTTTGGTAATCTGCAAATGCAAAACCACAGCCTCAATAACACCTCAGCCAACAAGTTTGATGACAACATGCTGCTCAGAACCGGGATGAACACCGCGCAGCAGCGGGATGGGTCAAGCATCACGAGCTTACAAAATGAAGATGGCCGCAGGCTGTATAACGCGCAGGAAGCGGAATCCAAACCCTTATGGCAAGCGCAAGCCTCGAACATGCTGCAAAACAGCGTCAACGATCAATATTCGGACGCAAAAACCGCGCAGACGCAGAATATGAACAGTTTCAACGACAGCTTCTCGAAAGGCTTCCAGCAAAGTGACCGCTGGAACGACAACTGGAGCAAAAACCGCTCTTATGGCGACGGTCAAACGATGTCGACCGAAGGGCAAATCAGTCAGTCGCATTCGAAAATGGACTCGGCGATTCAAAGTGTGTCTGAGACCATGGGCTGGACGCATGATCAAGCGCAGGCGTATGTGGCGGCGAAAAATGCCGGCGTTGAAGTGGGCACCCCGAAATTCTTTGGGACGAGCGCCAAAGCCGGTGCCAGTTGGAGTGAGGAGGATAGAGAGTCATTCAGTCACATGAATGCGGAGCAGAAACAAGCCTTAGCCCAAGCGACTTCGCAATACAGTGAAGGGGCGACGGAGATGCAGCGCGCAGGCCGCACACTCGATGCGAAAGAAAATCGCAGTGAAGCTGAGCAATACGCGCACGACTTTGCGATCAATGCGCAGCGCACTCAACAAACCGCGGCCGCGGTCAATGAATCGAACGCACAGGTCGACAGTCTAAGCCACATGCAATCGAGACTGAAAAACGACACGGTGAATTTCAGTGCCAGTGCCATCACCGGTTTCCAGCAATATTTAGAGAAATCGACACGCGGAGACACAGAAGAAATGGCACGCTTGATGAACGCCAGTCAGCCGGAAGACATGCAAGACGTTAGGCGCGCTTTTGAGGATTACACCCGTACCGATGGCTTTCAGGAGCAATATGGCGTCAACACCTCAAAAGCGTCACTCAATGAGCTCAAATCTTTGTATCAACCCAAGGACTTAGGGCAAACGCCAACGCTCACGCCTGAGCAAACAACGATGGCTAATACAGGCGCTGAACAATCGTTAGCCAAAACACAGGAGGTGGCCGCTGATATGTTTAAGGTCAATGAGAGTGGCGAGTTGTTTGTCGACAGCACCTACCATAACGTGAAAGGGAATGCTTTACTCTACGCGGGACATTTGCAAAATGAGGTGCAAACGGCCCCAACACCGACCGTCGAAGGCAATCATGGAGTGCAAAAGAAAGTCGAGGCGGAAGTCGATACCACCCCCATTAAATCGACTGAAGTGGCCAATTATCCCGCTGCGGGCTATCCCCTCATGCCGCCTAAAGATAATGGTTAAAAACACAGCGCTGTATATTTGAACACATAGTAAATTATGTTAATATGGTGCCTATATTAGTGAGGGTTGGAGTGACATATGAAATGGATAATAGGTGGTTTACTCAGTGTGTTGGTGAGCCTACCGGCTATGGCGCAGCCGTGGCACAAAAGCCCCGCGTTAGAGCAGCTTATCGAAAAACTGAACACCAAATACCAATCGGATGACTTATCAGAATATAAGCAAGAGAAGATGGAACAGGTCGACAACCTTTCTTATTTCATCCGCTACCTTGACCAACCTGGCACCGAACAGCACGCTAAGCTCAAAGCGTTTTTATGGGGAATGCAGGCCGCGCACATCGGCAGTATTAACCAACAAATCCAGACCAATGTGGTGCCGTGGTTTTGTCCAGCAGGCGGCAGCTTGAAGACAGTCAGTTACAACGCGACAAACCCGACCGAGTTCATAGAGAACATCATTTGGGAGGCATTAGAAAGAGATTTAAAACACGATCCAAAAGCTTTCGATGAGTTTGATGGTGTTGCTGCGTTTAGTTATACAACAGGTTTGATTATGTATGGCTTACAAACCAAATACCCGTGTTACGACCAAGTGCCGCAATCGCACCGTTTAGTGGGCTTTAACTACTAGCTTCCTTAACTTCAACCACACTCTAAAAAGGCACGTCACACGGCGTGCCTTTTTCATGGGTGATAACAACGAAGATATTCTTCCCCCCGCCACTGGCACCGAAGTTAGGCGACTGACGAGGCGCCAAGCTTGCTTGATTACGCTTGGATAAAACCAATGCAAGATACCGTCGTTGTCGATTCCAATAAAGATTGATCGTTTTTGCGCAATATCAGGGCATGTGGAACGCAAGAGTTAGATCATCGGCTCTAAACGATTTATGCCCCATTGTTAGTTTCGCCAAAAAAGCCACTCTCTCGGTCGGATGGGTTTTGACTAAACATAACTAATCTGAAACCCAAAGCTCATAAAGTACGAAAAATAGGTATCAGAGTGCAGTTGTTAGTTCAAAGCAAGTCATACCAAGTAACCCACTACCCTTGATTCTTTTCTCCCAAAGGTGACATTTCTATTTGGGAGAAAAGAGGACATTTTAAAATGGGATTGACATAAGAGTTATATGTGTTTTGGTCTGATATCTTTGGTGGAACTATTGTGTTAATACATTTACCATTAAGTGATGAAAAGAAATGGTTATGGGTGATTTGTGTTTTTTAAAAAGAAAAAAAATAGAACAAGAAATAGATATTAATCAAGATTTTATTGATTCGCTGTACGATTCTCTTTCTGTCATTGAGTTTACGCCTAAAGGGGAAGTTTTAAATGCCAGTGATTTGTTTTTATCCTGTGTTGGATACCAAAAGCAAGAAATCATAGGCAAGCATCACTCTCTATTTTGTTCAGAAAAAATAGTGTCATCACCACAATACTCACAATTTTGGGTCGGTTTAGCTTCAGGAAAAAAACAGGGTGGAGTTTTCGCCCGACTTGATAAATTTGGAAAAGAAATATTCCTTGAGGCGGCTTATTTCCCGATATTCTCTGAAGGTAAAGTTATAAAAGTGGCTAAGGTTGCTTATGATGTTACCGAGCAACATGTAAGGAGCATTGAAGATGGTGATTTACTAAGTGCATTAGATCGAACGTTTGCAGTAATCACATTTTCAACTTCTGGAGAAGTTCTAAATGCAAATGAAGCATTCCTGAATGCTTTAGGTTATTCAAGCGATGAAGTCATGAGCAAGCATCATAAAATGTTTTGTTTTGATGAGTTCTACCAAGAAAATCCTAGTTTTTGGAGAGACTTGCAAGGTGGGCGAGCATTTAGTGGGCGTTTTTTAAGAAAATCAAAGCTAGGCGACAGGATTTGGATACAGGCATCTTACAACCCAATATTCAATGATAAAAATGAAGTGTATAAAGTGGTTAAGTTCGCTACTGATATTACGCATGATGTTCTTCAAGAGGAGGCTTCAAAAGATGCCATATCGATTGCTTACACGACAGCCGTTGAAACTGAACAAGTAGCAACTGATGGTAAGGGGTCAATAAACCAAGCTCAAGAACAATCATTAGGTGTGGTTCAACAAGTGGAAAGCTCCGTAGAACTAATAAATAAGCTCAATGAACTCTCAACTAAAATTGAAAATATAGTCCAAGTTATTGGCAGCATTGCTGATCAAACGAACTTACTAGCTTTAAATGCAGCAATAGAAGCAGCAAGAGCTGGTGAATATGGACGTGGTTTTGCTGTTGTGGCTGATGAGGTTAGGGTTTTAGCTTCCAAGACATCTGGATCAACGGGTGAGATAAGTCGAGTTGTCTCTGAGAATGTCATGCTGACGAATCAAATCTCCGAATCAATGGGGAAAATTAGAGTATCTTCAATAGATACAAATGAACAACTTTACTCCGTATCTTCTGTGATAGATGAGATACAGAGAGGTGCAGAGGATGTAGCTAAAAATATGTCCAATTTAACGTAACGTCACTTAGTGCGCACCTATACAAATACCTTTGCTAGTGCGATGCTACTCATCGCATTAGCACTTCACAAGTAAATTTGCCATACCTGTAGTTATTGATGGTTTGCTAATTTAGAGAAAGCGCTGGCACATTTTTGTCCAAAAACGTGTTTCAGATGATTGGCTTCAAGTGTGATCACCAAGCGATTCTGTCGTACCTTAATTACCAAGTAACATGACGCAATAAGAGATGGCCTAAGAAACAGTCTTCAACATTCAGCCCTTATAAATACCGTCTCTGACTTCAGTAAGGTAGCATTCTCGTCGAAATATTGGGTCATTGTGGGCTTATCTCTCGTGATAAATAAGCCCTACAGGCCTGGCTATGATAAGTAGGCCATTGTTTGAGTAAAAGAAACTAGCGCTTAATCAAAAAATCATCAATGGATTGACCCGCATCTAATTTCGTTTGAATGACCGAAGGTGTGCGACCTTGCCCTGTCCATGTTTTTTCAGTGCCGCTCTCATCAGTGTATTGGTATTTCGCGGGTCTTGATTGACGAATTTTTTTTGTTTTTGGCTGTCCAGAGAGCGCGGCCAGTAAGTCCTCTACCCCTATTCCACTCTCTGACATTTGTTTTGCCATTTCAGCCACTTTGGCCTCTTTTTCTGCGCGCGCTTCACGTTCAGCTTCTTCGCTTTCCTGGCGTTCCAGATACACGGTTGTTAATTTATCCAGTGCGTCTTCAAGCTGCTCAAAAGTTAATTCTCGAGAGAATGCTCGCAAAGTGCGAATGTTCAGTAATGTTTTAATCATTGGGTTCATGTTAAGCCTATTTATTGTTGAGTTTTTATATGACTAAGCGGCTGCATATATAATGCTTGTCGAAGTGTGTGTCAAAATTCATTTGAAAGTAGTGATGCTTTGTTAACTGGGTCTCATATAAAAGCTGAGATGGCACAGAGGGGGAGAAATAAAGAGGTCATTGTCCAACAACGCGCTTATCACTCACTTTTGGGGGAGGAAATGCGATGCAAGAGTAAGTGAATCACTTCATGATCATCCACATGCTCGATTTCTACGCGATAGACACCTTGGGCTTGCACGGCCTCAATCAGCGCTTTGAGGCGCGTCGTTTTGACAGTCATCACCAAGGGGTTGATTTGGTTATTGTCTTTATCAAACCCTTCTTCAATTTCTGACTGGGTCATGTACAAGATCTCCTCCTCGCTCGCTTTGTCGGGATGGTCGATCTCGGAAGGAAATTGGTGCTGCTCATTGAGGTCTGTCAGCATGAGATAGAGTTCATCCGCCTGTGACAATCGAGCCTGATACTCAAGGTTCAGTTGATTAACCGTCCACAACTTTTGCTCAAGATTGCCTCTGGTTTGGCGACCAATACTGAGCATGGTTTTTAGGTCGTTTTTGCACACAGAGAATTGAGCCTGCTTTACTTTCGGTTTGAGGTATTTCACCAAGAAGGCATTGCGTTTCTTGACCGTCCAAAACCCGCCTTGCTGACTCATAGTGCAATAGAGCGTCAGCAGTGAATGGGTAACCAGCTCATCCAGAGCTAGGTAGTGTTTTAAATTTTGACTCATCAAAGCGCTCTGTTTATCCAATCAGTCGCACAGTGTATCAAATCCCCAATGAAAATCATGGCGTAAGCACAGCCTTTCCTTTGAATGGCAGTGAACACGTTCATTTCACCACTTTACCTTCAACGCCAACTCTTAAATAAGGAGCGACGATGCGTACCCGTAAGAAAAGTAACCATTTTACCCGAGGTGGCCAAGTCACCTTCCATTCCATTCGAATGTTCTTTCAAGTCAACAACACCCTCATCAAGTTCATTGGTTTTGGGATGTTATTGGCTACCCTCGCACTAACACTGTGGCAAGCTCCGCGTCACGCCTTTTGGGGGGAGTTCTATTACTGGCGGAACATTTTATACGCTAAGTTCGGCAAACCATTAGACAGCTTGGTGACCACAGTGTGGGATGGTGAGCGCTACCAGTCCACGCTCGCGTCTCAGCTTGAAAATGTCGTGCTTCTCGATATTCACGCCGAGGTGTGGCGAAACTTCCAAGTCTATTACCTCATTTCGATGTTGGTCGGATTCTTCATCTTTTATCTGCTGCAGCGTTTTTTCAAAGAGCAAGGCGAGAAACAGAGTGAAGACTTTCATGTGCGTGGTTTTCGCCTGGTTGAGCCACAAGTCTTAACCAAGATGCAAATTAAGCGCGCTAAAGTGAACCGTAAACGCGGTTATGGCGATGGCACCATTTCTAAATTTAAGATTGATGGCCATGCGCTGCTCAAACAATCGTTTGAGGTGCAACATCTGCTCATCGATGGCACCACGGGCGCGGGTAAATCAGTGATGATCCGCAAACTGGTGCGATGGATACGAGCGCGTGGCGACAAAGCCATCATTTACGACAAAGGGTGTGTGTTCACCAGTAAGTTTTATCGCCCTGAGACCGACGTCATATTGAATCCGTTTGATGCTCGATGCGCGAATTGGGACGTGTGGTGCGACGCGAAAGACGCCCCTGACTTTGAGAACATGGCGGCGGCCCTCATCCCACAACACGGCGATGGTGATCCATTTTGGGTTGACTCAGCGCGCACCATTTTTTCATCGACCGCCTTTCGCATGAGCCAGGACAATAAATCCGCGACGACCGCACGCCTATTGAGTTTAATTTTGACCAGTGAGCTTGAAGCGTTGGGTAATTTTCTTGAAGGCACCGAGGCGGCCGCCCTGGCATCGAAGGACATCAAGAAAACCGCGATTTCCATCAAATCGGTGTTGGCCACCTACATGAAAAGCATGCGTTTTTTAGACGGTCTTGATGATGAGCATCGAGACCAAGCGCTGCAGAAGAAGTTTTCTATTACAGACTGGGTGCAAGACGATAAGCAGACCGGGTTTTTGTTCTTATCGAGTAACGCGCAGCAGCATGCGTCACTTAGGCCGCTCATCTCCATGTGGTTGGCTATCGCGTCCAACGCCATTTTAGGATTAGAAGCCGATGAAGACCGCCGCATTTGGGTCTTGATGGATGAAATGCCCAGCCTTCACAAACTGCCAGAATTGGGGTCCATCATAGCCGAAGTGCGAAAATTTGGCGGGTGCTACTTAATTGGTATCCAATCGTACGCGCAGTTGGTGAAAACCTATGGCAAGAACGCCGCCGATGAGATGTTTGATTTGTTGAACACGCGCTTTTTCTTTCGTGCTCCTTCCGCACAAATGGCGCAAATCTCTTCCAAAGACTTGGGGGAGCAAGAAGTCGATATTTCTAAAGAAAACGTGTCGTACGGTGCGAACACGCTGCGTGATGGCGTGTCATTGGGCCATCAAACGGTCACAAGACCGGTGGTCTCGCCGAGTGAGATCCAAGCTTTGGATGATTTGCAGTGTTACCTACGCACGCCAGGTGTCGATCTCATCACTAAACTGGATTTGGAGTTCGATGTCATGAAAGACATCTGCCCTTCTTTCAACAAACGTAGCGTGACATTGTCACAGCCTATGCAGGAGGCCTATGCCCAAGCCACCTACTACGAAAGCGTCGCACCGAGCCTTCACCTATCTAAAGAAGAGCAGCAACCCCTTCTCGACCTACAACAAGCCAAGTTCGATTCAAAAGAAGAGATGCTCAACGAGGCAAGCCAAATGAAAGAAGCGATGCAAAGTGACACCGTGCAAGCGATGGTCGAGTCAAAGGCTCAAGACAATCACGAGTACCAGGAGCAAGCGCAACGCACCATTGAAGAGCAAGCCATCTCGCCGGAAATAGAGATGGAAGCGGGCGATATGGTTGAATAGCGCACCAAATAGTCGATAGCCACACAAGACAGAAATAGGTCATTGCATCCCAAGTCTATTAGATATTTTCATGTTATCGAGTTTGTCTAGATTCATCGTGTCAAAAAGTGCACTGACTCAATCTTAGTCACCACTAAACATTTAGTTATAGTGCACTAGAAACGTACATAGAGCCTTATCATCTCGAATCATCACTATTCAAATCCTTGCAATGGCAAGGCTTTGTAATTCCGTCTCCCGTTATTACCACCGCTCAGTTTTGCTGCTAGCGGCGATTGCGTTGCACAAGGAAAATACTCATGCTTTCTATTAGCCCATTGAAATCCGCTTCTGGCGCTGCCAAATATTACCTCAGCGAAGAAAAACCCAAAGACCTACCTGACGTCTCTTTAGAAAAAGACGCGGGCGATAACGACTACCTCAAGGAGCAAGACCAGGAAGAAAACACCTTCTGGCATGGCAAGCTGGCCATCGAAGCGGGACTGGCGGGTAAACCCGTAGAGCAAGCCACCCTAGAATCGGTGCTCTCTGGCAATCTAGGTAGTGAAACCATTAAAGGGAAACGAGAAAAACACAAATCGGGCTTCGACCTGACCTTTTCTGCACCTAAAACCGTCAGCGTTCTTGCGCTTGTAAGTGGCGACCATCGACTTATTGAAGCGCACAATAACGCAGTGAAGTTCGCCTTAACAGAACTAGAAAAAGACGTGGCACAATTCACTACCATCAACAAAGAGGGAGCACGCGAGTTTCACAACACCGACTCGATGATATTCGCAGTCGTGCGCCATAAGACCAGCCGTGAAAACGACCCACAGGTCCACTCTCACGCGCTAGCCGCTAACATGACGCGCGATCAAGAAGGAAAACTTCGCACGCTTGCATCCAGCCTAAAACAAAAAGGGGGCGTGATTAACGGCACTGGCGAGCGCATTTACAACTTCCAAAAATACTACGGGATCTTGTACCAGAGCCAATTAGCTAAAGAGGCAGAAACCCTCGGTTATTCCACGCGAGGCGTCGGCAACGGTCAGTTCGAAATCAGCGGTGTCCCTCAGCCTATTCTTGATGTGTCGTCCACTCGCAAACAACAAATTGACCAACGCACACTCGATTTAGGCTTTGACTCTCGCGCGGCGCGAGATGTCGCAACCCTCGATACTCGTAAAAGCAAAACCTACCAGAGCAGTGACAGCCTCAACAAACAGTGGCAAAGCACCGTAAAAGAGCAAGGGTATGACCCCGCAGAGCTTGTCACCATGGCGCAACAAGTGAAAGAAGCGCAAAACACCCCACCACTTGGTGAAACCCAAGCCGCCATCAGCAGAGCCATTGACCATCTAGGGCAATACAGCACCGCGTTACACCTAGAAAAAATCATTGAACTCACCGCCTCAGAGTTCACCAAAGGCGGCGTGCAACTCAACGCCCTTGATATCAAAAAAGTCGCGGATGAAATGATTAAACAAGGCGACTTGATAGGACTCAGTCAAAAAGGGCAATACACCACCAAAGGCTTAATTGATAACGAGAAAGCGCTTATCGACAGCACCCAAGGTCGGGCGCATCACATGCGCACCCACGTTGAATCGAACACGCTCAACAAGCTCGCTATCCCTGAAAACCAGCAGCGTATACTGACCGACCTGTACCACTCCACCAAACAGTTCCATGTGGTCAATGTACACGGCTCATCACAGGGTATTGCGCAGCAGCTACTCAATGTAGGCAATCACAGCGGTAAACGTGTCCAATTGGTCTCTCAAAGCGTGAAAGCCAAGACTGAGGGCATGGAGAGCGTCCAGCGCAAGAGCCAAACTCTCAGCGCCTGGGTCGGTCAGCTCTTTTCAGCAGAGCAGCGCCACACCACCCACAGCTTATTGCAAAGCGATACGCCGCTGACCAATAAAGATGTCTTGCTCATCGATGACGCCAATAAGATGAGCGCCAATGAATTGTTGGCCCTCACCGATAAAGCCAAACAATCGAGCAGTAAAGTGGTGATGCTTAACCGCGTATCAAGCCGTCAGGGATTTAAAGCCAATAACGCTATCTCGCTGTATCAAAAAGGCAATGTGGAGAGTCATTCTTGGGTTGGCAAGCGAGCCAGCAACACCAACGTAAAACTGCATGACAATGATACCTATAGGATAGCGCGGGTGTACGCCGATCTCCCCGATAAAGCCAACACGCAAGTGATTGCCACTTCCAGCGTCGAGCAGCGGCGGTTAACCGAAGCGATACGGGGCCAACTGAAAAATACCGGCGCCCTCGCCAGACACGAAACCACCCTATTCACTCAAACCCCTCACCACCTCTCTAAAGCGCAACAACCCCTCGTCCAACACTACAAACCCGGCATGACACTCACCCATTGGGAGAAAAACAAACCTCAGAGTTTTGTCATCGCCAGTATCGACAAAGAGAGCAACACTATGACCGCACTCAGCAAACGCGATGGACAATCACACACCTTTGACCCGTCCAGTCGCGCCTTTAAGCACATGAAGATGCAAATCAATAAACCGCAAAGTCTCAATATCGCCCAAGGCGAACGCCTTCAAACGCTAGGAAAACACTTCCCTGCTGGCTTGGACGCGAACCAAAGCTACCTTGTCACTCACCTTGACAAAGAAAGCCTCACGCTTGAGAGCAAAGGGGAAACGCAGCGCGTCAACTTAGAGAGCCTAAAAGACGCGCCGCTGCAATACGACTACGTTCACGGCGCCCACCATATTGAGCCAAAAGCCCATACCTTGCTGTCAGGCAAAGCGTTTACCCTATCTAAGCCCCTGATAAACGACCTGACTGAAAAAACAGAGCGCCTTGATATCTTCACCGACAAACCAGACAAAGCCCAAAGCGCACTTGAAAAAGAGCAGCTCTCCCCGTCAGCCATTGAGCGTGTACTGCAGACGCAAAACGTCAACGACCGCTACCTAAACGACGCCACCCAAGATTTACTAAAGCAGGATGTCAGTCAGGCGCTGTCAGCACTGGCCAAATCGCAAAACGCCCCACTCATCGAAAAAGCGGTCAGCTTTGCCCTGAACCACCTCTCAGAGCGAGAAGCGGCGTTTAGCCAAAAAGCCTTAGTGGTGGAAGCGGTGCGTTACGCCTTTGAAGAAGCCGGTGGCTCTATTACCAAAGAGCAGGTTGAAACAGAGCTGACTAAGCGAAGCGACACCCTTTCTGCAGAGTACAGTGACGGCACACGCTGGACGACGCAAGCCGCGCTGGAGACTGAAAAGCGCATCTTGCAAAATATCACTGAGGGTAAAGACCAACATCAACCTTTTGCAACGCCTAAGCAGGTGCAAGACTTTCTCGATACCAAGCCTCGCCTAACCCAAGGGCAAAAGGACGCCATCACCCTCATCTCAACCACCAAAGACAGCTTTGTGGCCATCCAAGGGTTAGCCGGTACAGGTAAGTCCACCATGCTTGAATCGAACATTGAACTTATCCAGTTAGTCAAAGAAGCCAGCCAGCAACCAGAGCAAAGTGTCATCGGTCTTGCGCCCACACACGCAGCGGTAGCAGAGCTCGAAAGCAAAGGCGTGAAAGCGCAAACCCTGGAAAGTTTGCTCTCTGACATCCGACAAGGAAACCGCGATGCCAGCGACTACCAACACACCTTGTTCTTTCTCGATGAAAGCTCCATGGTCAGCAACAAGCAAGCCGATGAGTTCACAAAGCTGGTCAATGACAGTCAGTCCAAAACAGCCAAATTGGGCGATAAAGAGCAGCTTTTATCGCTCAGTGCCGGCAAACCCTTTGAGCTGGCCATAAGCCAAGGCCGCATCGATACCGCTTACATGACCGACATCATCCGTCAGCAAAACGATAATCTACTTAATGCGGCGCAAAACACCATTGATAAGCAGCCACAGAGCGCCCTGGATAAACTCCAGCAGCAAGCCCCTGATACTCAAGGTAACAGTCAACATGTCATTTCTACGCTGAATGAAAACGACAAAGACCGACGCAGAGCGCAGCTCACCGCCACAGAGAAGCTGCCTTATGTGGTCGCCAAAGACTATTTAGAGCGCACCCCCGAAACGCGAGACAACACACTGATTATCGCGTACACCAACCAGGAGCGAGACACCATCACCGAACACATCCGTGTCGGTTTGATGAAAAAGAGTGAATTAGGCAAAGAGAACGTCATCGCAACGAGGCTACGCTCAATCGGCGCGACGGGGGAAGAGCTCACCACCATGATGCCGTATCAAAAAGGCTTGATACTGAGCACCAAGCCCGGTGAGTTCGCGGCAATCACTCACGTAGATTCTGAGCATGGCGTAGTAACACTTCAAGACGCAAGTACAGGTAAGACAAGGCCGTTCTTACCGCGTAACCGTGATCACCGTTTCACCACCCTGTTCTCTACGTCAGAAAAGCCACTTTCAACCGGCGATAAAATCATCACCCGTTTTACCGATAAAGAGCGCGGCATTAAAGCCAACGTGGAGTACCGCATCACGCAAGCGAATACAGACCGTGTTATCGCTCAATCTAAGACAGGACAAACACTCAACCTTAACCCTAATGCGCTTAAAGACGGGCACTGGGACTACGCCTACAGTCGAACCGCAGACATGGCGCAAGGGTCCACCTATCAACACGTCATTAGCGCGATACAAAGCAAAGGCGCACTGACCAACTTAAGACGCGCCGGTATCGATGTGACTCGTGCCAGTCAGCACATTCGGCTCTATACCGACAACACCAAACAACTGGTCAAAAGCTGGCTTTCTAAAGAGAGCCATAAAGCCAGTGCGATAGAAACCCTTAACCAAATCCCACCCAAAGACACCACTTACTTTAACCGTAATGCCCTCCCTCATGAGGACGTCCGATTCCAAAATAAAAGCGGTGACTTTGACTACAACACATTTAAGGAGCACATCAATACGCAACTACCCAAATACACCGAAAGCCTCGCCATTCAGTTATTAGGCCAGCCGAATCAATCCAAATCAGACCGGGATTATTTAACCTTTGGCATTGGTAAATCGGCGATTAAAGTCACCTTAACTGGAGAGCATCGAGGGTATTTTAAAGACTACACCACAGGCGAAAAAGGCGCATTGATTAACCTAATCATGAGTCATAAGGAAATGAATTATAAAGCCGCGATGAATGAAGCGCACAAGATGCTCAATGAGCCAGATAAATATCAATTGGAGGAAAACAATAAACACGACAAATTACTGAGCACCACCCCAAGGCATATTGCGCAGTTTGAAGAAAGGGCTAAAGATTATATCAATCAAAGCTTACCGATGGATAACACGCTGGCCCAAACGTACTTAAACAAGCTCGGTGTCAATAACATTGAAAATAACCAGGTTAAGTTCCACCCAGCGGTCTATTCATCCGAAGATAGATCTCTTCATCCTGCGATGTTAACCAACATCCACAATAAAGAAGGTGAAACTAAAGCCATTGAAGTGACCTATTTAGACACTCAAGGAAATAAAGACACCTCCCTAGACATTAATCCAAGAACCCTAGGCACAAAGTCCAAACAATTAACCCAATTCCATCAAGGAGAGAATTTAAACACCACCATCATCAGTACCTCAATTGAACACTCGTTTTTAATTCGAGACCAAACCCAAGGGCAGATTGACATTATCAATGTCAATCATAAGAACGACATTCAAAACATCTCCACCGATGAACTGAGACAGAACATCATTATTGTATTAAATCACGGCAACCACGATTTAAACCCGAACAACATTGAGAAAATCGTCGAGAACTTTAATGGACGAGACATTCAATTCATGTCAGACGATAATCTTAAAGAGGACATTAAATCGTGCATTGGCAAATTAGAGCGAGATAACAGCGCACATAACGTAGAATTAAGTGAGCCACATATTTCTCATCAAGAGAGCGAATTAGATACCCTCAACTACAATGAGAAAAAAGAAACCGACAGCCAATCGCTCGACCACTTTGAACCAAAAGAATATTCACCTCAGCAAGAGATGGCATTGAATCACTCAGAGAAAGAGAGCCATTGGGAAGACAGAGAAATCGACAGAGAGTTAGAGCGATAATATAAGGGTAGCCACTGGCTACCCTTTTTTTTCGCCTTCAAGATACTCGTCGACACTTTTATCAACCAAAGCGGTGTTGGATTTTCTTTGCTCAATCGAATCCGCTTTATTCTTATAATATCCCTCCCCATCAAAGCTATGTGCCAAATTTAAATTTAGCACGCCTTGTACCTGCCTAACTCTACGATACGTTTCTTCCATCAACTCACGGTTCGACGGCCGCTCATCGTCACTGTCATTCAGTTTGATGCGCAACGCCAAGGTAAAAAGCTGACGAGTTGCCTCGGCATCACTTAACTTTTCTCTGTCTCTGAATTTCTTAAAATCTTGCTCTAGCTTCCCTCGAAGGGAGCTTTGTAAAGGGTAAGAACGTGACATAATTTAGCTTTTTCTCCTCAATGAATGTCAATGAAGCCCACCTTTAAACCTCAATGAAATCCAATAATTTCTCAATGTAAACCCATTGTACTTAGTTTCAAAAAAACCGCCACAACCTTACTGCTAAAGGGTTAAATAACAATTCAATTAAATCTCATTGAATTTAGATTTAAATCACCACAATCCCTTACACAGAAAGGCGTAAATGATAATTCAATGTGATTACATATTTTTACACTGGGATTTTAGCGGCTAATTAGTTGAGATTTTGAAAATTTTTTCACGCTCTACTTTGCCTCCAATACCAACCGTAAGCTATTGTTTTTATTGTCTTTATATTTCTCACAGACAACCATTCACATTGAAATCAATGTGCCGTGGTGTGTGGCGGTAAACTGAAAGCGCAGGGGCACTAAATAAATTATTTTTCTTTGGTTCGTATTTTCGCTAAGAGGTTGAATTATCCATAAAAAAAGCCCCTATTGAAAGGGGATGGGGTGTATATTTGACCACACTACTTTTGAATTAACGTCCAATTTTCTTCTTACAGGGGCACTTTGTTACGAAAAACGCACGCGAAAAAAGTATTGTCAGATGTAAAATAGTTTGTTCGATTCCAATAAAGTTTGATCACTTTTTGGCTTTAAATCCGTAATTAGCTAGGCACGAGTTATCTAATTTCTGCCCCTTTATTGCTTAGTGCAAAAGCTCAAACGCATTCTGTTCATATATATTTGACCAATCAAATATAATCCGAAAGCCCATTAGCAACAGGGTAACCGCATGACTCTGTATGAAAACGTTCACGACCTCACCCTAACATTAACATCATTCGGTACAAGTAATGAACTAACAACCTGTGTAAAAACAATTACTAAGTAGTATCAGATTGTAACTAAATGATTTATAGTGTTTTATTTGAACGATTACATACAGTTCCTACTGTTTTTTCATATCTTCTAAGTGAGTACATCAATGAATAATAGGCTTCAAAGTAGTTGGCAAATCAAGACGGTACCAGTTTCAACAGTTAATGATGACAAATTATCCCATGATGTCATTTCTGAATTATTAGACGAAAAAATTGATAGCCTATTTAAAGAAGATAATATCCCTAGCTGTATATGTTTGAACGGAGAATACGGTAGTGGTAAGTCAACCATTACAAATTTGTTATTTGAAAGGTGGAACGGCTCTACAAATAAAAAAGTCATTCATTTCAACATTTGGCGACATGAAAAAGAAAATACATACTACGCTTTGTTTCGAAACGTTTTTTATGCGTTAACAAACAAAAGAAATCGAGATTTTAGAGACAAAAAGTTCTTAGAAACATTGGTATATGAAAATGAAATTTCATCATTGGATGAAAAGTTTAGTGATTTAGTGTATTCAAGTTTTACCAAAAAAGAAGTTAATCAAAAAAAACTCGATGAAGGAATTGCAAGTTTTATCAAAGAACTTCCTAAGTACACAACGCTATTAACTTTGGGGGTTATAAAAACCATTCTATACGGCAGTCTTATTGTCGGAGTTTTAGCTGGCATAATTGATTTCGCAATAGAACAAAATATTATCAGTAATTTTATATTTGCGGTGAAAGCATTTCTAATATCACTAACTTCAACATCCTTAATTTCAGCATTATCAAAGAATATTTTTAAAAGCTTGCCTACACTTTTTAAATTTCATATCACCCCATCAGAGAGAACAATTTCACTCCCTTCCATCTCTAATACAGAGCAGTTACAGTCAGTTTTCAGAAATATTTTAAGTGAACACAATGGGAATCCAGAGTGTCAAAAATTAGTTATTGTTATTGAAGATGTTGATAGGAAACATAATGATGAAATTATTGATACTTTAAATGAATTACGAACGTTTATTGACTTAGGTAAAGCTATATTCATTATTCCATGTGATTTAAATAATATTCAACGCGCATTTTATGAATCTGCAATTGATAAATCAGAAGGAATAGATGAAAAAGAAGTTCAATGGAAAGCAAAGGATTTTTGTTCAAAAATATTCTCACATACTATAAGTGTTCCACCACAAAGTCAGTTAGATCTGAGAGAGTTTTTGATTGCAAAAATAAATAATGAAAGTGAATGTCACCCATTAAAAAATCTTTTTAAAGACTCTGGTGAACTAGATTCATTAATTGATATTTTACTTGCCAGCTCAATAAAGACTCCTCGTGAAGCGATCAATATATTCAACCGTTTTACTTTGCAACTTGAGCATGCTTTGAAATTAGAAAAAAAAGAAAGGAGATTAAGGGTAGGCACTATTTCTAAAAATATATTGCCATATGCCCGAGTGTACATGTTATCTATCTATTATGGATTGGAAAAAAACCTCCTAAAGTTCCCTGAACTTCCAACTTGGATTGTTAATCACTTTAGAACAAGAACAAATCACTTTGAGTTAGTCGCCCCAGAAGCAACATCTATTGACTTAGGTGAAAACATTCCAAAATATGCACACCAATACTTTAAAGGATTAATTAAAAGTGGTGTTATTAATTTAGAAGTTGAGGAGTTTGTCAGTCGAACAGAAATTTATGACTCTTCATTAATTAAAGCTTTTATTTATTTGGACGAATTATCTTACAGTGGTGTGGTAGGTAATGAAATTTATAACAAAGTGTCAAACGCTTTAAAAACTAGAAATATGATATTGTTAAATGATTTTATTAATAACGAGAAGGGGGAGATATCTGAAGTTATTAGTAAAATCACAGACAACTTAAGTTATAGTTCTGATTTTACTACATATATCCCAAGCCTTGTGGAATTGGTTTCATCAATTTCTCCTCTCCATCAAAGAAAAATAGTGAACTTTATTATTGAGCACTTTGACAGGATTAATCCAAAAACCTTATATTCTTTTGATTCTGAAGTGATAGATATAGTTTTTTCTATAGCGAGTTCTAACAACCGTAAAGCAAAAAGTCGATACTTTGATGTTTTAAGTAAAGATAAAGAATCAATAAGTGATTATTGTTCACCAGATAAGTTATTTGAAATTGTTATGATGTTAATTAAAAACATAGATAAACATCCCAATTATGTAGATGCAGCAACTATCGGCTTACTCAACACTTTTGTTAACATCCCTACTGCTGACGAAGATAATGAGGTCTTACAGCGTGATGGATACATTAAAGCCTTAAAAACCCTTGATAAAAAAACAATTACCACTCTATTTTCACCAAAAATATTACTAAGGTTTACAGATGATTTGCATAAGTATTTAGCTTACAGTAGTGATGCAGAAAGTGCAGAAAACGGAATTGAAGAATTAATTTCAATATTTATTGAAATAGATAAACCCACAACCATTTCAGCTATTACAAGTTTGCCACTCTTTGATAATGAAGAATTACAGGTTTGGTTTATACACTTAGTTAAAAAACATCAAGAATATTTTAAAGAAAAAAATAATTTACTAAACGTTTCTAGATTAATTAAAGAAACAATATTTGACAAATATTTAACTGAAGAAGAATTTACGGGTAATAAGGAGTTACTCTTCAATGCAATTACTCAATTTGCTCAATTAGATACATATGCGCTTAATACTTTTGAGTCTAAAAATACAGATGAATTTATGAGTTTGTTAAAGTTGTATAAAGAATGTATAGGGACTGGCACTGCGAGCGTAGAGTTTTTAGAATTCATTTTCGACTTTATTTATACACACGAAACAGTTGCAAACTATACTTTTACTACTCAATTATTTGATTCGTTCACCTCATTCCTTAAAGCTAATTTGATTAATCAGCCTATTACTTCGGATGAATTTGAGAAAAGTAAGGCACTCGCTAACTTTATAGTTAGAGGGGATTTAATTAAGAAGAATGCCGATAGTTCATCAGAGTTAATGCATTTTTTATTGATGCAAATGCAGACTCATATTAATCAAAATCAGGCTAACACTGAGATTTCATCGGCACTATTTGAATTCATAAAAATCCTAAACGGAGTAGATAATGATAGCAGCAAACTTGCAAGTTGGATTGAAAGCTCAGGTCTTAAGTTAGCAGTTAATAACGTTCAATTAACACACTATCTAGATTATTTAAACATAATTGACTTGGTGAAACATGATCTATCAGAAGAATACCTCACTCAAATGACATCAGTATTCTATTCATTAGTTAATACATACCCTGGTAATGAAGCATATGTTTTACTACCGTGGCAATGGCTTGATAAAATATCCTCAATTGATAACTCACTACCTACCTTTAAAACGACGATTGCTAAATATATTTTCACTAACATGGCACACAAAGAGAGCTATTTTAAAGGGAGCTATCAATTAAATATTGTTAACATTTTAGCTAATCTATCACCTTATGAAGTAGATTCTGAACAAAAATCATATAACGATTTTTTACTTTATTCTGTAGAGGAATATCCAGAACTGATTAATATTTTAGCAGACAACGTGACATTTTTTGAAAACTCCGATATGTATAAAGCTATAGCCATCATTTCAGAGTCTGAACAATGGGAATTGATATTAAATAAAATCAACGATGATACAAGTAAATACGACTCATTTATCGAATATTTAATAGTTGAACAGCAAGATAAAACCTTAATTAGCAAAGCACATGGTAAAATGTCTTCATTCCTTAATTGGAGCAATATAAGTAAGCGTTCTGTAAAACGTATTGCAGAAAGTCTTGATTTTGCTAAAGCGTCTTTCATTAACTCTTTGGACAATAACATTGTTTGCAATTTCAACATCATTGACATTGAAGGTGAGTTTGAAATATTGATAACGGAACTATTGAAAGATAACATGGATAATAAAATTCTTGCACTTAATTTAATTGACAAGTTTAAATTACAAATAAACAAAACGTCCTCGCTTTTTAATGTTATAAAAGCTAACTTTGTAGATGTTTGTGATATCAATACAAACATTGATACATTGCAATTATTAAAAGAATGGTTGAAGAAGAATAACCTCACTAGAGATTCTAGAATTAACATCAAATTGAGAGAGCTTCAAAAGTTAGCCGATGGCAAAAAGGAAAGACAAATAACTATGCTGATTAAGTATTAAAACACTGTTTAAAGGAATATGTAGTGATACGGTGGAAATGGTCTGCTAGAAATATATTGGAAGATACTGCGGTTTAGATTACAAAAGGACGGGGGGAATCCTCCCCCCGATTTGAATCTAAATTGTAGTAAATTAAATTTGTTACTACACTTAATAACTAAGAACAGACATGAATTTTGTTATGGAATTGGCCCTATTTTTGAATATGAGGGTCAAATTAACAGAGCTAACCATTTAGGGCTTGCACTATAATTCAGTTACTTTTTCTAATCTGAGTTAGCTGGATTCGAGTAATTAATCTAGCTCGTTTCTGTCCAAAAACAATTTAGACTATTTAATCTAACCAATTACTGCCCCATTATCATTTAGAACAGATACTCATTCACATCTTATTCATGAGCTTTTCCCCTATTAAAAGTTATCAATTATTCCAATGCTGTTTGTTGTAAATACCGTGTTGTATCACGGGGGTAAATTCGACCTATCTATCAACACTTACGCAACTCTGCCCTAGTTGCAAGCTTGCGCGCTAGTTTTCCCCTGAATTCAAGCTAAAGAGCGGAATTCTATAATTTAGGCTAAACCATTTCATTTTTAGATATAAGTCATTGTTCGTAATATCAAATTTCTAGTAGAATCCCATGAATAGAAAGAACCTCTTCACACTTGAATATATAAATTTTCTTTCTAACAATTGTTGTCCTTTATTTAAATCTGAGGTGAATTTGTCGAAACTTAAAATGACACTACTTGAAAACTCAAAGAGTTTTTTTATTGAGTCGATATCGAAAGCTGTAAAGGCAGAAAAATCAGAGGAACATTGGAAGTTTGCAATTTTACTGTTGGTACAAGCTATTGAAACCTGTTTAAAGGAACGCTTGAGGCGGACTCAAGATGTATTGATTTACTCAAACATTGATAAACCTAGGAATACTGTAGATCTGTGGCTTGCGATTAGTCGCTTAGAAAACATATCAAAAGTTAAATTAGACGCTTCTGACTTTTCAGCCATAAAAACCGCATCAGATTTAAGGAACAAAATTGTTCATTTTGAATTCAATTTGTCAATCGAACAGATAAAATCAAACTTTGTTACGCTAGTTGGCTTTTATACCGAGTTCTGCCAAAAACACTTGGATGAAGACATAATTTCTCATCTGCCTTTTCCTTTAGCTCACGAAATAATGAAACTCGATAATTATGTCGATGAACTGGAACAAAGAGCAAAATCTCGTATAAAAAATGAAGGAATTAACACCGACAAAGTCTGGGAATGTAATGCATGTAAAAAAGACTCATTCGTTATCGAAGGTTCCATTGATACTTGTTATGTCTGTGGCTATTACGAACCTACTGTTGAGTGTGAAAATTGTTCAGAACTAGAGCTTGAAAGCGAAATGCAAAGCGTAGATTTTGGAAATATGAAAGGTCTTGAAAACTGGAAATGTTTTTGTAGAAGCTGCTATGACAAATTAGAGACAGAAAACCCATATGAGTCTTATTTTTAATAGTGCAAGGAGTTCGTCATGAAGTTAAGTGATGTTTTTTTACAAAAAGCGATATCTGATAAGTTTGATTCTAAACTACAATTTGAAATTTTAGGTACAAGTGACGTCGAAAAAATAGCTAAACGAGAGCCTGAAATTTTATTCGAAATTGGTGCCCAGGCATGGATGACATACGTCGAATCGAAAGCCAAAGTGAACCCGAAAAAACTTAGTTCACTCTTTGATTCAAAATCGCCATTTCTCTACCAAAAAGTTGAAAAAGAAATAAAGCGTAAGGTAATCCAAGATATAGCTTTCTGTTATGCCAATATCCAAGATCCTACGATAGATGCGCGGGACTTTATCCAATTACTACTGTGTCGTATGTATCCCAACGACCTGTTCATAGCGGATGTTTGTTTTTATGACCCTTATAAACCAGTCCCGCCACAGGATAGAGAATATGCTCTACAGTACTTCAGATCTTTAGGGTTGTTCGAGGAACACCTAAAATCAATAAAATCTTACTGCAAAGAGCATAGTATTAGTAAAATCACCCTAACGACCTCTTCGAATGAACAGATACCCTACTTCGAGCGACATGGTTTTAAAATTGAAAGTTCAGATTATGCTAAAACCGCGTTAGAAAATGGGCATGGAGTTCCAATGCACATTAAGTTAATAAACCCTTAGAGACGATTAATTAATTCATATAGTTAGTTGTGGTAATATCCAATCAAGCACTTATAACTTCACTATATTTGGTGACACTATCGTGATAGCAATAGAAACAATAACTAGAAAAATGGCACAAGGAAGAACGAACCCATACTTGTGCGAGGGTGATGATGGTAATCAATATGTAGTAAAAGGCAGCAGCGCAACATGTGCAGGGCTTGTAAAGGAATGGATTGTTGCTCATTTAGCAAAACACTTTGACCTACCTATCCCTGACTTTAAGATTGCTTGGCTTGACGATGAACTTGTTGCGTTCGGCACGTTTGAACCTGAATTTTGACTCGTGGCACTTTCTAACTCGAAAGAGCCCCAAGATTGTTTAGTGCTTTTACTCATTCATATCCTGTTTATGGGGTTTTGCCCTACTAGAAGTTATCCATTCTTCTAATGTTGTTCATCGTAAATCCCCGTGTTGTATCACGGGGGTAAATTCGACATAGTTATGAGTGTTAAATGGCCTGTCCTTGAAGCTATTTAAAATAGCAGCTCAATTTTAGCATTCCACATACACTTAAACTGCTATTCGTTTTTCACTAAGTCGTCTAGCATCGAAGAAGTTAGAACCGCCGGTTAGATCGCTATAGATAGCATCCCTCAAAGATTGAATCTCTTCGCGGATTACTCCGAGTGCTGTAATCTTAGAATCATTATCAAAAATGACTCTTGACTCATCTGGCACTTTTTGAGACTCGATCAACATTGGACTTTCGATGAACTGGTCTAGCTTAGTCAACAAACGGTCTACTAATAATAAAGGTGTATACGAACTACATATCAACAAGTCATCCATACAGTACACAATGCTAACTAGGTCGAAACTCGAGAGTTTTTTGGCTTGTGCATTTTTTGCATCAGGCATGTCAGCGACTAAATTTTTCAACAACCTCACAAGCTTTTTGAGGTTACCACCGTAAAATGCATCCTTTTTTTCAACTAAATCCATATGCTTAAAAGGAGAATTTCCTATTAATTTATGATTTTTCTTATCATAAATTTCTACTCCACGGTCAACCTCATCCTGAGACTCTTGATACGCGATACTATCGAACCAGCAAGCAGGTACAATATCTACCTTTCGCTGTAAGCTACCGCCTTCCATAGCTATACTCTTAGCGTTGCCGCAATCAACATCTACTGCCGGGTACTTGTTAGTTAATCGCTCTTCGCATAGTAAACGTAACTCCTTCAAGATATCTTCCATAGGTCTAGAATCACTAGCTGGGAAGTAACTAGCCTTTGGGCTTTTCGGAGTTTGTACCAATACAACAGGCATTGTAATCATAAGCATGTCTACATCCGAATGCCCTTTAATATGTATATTAAGAGGAACCGAACCTTGCATTCTTGATGTTACTGTTTTTCCGTCATTCTCCAGTAAGCCAGTCAAAGTATCAGCAACTCTTTCACCTTCTCGTCTAGATATTTTTGTGTATTCAGGGTCGACTTGGCTCATAGCTCCGATTGTATATTTTATTGGAGCGCTCTCCACTAAGGACTCGTAGCTTTCCCCTAGATGCTGAAGACTATCGAATGTCGCTTTGCTCGACTCCGCACCAAGAGTTTTCAACACATCGTCAGAATAGTTGCCATGACGTCGTTCTTTCAGCTTAGTTAGGCGGTTTTCAAAATTAATCATTTATACAACCTTTTTTGTAAGATACATTTTGCCAAAAGTACGACGGCCACTACTATTGAAATAGCTAGCGGTAGCCGTTTTTGCTGCTTCATCAAATGTAATTTCACAGTAACCGCCATGACCTTTAAGTTCATGATGTTCGCCAGTTTTCGGGAAATTTTTATAGCTATAGTGTAAAACGCTACCACCAGTAGTTTTGGTACACTTCTCTAGGGTCGCTGTATAACTTTCACTTTTACTTTGTGATGTTTCTTGTGTAATGGATATTTTTTCCCATTTTTGAGCAATATCCAATTCACCATTCCAATGAAATCTAACATTATCTTCATGATTACTTTGGTTTTCGCCTTCGCGTAAACTTTCACCTACGACTGTCCAAACACCTTGAATGTTTGGAATCTCAAACCATTTTAGCTTCCAAAGCGTTCGGTTAAAGAACCAGTGAAAACCCAAATAAATGACAGCAGCAGTAATACCAGCTCCCGCATACATAGCATTGCCTGTCCAAGTAGAAACAGCCACTAAAGCAGAAGTAATGGTGCTTGATAAAACCATAGAGCCAATACCTAAGTAACGGCCTATGTTAGCTCTTGAGTGATTAAAAATTGCATAGTCATGCATCATGTTGCACCTCCTTATCCATGATTAAATGAGGGCTATATGTCAGCTATTCAATAGTGCATAGAAAATAAAACCCTACTATTTCATGGTTTTATTGATATTTTGCAAAAAAAAAGCCGAACTCAATGAGTCCGGCTCTTATTTCTCCTTGATATGACCAAAAAGGAGGATTGGTTAAACCAACAAACAAGGTATTTCTTTGTTCCAATCGATGGCACTTTATCAGTAAGAATCTTTGCTTTTGAGTGACTGTTGATTTGACTTAGAACTAGCCCGAATAAATCCACACTTTTCTAATACTACTTTTTGATATTTGCTATCGCCCTTGCAAGCCCTAACAAATACGTAGAAGTCTTGATTTCTAATTCAGACTGTATTCCCAAAAGAGCAATTCCAGCTAATTTTTGTTGTGGCCTCACTACTTGGCCTGTCGGCAGTTCCATGTTGTCATATAACATTTTGAACTGTTCCCAGTCTTCACTAACGCTGAGTTCCGACCTTTGGCCATTCGCATAAGCCTTTTACACTCTGGCGGGATTGGATTTCCCTCATCCCAACCTGTGACTGTTCTCACAGTTTTAAAACACAGTTCAGCGGCCTCTTCCTTCGTCATTTGGCACTCTAGCTCTCGAAAAATGTAATTCTTACCCATTTCGCGATACTTCAATTATAAAAACTCTAAATACAAGAGGTTGCACTGATTTTATAAGATATGCACCATTAAACATAATCAGACAAAATTCGCACTGTACAAAGGCGTATTAATTGGCAAATTTGCCTTATAAAAAGTTATTCATGAATTGCTAATATTAGGTTTCCTGAAACTCATTTTTTTCCAAAAATAATTTTCAACACCTAAGCCACCTAACACCAATTAGGCAGCTTATAGTGTTTACTCGCTCATTATTTACCAAGATAAAAAATCGAGTTCATTTCTAATGTCCCTTATCTGCTCGTCGGTCACTATGTTGGATGCTTTCGGTTTTGGCTTGGCTTTAAGATCTCTGGATTTACGCTTCTTAACCTTAGAATGACTTTCTCTTTCTACGGTTATGATTTCAGTGATAACGTCCCCTACTCTCTCTGCGGATTCAGAGACTTGCGCATCATCTACATGTGTATAACGAAGCGTGGATGAAATGCGTGCGTGACCTAATAACTTCGACACCATAGGAATAGGATACCCTTCTAATACTGCATAACTGGCAAAAGTATGACGCAAGTCGTGAATACGGACATCTTCGATATTCGCTAAAGCTCTCACCTGTTGCCATATCACCCCGACCTTAGTTGCACGACTCACAAAACGACGCAAAGGAGCAAAAACATCATCGTGGGTCTCACTATGTTTCGACCAAGCTTGCTTTGGGATATCTAAAAGAAGTTGTTGCGCCTCCTTACCAACATACACCACCTTCGCCCCCGTCTTACTGTCTGGTAAGTACCACTCATTGCCTTTAATAAAAGACCATTTCAAGCCTGTTACCTCCGAAATACGACAACCTGTAAGCAAAATCAAGCTTAATACCTGACAACAACACGCTTCCATGTCTCCTTGTTGGCTAACCACCATCAACGCCTTATGGAATCGTGCCAACTCATCCAAACTCAAAAAACGATTGAGCTTCTTTTTTCTGTTTTGCTGGATACCATCACAAGGGTTATTCATGCAGTAGCCCTGCTTAACCGCATATTTGAAGATAGAGCGAAGCACATCAAGATTACGATTTGCAGCCCCTGCGTAACTCTGACTAAGCTCATCAAACCAACGGTGTACATGACACGAATCAATACGGCCAACGGGATAACGACCAAACTCTGGTAACAAATGTTTTCTTAAGGCACTTAACGCTCCCACTTGCGTATTGGGTTTCCATTCCTTTAAGACCATCTCCGTCCATTCTTCTTTCACTAACGCATCAAAACGGATTAACCGTATAGGTTTTGCCTCTTTTTCTAAAAAAGAGCTCTGCAAAGCTTGTACGTGGTCTCTGGCTTGCTTTAAGGTGAATTGCCCCACTGCCGCTAACGTCTTATTGGGAATGGGTAAATAAGTCACATAGAAACGACGACCATCCGCATACACCCGAACCCCTAACGCAGGATTATTGGTATCCCACACTGTATACGTGCGAGCTTTGGCGTTAAGTGATTGAACCACCTTCGATGAGAATAACAGTGATTTCATGAGCGCATCCCCTTCACTAGCACACTCGCCACATGCGTGGCCGCCTGACACACATCTTCACGCCCTAAATGCGCATACTTCAAGGTAGTTTCCGTTTCCGCATGCCCTAAAAGGTGACTTAATACGACTAAATTCACCTTCGACTGAATAGCAAGGCTCGCATAGGTATGACGTAAATCATGCAAGCGTACCCCTTCCAACCCTGCTAACTGGCGAACTTTCCTCCAGAATTCAGTCAACTGGTTTATCGATATGGGTTGAGTGTTGCAAGGAGCCGGAAACAGGTAATCACTCTCTGATTGCCATGCGTCAAGGTAAGCCCTGACTTGTGTGCAAAGGTACACTGTTTTCGCCCCCGTTTTACTGTCTAATAAATGCCAGTGACGACCTCTGTACTCTTTCCATTGCAAGGTTCTGACTTCCGATGAGCGACAACCTGTATATATTAAAAGTCGAATAATCATAACCTTATCTGGATTATCTTTCTCTAACGAGTCTAAGATCCCCCATAATTGGCGTAATTCGTCTTTATCAAGGTAGCGTTCGACTGCTCCGGCTTTATAACGTTTGAAACCACGGCAAGGATTGGTATTTTTAGGACGATAACCCCACGTTTCACATTGCTGCATCATGACCGACATCAAGACTAACGCTTGGTTAGCTGAGCCTTTCACATGACTTAACTGAGCAAACCACCGCTCTACTTCGTTTCGATCAATGGATTTCACCTCCTTACCTCCAAGGTAAGGAGCGATATGAAGACGAAAAGCACTTTCGTTTTTTTTCAAAGTACGAGGCTTCCAGTGACGTGGATAACGCTTAAAAAACTCTTGTCCGAATGCTTGCACCGTTATTGTGGGTAATATTTCTATTGTCGGACTTCGAACTTGATGAACAAGCTGCAAGGCTTTGCGTCTTGCTTGGCGCAGTGAGCACTCTAACGCACAGCCTATCTTAGAATTCTTTCTCAATCCGTCACTCTGAAAACGAACAAAAAAAACTCGCCTTCCTGATGGGTAGACTCGTAAATACAGTGTAGACACCTTGCTATCATAGTATTCTTGTGTGATCGACGTCGGCTTTACACGCTCGATAAATCGCTGAGTAAGCGGCATTTCTTTCATTTTTAGCTCCTGTTTACAGGGGCATTTTTGAACAAAAAAACGTGATCAAAAATGCCACAGCATGAAAAAAGCGAAAAACTTAACACCTTAACTATCAGTTATTTACAACAGACAACCATTCAAATCGAACCTCGATTTGGCGTGGTGTGTGGTCACCAACTCAACTAACCAACAACTCAGAACGAATGATCTGAGTTCCTTAATCAAAGCGACGGGAAAAACTGACCGCGAAAGACAAAAGCCGACCAGGTGGCGAATGAATCTGACGAACGAGGGATGCGGGGGATCTGGAAATTGAAGGAAGAAAGCGAGAGGAAAAGCTAAAGACCTTGCACCGTTATGGTGCAAGGTCTTTTATTTAACGTTAGGATTAAAATAAACCGATTGGACTTTTTGGATGTATATTTTTCTGGCGTTCTCGGTGCGTTTGGAAAAACCCGCATTATACGCGCCGACACTGTTCCAGTTATAACCATGACTAGAAAAGTTAGAACTTAATACCCATGCGCCAAGATGAACATTAAAGCAAGGATTATAGATATTTGTTTCATTCACATTAAATTCGGATAGTCGATCAAACCAATGGGAATTAATTTGCATCAATCCAAAATCACGGCTGATGACTTGACCGGATTGGTTTTTATTTTCATTGTACGCGTTCGGCTTTAGGCTACTTTCTACCGTGGCGATGGATTTTAAAAGCTGTGGATCGACATTATAAAATCGCCCTGCCTCTTCAAAGCAAAAAGCCCAACTGAAACACGGCGATAACAACGAAAGATAAAGTAATGGTTTCATCATAAAAAAGAGCCCTAATAATAGGACTCTCATTTTATGCCATCCCATTGAGATATCAATATTCACAAGGTAATAAAATTGTGGTCACGCTGCGGTCACGTTCAGTTATTATCCAAACCGATTGATCACAAATCGTATAATTCGATATCACTCTCTCGCCTGTTTTGGTTGCTTCGTCATTGGTGATTTTATCTTCAATGCAAGTCTCTCCCCAATCTCCACTTTGGTGACGCTGCAAATAAATCGACAAGTTAGCACCGACATTATTATCTAATAACTGCTCAATACCTTGCGTATAGACCACTTTACCCAACGAAAACGGAACGGCCGTACAAACGTAACATTTTGCTTTCGTTTCTTCTCTATCTTGTGTAGCATTCAGAATGTTCATTAAATCTAACTCCGATGTAATTGAACATGCCTTGATATTTGAGACAGCAAATATCAAGGCGCTTTAATTTTCACGTTTAATAAACGTCTTCCGTTTTACGAATGTGATTAAACACTTCATAAATCTCATCGTATGAAATGCCATAGCCTTCGAGTTTTTCCACACAATCACAAATATCATTTGTGTAGAAACATTCGTGATTAAATAACTCACGGCGAATGATCGCCTTTTTCCCGTTCTCTTTGATATCTTCGGCGATCCCTTCTTGAGCGATGGAATCTAAACGAGTCATTAATTGCTTGGCATTATCAACTGGGCAAATTAACCCCATACCTAGCGACGCATATTTCACGCCCTCTTTTTTTTCATCATCGAACTGTTGATTAGAAAAAGCAAAGAACGCCCCTGCCTCATTAAAAGCCTGAGTTTGTTTGTCTTGAATATAGTGTGAGAGATATTTCATCTTTTAAGTCTCCATTTTATAATTAAGGGGATGATCCACTCTTTTATGTTTCGATGTATTGATGGTTGTTTGTCACCCATCCTATGACTACAGCACGACTATTCAGCCCTACCTTATTTGTTTCAGTAATCACATGACCTCTCGCGATGCCTTGTCCCCAGTACGGCTTATTGAGTTCTGTTTCTGGGAATAAAACCGTCAGTTCTAGCCAAACACTGGAATGCCTGGCTCTTGCTTTTACATGAGCGGCAATCACGACAATATTTTCCACAGAGGTTGATCCTGATAGGGCAACATCACGACTTGGCTCTACTGGTTGCAGACGCTTAGAGATATCATTTTTTGGTGAGCTTTCGTGCTCCAGCGGCGAAACGCTGGTCACTGAATTTGAATTAGAGAGAGTTAGGTTTGAATTTTGTTGCGCCATGAGGATTTTCCTTTTGTTTGAGTATCACTTTTCGGAGCCGCTTGGCTGTCCGCTCTCTCACCATCGTTCTGCTTTGCAAGGGCGCGCAGCGTTCATTTACCCTTGCAAATCAGGTTGTGGGGAGAGACGGTTAACAGCCTGCGAGCCCGTAAATGATGCGAGTGAAAGGAAATCGGCGCATAAGAAAACAAGCCTTACTCGAACTTATTCAAAGGTAGGGAAAGCAACGAGGAGGTACGACGAGGCGTAGCGAACGCAGTGAGAGGAGTGCGTTCAGGATTGCAGCGATATCCTTTTAGATAGGGGCTGTAGAGAGGCACATCCTGGGGCGGCACGCAGTGACTCACCAGGGTGATGTCACTCTTAGGCCATAGATAAAAGATACAAGCGAAAAGCCTTGCCCGAAGGGTAACGCCCAAGTTAAGCCCTTATCACGACGCTGTGCTTCAAATCCGCTTTAAACGATCATCATAAAAAACTCGTCAATTAAGCCCTATCAGCCACGCAACCACAAATTGACATCAATACACAGCAATACAATCAAGCATCGAGTCAATGGGCCTACAGTCCTCCTGAGAGCCAGCTTGACGACCGCTTGCGGTCGAGCCTTTGGCTCAACGTCTTTTAGCGCGACCACAGCGTTCAAGGAAATCACAAAGGAAACTAATGCCTCCAGGCTAAGAGGCATCTCATTCGGTTTTAATCGAATAAAGTAATGAGTCTTTTTGTCACAAAGACCGCGTTGGGCGTCAGTTTACGCACCCACGCTTTAGAGTATCGTGACCATTTAAAACCGTTACTTTTTAATTTTTTGCGCACCTCTTCGGCTGGAATACCGTCAAATGAAAACTTAATGCGGCCCTCTTCTTCGTACAGCTCCCAAGCCGTCCCCATTGCCTCGCCGTTACCCTGTAATGGCGCTTCGTTATGCAACGCTTCCAAGTGCTCTAAACGCTTTCTAGTTGTTCGGATATTGGCATTACTATTCTGTAGTGCGTATGCATCAAAGCCAAACTTTCCAAAAAACTCACACGGGCGTAATAATTTTTTTGCTCTTTCTTCTGTCTGTCCGTGTGTATTAACCAAATATTCGATCTTGTCTTCCTCGGTCATATGACTAGAGCGAACGATCTTATTAACGGCTTTCATGAGTTCATGACTTTTAATCAAACCCTCGAGCTTTTTCTTCAATTTTTCAACCGCTTCTGGGTCGTCTGACGCGATACCGGCAGAGCCTACACTATCAGCGCGACGGCTCAGATATTCCGCTTTATCCTGAGCCTCTACGCTTTTACGCATGTTGGTATTGATGCTCTCCGCGTGTTTACGGTGCTTCGCTTCTGAATGGTGACCAACCAGGATTGGCTGACCGAACGGTAACATTTTCCCTAATGTACTCGCGGTATTAAATCGCTCATTAGAGACCGCTTCAGCTTTAGCGGCACGCTCTTCTAATCTATCGCGCTTCGCTTCTTGTCGCTCTTGATAGTCTCCCAGCGCTACCACTTTTCGGGTGTTATCTTGTGGTGGCGGTGTTGGCTTTTTCTCATCACTGTTAAGCGGGGAAAGATAACCGTCAATCAATGCCTTTGTCACTTGCTCAAACGTAAAGCGCACTTTAGACAAGCCCATCAATTTTGTCTCAGTCACAGCAGCGTAATAGTGGTTCAGCGTTGGGTGATCCGCATCAATATCATGTCTAAATCGCTCCAAGTCACCATTATCAAACTCGATATACATCATCGTCTTGGTGTAACCGTTATTGCGGCCCACTTCCATAGCTTCTTGACTTGCTTTTTTGTTGTAATCATCAAGGGTGTACGCATTGCCATCAGATAATAAATTGGATTCACTCCAATCAATAATCACTTGCTTCACAACGGCGGTCTTTTCCAGGTGTACGTATTGGTCGAACGGGGCAAGCTGCACCGGCTCTTTCACTTCTTCGGTGCCCTCCACTTCTGAGCATTCCCCCTCAATAATAGTGCTTTGCGCCTCCTCTCCATCCAAAGAGAACGTCATCACCACATCATTAGAAAAATGATAGATACAGTCACAGACCTGCACTTTCACTAGAGCGCCTTCACGGATGGTTAATAAAATAACCATGTCGCTGTAGTTCTTTTCGTACCAATCCCAAAATTCGGATTTATCCATCGTGACAGGCTCATTACTTCTAAAGCAATCATCCATCCCCATTGACTGAGTTTTTAAGATCAACGTGTCAGCATATTCCAACAGCTTCGTAATTTTAGCCTTCGCATTTTTACGCAACTTATGACCAGAGAAGCGCTTCAAAAATTCATTCTTGGATGAGCCTGACGGCTCAAACGGGGATACGTTTGTCGCGGATTGAACGTTAGAAGCTGTTGATGGATTAAGGATTGAGTCTGTCATAAGTTTTTCCTTTGATTAATTTTTCATTCCCGTTGTCGCCTGACTGCTCGACCCAAAATCACGGTTCATCAAAACAAGGGCGCGAAGCGTTCATATACCCTTGTTTTGGGGGTTCTGATTTGGGACGTTAAGCAGGAAGACCGCGACACGGTAATGAGAAATCAAAGGAAAAAAGACAGGCGAAAAACAAAATCCATCTTACAGATTCTTTCGTTCAGTCAGTGAAAGGAGTGAGGAGGCACGACGAGCGGCAACGAGGAAGAATGACGAGGCGCAGGCGTTCAGGATTGCAGCGATATCCTTTTAGATAGGGACTTAGATAGGCACATTCTGGGGCGGCACGCAGTGACTCACCGGGGTGATGCCACTCTTAGGCCATAGATGAAAGATACAAGCGAAAAGCCTTGCCCCGTAGGGGTAACGCCCAAGTTAAGCCCTTATCACGACGCTGTGCTTCAAATCCGCTTTAAACGATCATCATAAAAAACTCGCCAATTAAGCCCTATCAGCCACGTAACCACAAATTGACATCAATACACAGCAATACAATCAAGCACCGAGCCAATGGGCCTACAGCCCTACTGAGAGCCAGCTTGACGACCGCTTGCGGTCGAGCCTTTGGCTCAACGTCTTTTAGCGCGAGCGTTGAAGCGATCGAAGGACATAACGAGGACAAAAAAAATGCCTCTAGGATAAGAGGCATTTCAGAAAACATATTTGAACATTAAACGTTGATATGACTACCAACCCAAAACGCGGCACCGGCTACCGTCGCAATCATCGCGAAGGCTGTTGCAATAATGAGGTTTTTAAGGGAACTCACTTCATTACGAACCCCCAGGACCTCATTCCGAACCGCTTCGATCTTCTGATCGAGTTCTTTACGCGTATCATTTAACTGCTCTTGAGTGGCAGCATGAGCGGTTAGGTTGATCAGCTCTTCAACGCTTAATGTGACTTTGCTTGATTCAGACATAATAGAAACCTTATTTAATTGTCTTTAGTTTACTGCATTACGTTACCGAAGTCATTCACGCCAGAATAGGCGTGAATGAGAGACATTTTTCACTAACTAATGGTTATATCCAACCACGCTCCGCAAACGACACCACATCTTCAAAAGACACCACGAAGTGATCGAGTACTCGAATATCAACCAAGGCTAACGCGTCAGTCAGTCGTCGAGTAATACGTCGATCGGCTTGGCTGGGTGTGGCATCACCGCTGGGATGATTATGATAAAAAATGACTGCACTTGCATTTGTGGCCAGTGACTCCTTGACCACTTCACGCGGGTAAACGGAGGCGGCGTCAATAGTGCCGTTAAACATCTCTTTTGTGCGTAAAACTCGATGCTGACTATCAAGAAAGATCACCCCAAACACTTCGCTTTCATTGGAAGCGAGTGAAGTCTGACAAAATGACTTCACCAATTCAGGGGAATTGAGTAGCGTCTGCTCTGACACAAACAACTTAGATTTTAAAATGCTCGCGGCATGGTTCAAGATATCTTTTTCTTCGACTGAGAAAAGGCTGTGATTAGAGTAGTTAGCAAGTACAGACATAATAGATCCCTTTTAATATTTAAAGTCGTAATGGGCGGCGCTCAGTCCGTGTTATTGGCCATACAAGCTAGTCAGAAGGTCTTTCGCTATTGCTTGATGCTTAGCGGTCGTTTCAACGTTTCTCTCTTCTTTTTTCGCGTAGGCATAATCTTCTCGCATCTGTTTCACAGTCGTCACTCGGTCACATACGCTAATGCTCACCCCTTTTCCTTTCTGGCTTTCCTCCAAGATCAAAGAGTCGGTATAACCAAACTCCTTAAGTAAAATCTCATGCACTTTGACCGCTCGAACGCTCGAATTAAAGTCAGTGGAATTTACCCAGATAAGTCCTTTTGAAACCGTCGCTGAAACGGTCGAACGAACTGCACGTTCAACGATCGGACTAGAGATATCATTTTTTGGTGAGCTTTCGTGCCCAGCGGCGAAACGCTGGTCGCTGAACATCGATTTAGAGAGAGTTGGGCTTGAGTGTCGTTGTGCCATGAGGAGTTTCCTTTCTGTTTGAGTATCACTTTTATGGAGCCGCTTGGCTGTCCCTACCTCAAACAGGGTTCTTCTCTGCAGGGGCGCGAAGCGTTCATTTACCCTTGCAGAGAAGGTTCTGATTGAGGAGGGTTAACAGCCTGCGAGCCCCATCAAATGATGCGAGTCGAAAGGAAAATCGGCACATAAGACAACAAGTCCTTACTCGAACTTAATGGATGTCAGTGAAAGGAGTGAGGAGGCACGACAAGCGGCAACGAGGAAGAATGACGAGGCGCAGGCGTTTAGGATTGCAGCGATATCCTTTTAGATAGGGACTGTAGAGAGGCACACTCTGGGGCGGCACGGAGTGACTCATCAGGGTGATGCCACTCTTAGGTCATAGATGAAAGATACAAGCGAAAAGCCTTGCCCGAAGGGTAACGCCCAAGTCCACCACAGTTTTTAAGATAGTGAATTGCTAAAAAATAAAAAAAAGGGGGGTTTTTCCCCATAAACACCAAAGGAAATAATTTACCCAAAAATGGTAAAACAACCTTTACATTGGTAAAGCCACTGTTAGTATGTATATAGATTTATCTTTCATGGAGTTATAGATATGAACGTCGTCCTACAGTCAATTAGACAAACCGCAATAAACATGAACCAAGAGCAATCGCACTTAGAAGAAGCGCTTAAAACGCAACTAAGAATTAACGTGACAGATGAGGACTTGGTGGATGGTGTTGACCGTCTAATTTACAACCACAGTTTGAATAAAACAGAAGTTATAAAGCAGCTTCGCACCACTAAACCGACGTTCAAAAAGAAGCTGACTGAGGCAGAAGAACTTGGATTAATTGGAGAGCACACATCACAAGGAAAAGCACACCTTTACACTAATGATCAAGTACACATACTCATGGAACACTTTGGCGTTCCTAAATTTCACGAGCACCACGACAGTAAACTAATCGTTGTCACGAACCACAAAGGCGGTACCGGTAAAACGAGTACGACTTTAGCCTTAGCAACGGCCACCGCATTGGATTTAGATCTAAATGCTCGCGTATTAATACTTGATCTTGATCCCCAAGGCTCTGCTGGACAAGGCACAATGCAAATCGCAGAAGACAGTATTTACGTTACCATGACAGATATTCTTCTAGCAGAGTTTGAGCCAGACAATGAAGATAATGCTGTGAATGCACTATTGAAAAATGGTTATACGATTGAAGAGATAATTAAGCAGTGCGCGTTTTCTACACACCTTAGTAATTTATCTGTGATTACCGCTTTCCCAAGCGATGAACGCTTTGTAGATACTTATTGGCAGCTTGATGAAAATGAGCAAGTACGCTTATTACGTAAGTTTTCAGAGGTTGTACTGCCAATCCTAAAAGAAGTATTTGATGTTATCTTTGTAGATATGCCACCCCAAGATAGCCCTATCACATGGTCAGCATTAGAAGCAGCCGAAATGCTGCTTGTTCCGGTGACACCTCGCTACTATGACTATGCTTCAACCACGAATTTCATGAGCAACCTTTCAGATCGTCTAGAGTCACTCCCATCTATGGGTAGTAATTTACAGTGGTATAAACTGGCAGCAGTAAACTATCAAGAATCAAGCAAACCCGAATACGACACGTTCCAAAAACTCATGCGCTCTGTGCGTAACAACCTGATGACGTCGACTATTGCACACAGTGATGCGTTTACCGCTACAGCTAACATTGGACGAACTGTCTTAGATATAAAAAAGTCAGAAGAAGTCTGTACCAGCAAGCAATTTGATGTGGCAGTGAGCTCAGTGAATTTATTTTATAAACAGTTCAAGAATGAATTGATTCAATTAGCAATTAAATAGGCAGAGCTATGAAACGTCCAAATAAGAAAGGCAATTTATCGATCGGTTCTGGTTTAAGTTTATCGAATAAAAATGCACCAATAATAAAAACAATTAAGTTTGGCCAGACTGACTATAAGGCTCGTCATGTAATCATTCCGTCCGCAGAGCTTGAGAGTAAGACAATAGCTCACCCTCTAAATACCCGCCACCAAGAGTCTTTGACATTGGAGGCCGTAAGAGACATTTACCCAGAAGTATTAGCAGAGGGTATCAAACAAGAGGGTGTAGCGTACTTCAACAAAGAACTAGAACGGTATGAACTTTTTGATGCTACACGTCGTCGTTTTTGTGGAATCAAGGCAGGACGAGATTTACCACTATGGGTCCTGGATGAACTGCCAAGTGCGAAAGACATTGCGGCCTATGTTGAACTAACGCAAAAGGTTAGATTTTTTTCATGGCGTGAGGTAGGTATGAAATACCTAAATTATGCAGAAGAACAAGGTATTAGTTCTGATGATTTGGTTCAAATCGGAAAAGAGTTTGGTGTCAGCATTGTCACTATTCGAAAAAAACTCAATGCTGCAAAACTAAACAAAGCACTAATCGAATCATTCCCTGATTGCGAAGGTATTCCGACTACGTTCTATACAAGACTTGGAAAGATTGAACGAACCCTCGCCAAAACGAAACTCAGCGTTGAAACCTTTGTTGAGAATGAACTGGCCTCATTCAATACCAAAGCTACCGATGTTTCTGATATTCAAGCTAAGTTACTTGAGTATTACGAGACGAAATTAGAACATTTGGTTGATGATGAGTCTAAGCCTCAACAGAAGGTTGAGGAGTTAGCGATTTACGGAAACAAGAATACTTATGCTCGATTAAAAACCAGTGCTGACGGGCGTAAAAAATCATTTGAATTTTCCCGCTTACCGAAAGAACTAACCGAGGATATAGAGTCGTACATCAGGCAAAAACTGAGTAAAAACAGTTGAAACCTCCCCAAAAGTAAAAAGTGTCATCGCCCCTTTTATCATAAGGGTTCATGGCAAAGGGACATAAAAAAAAGGGGGGTTTTTCCCCGTAATTATCACAAGAAAAGACGTTCAAAATGCCATCAATACTCAGCCTTACATTTCAAGTTAAGAATTGCGGGTAGACCTACAAACATATAAAACTCAAATAAACCCTCAGTTTATTTATTAGCTGTGAAACGCCTCAAATGTGAGGCGTTTTTTGTGTTTAAGAACGACAAAGACTCTTAAACATAGCTGGAGAAAGGGACCTTATCCGATGACTAATTACCTTCTAGCTGCAACTTTTCATACATTTCAATACAGTTAGATAATGATGTCAGCAATATTCGCTATCTTTACTGCAGTTTCCCCTAAAGCTTGTATACGCATTTTTAACTCTGCCTGACTCAGGTTTTGTTGTGATGCTCTGAGCACAACCGCTTTTAGCTTTTCATATTCAACAACATTAATCTCTGGATTGATTTTTTTTAAATCTGAAATTGAAAGCCCAGATAACTTGGTAAGTTCAGAGCCATATGTTCCATTGAACGTTTCTTCTATAGCTGAGAAATCATCACTAAGTAACCTTTCTAATTCTTCTAATTTACTCATGTTAAAACCTTTTATTGTTTGATATTTAGTTTTTCGATAGCGTTTTGAAGCTTTTCTTTTGCGCCTTCAACACCGCCAATATCATCTAGTTCTTTCTGACTTTTATTAGTCAGCTCTGCTATTTCATCAGAAGCGATAGCCAGCTTGGTTGCGATAAAGTTATTTACATCTGTTTCAATCCCTATTTCGCTCAATAACTCATTTTGAGTTTCATGAACTTTAGCTATAGAAGATAAATGGCCGGTTACAATTGAATTGGCTTGATGAATTGCTAAATAAGATCGATTAGTTGAGGCCAACAGATCTCTTTCTTGCCCATTAAGATTGTCAAGTAATAGCTTACGCTGCCTATCAACAGACTGAGTTACTTGAGAGACGAGCACTTCCATTGCTCCAATAGCAAGTTCTTGTTGTTTAGAGCTTGAAGATGCAGATAGTCCCTTAGATATCATATCTATAAATGACGTTTTTCCACTGGCCTGACGAATACGGTCTTTCTTAATCGCTTCTTTGATGGCATAAGGCATATAAACATCATCTATAAACTCGTTCACATCAGCTCTCATTCGGGAATACAAAATACTGATAGTCTGTGTATGAGCACTATGCATTTTTTCAATATCACGTCCTACCGTTACAGCAAGTTCCACGGACTGAGTAGGTGCTTGAACGCAGCCAACGAGAAGCACAACGACTATTGCTAAAAATATGCGCATTTATTTACTTCCATATATTAAATGATTAATTTACTTCATTAATTGCAAGAGCACCTAATGACTGGTTAAATGTTACTCAAATATAAATGTAATTGCAAAGCAGGTGGTTGAGTATGAGTATATTAAACAACGTCAATAATGAAGTAGACACAAAAGCTACTTTATTGAGTCTAAATTTACCAAGTTATCGCCAAGCGTACAGTGACCGAACCGCTTGGTTGATGGCTACTTTTTCTGAGCTAGCATATATAAGGTTTAATCCAGCCCTTCCAAGCAAGTTACAAAAGTTGGGATTAGAGGAAGCTCTGAAGAATATTGTTAATGAATCAAAAAATACGAATTTAGTAAAAGCAATATCTATAATGGAAGGACTACTTTGGGATCATGAGGAAGAAAAAAACAGATTAGTAAATGAGTTAAACACTTTAAATGAATCAAAACTAATACAAACATTTGATACTAAGCTAGGAACCCAAGCTATCCTGGTAGAAACTCCTATATCTTATGTATTAGCATTCAGAGGAACCGAAGCAACAAGCCTCAACGATATAAAATCTGATGCCAACGCCAAGATAACAAAATGCAAGACTTTAGGTAGAGTTCATGAAGGCTTTCATAAAGCTTTTGAATCTGTAAAAGATGAAATCAATACAGGTCTTCTTAATCTAACTGACAATAAACCTCTCTTTATTACAGGCCATAGCCTGGGGGGAGCACTAGCAACCATCGCAGCAAAGAGATTAGAATTCAACCATGGTATTGCTGCCTGTTATACATTTGGAGCCCCGAGAGTTGGAGACAAAGAATGGATTGCCACAATAAAAACACCTATTTATCGTGTTGTTAATGCAGCCGATTCAGTGACAATGTTGCCGCCTAATGGAGTAGCAATTGGAGCATTGAGTACAGGAATTGGTTTTATCCCATGGATAGGTACCAAAGCAAAAGAATTTTTGCTAGCTAAGTTTAGTGGATATATTCACGGTGGAAACATGCGTTATCTGACAAATTGCAAGAAAGGGGAATATGAAGATGTACAATTACTTTACTCAGTTTCCTTCTTGTTTAGGCTCAAAGCTGTTTTAATAGGTAAGCTTCCTTACAAAAAATTCCTCTCTGACCATTCAATAAGCATATACAGGAAGAAACTAGAGATTGTCGCACTATCACGTAATTAGTACTGTAGTGGATTAGAAAATCTGATTTTATCGCAAACAAGGGTGGTAAATAATGATCACCCTCAACATTCATCAGCTTTAACATTATGACTATTAAATTCACAGATCGTCATTTTCCTTCCGAGATCATACTTGTAGTGGTTCACCAAAGCTGGTCAATAAGGTAAATTATCCCACATATTTTTCATAAAAATAGGGTTAGTGTTGCTTACATTCGATACCGTCTCGGAGAAAGCAACCACCCTCAACCAAAGATTTTTTATAGTATTTCTAATGCCAAATGATAAGTGTGTTGACTCCCCAGCTTGGCGTATTTTTTGGGGTTCTGGTGATACTGCTACTAAAGCTTACTTACCTCGCGTTTGTCGGCTTCCTTTAACCTTCACCGAGCTAGTTTCCTTGAATATTTCCAACTTTGATACAAGCACATAAAGTTGAACCTAAAGATCACAGAGCCTAGCGTGATGATTAACACCTATAGAAAAAGGACTCATTATGAGCCCTAATATCTAGCTTGCTTTCTGGTCGGTGTCCTCGTCATTCGATTTGTAATTGACCAGAGATATACTAGGTATCTTTCCACCAATTGCCATTCTGCTGCGCAGGGGGTTTCCTTTATCACTAGGAAGAGGGAAGCTCTCATGTTGTGGACTGAATCCTAAGATAGCGATTTGGTATTGTTCTTCACCTAACCAAGAGTAGTGAATAACCGCATCTGAGGTATTGTTATCATAGTTTGGAATGCGAACATTTAAGGTGTAAGCAACCGCATCTTCATCATGTGGACCCGCATGGTAGTGCCATACTTCACATTGCTTATAAGCCAATGCTTTAGGGATGTCTTTACCACTCTTATCGTGCCAGCTTGGTTTGTTGCGACCTTTCATCTCTTTGCCGCCTAAGACGTCATCAACAAAGTCCATAAGCAAATCAAAATGGTCATCAGACAAATTCTGATAATCAACAAAATACTTGTTATCTGCCGTTCCTTGAAAAAATGATTTGTGTAGCAGCACAGTTTTTACTGGCATTCTTGTTCCCTTAAAAGACAAAACCCCCGTGATTTTAAATCAGCGGGGGTTCATATGCAACCAGACAGTCTTGAACTAGTAAGCTGCCATCGACATAGGTTGTTGATAAGCAATTACAGCTTCAACTGTTTGATGTTTCTTTGATTCTGACTGCGCTCTTAGAGCATCGCGTGTTGCGCGCATTATTTTGCGACGTTCTTCTTTCGTCATGTCGCTAGTTAGAGCTAAACCGAAATCTTCCATTGATAGTGAGCTTGCTCTGTTCAAAAGTTCTTTTTCACTTTTGATGTAATCGATATCTTTATTCATATGGCTTTCCTTAAAGGTACGCCTAACGTAACCAAACATAGAACTACAGTGCATTTTAAATGCAGTGTTCGGAATATGATGGACGCACATTATCCAAATGGTCGACAAAATGTCAATACATTTTGGTAACTAGATGCATAAGCACATAAGGGAACACTCATCGCACTAAGATTATGTGTAACACATCCTAAAAACCAACTCTATAACTAATTGCATATAATCTGACGTACGTAGTTAATATTAGGTATGGGTTAAGATAAATCAAGCATGATCATGACTTACCTTTATTCCTTTGATGAACGCCTTGGCCAAACATCTTAAGACCTCTTTCTGAACCTGGCTCATTCTTACTTTTTTCATTCTCTCTGCCTCTTAATCATTGCAGCAATAATTAAAATTCCAAAAATTTATTTCATCAAGGGATAGGTTCATGCTGGCTGCTATATGCTTGCATGTAGAGTCAGTATGAAGCCGACAGAGCGAAGCAACGTCAGTCAGCTCTTTACTCATTTAAAGAACAGCTTTTTTCACGATTCTAAAGAGAGATATTTTTTCCTAGAACCTTATAGACCGTAGTCCTACTGCACTCT
>NZ_JAXHBS010000011.1:0-104065 GCF_042466085.1 Vibrio sp. R78045
GCACACTTTGGGGCACTTTCGAGTTAGAAAGTGCCACGAGTCAAAATTCAGGTCTATGAAGCCTCTGGACATAAATGTGTTATAGGCTTTACTAAATTAGTAAATTAAGGATTACTTTTGGTATCGAAAATACCCATATGGCAGGCCAGAAGATCTCACTCCCTGTTAAGGTGAGCAACGCAATACCGAAGCCCACGCATGCCACTTTAAACACTAAACGCAACGCATAGCAAAAATGCCATGCGTTGCGAATCGCTCTTAAACAGATTGATTAGAAATCAGCAATTAGACTCTGATAGACAGGGACTTTAACCCAAAAAGCTCCATCGGATGTTTCAAAAACATCATATATATACCCGTTACTTATCCCTCCATTATGACGCCCATTAACTTTAATGTTGTGTTTATCAAAATAGGCTTTCGCCAAGGTAATAGCTTCAGGTGCATTTCTAGCCTTACTGAAAAACAAAGCAGTTTCTTGAGATTTTCCATCTCCCGTTGTTTTAGAGGAACTTTGAGAAAAAACAGTGGTTATCTTAGCTCCTTTTACAAAGAAATATTCAACAAGATTGTACGTTCGCATGGAAACAGATGGATGGTATATTTTTTTCGTATCAAGAAGTTCGAACACTAAAGCGCTGCATTCTAGAATTTCGGTAACTGATTCTGAATTAATGTCTACACTTTCAAATTTACCCTTACCTAACTTACCGCTTGATACTAATTTATTGTTACCAAAATTTGGATGCACATACTCACAAAGAACCGAATACAAATCGTTTATATTCGACACTTCTTTCTCAAGCACCCCTAATGAGTCATTTATATGTACAGCTTTATGCTCGGAGTTTTCCTTCACTTTTCCTTCACCTAGATAAACTCGGTTAATTGCTTTTTCAGCTCTTTTGAATATTTCATCAATCTTCTTTAGTCCACCCTGATCCTTTAGATTTGAAATCATTTTCTCAATTGCATCCATCAAGTAAGAAATCGCAGCAAGCTGTTCGACAAGTGACCTAGTATTATTTGCAAGTGACAATGGGTTATTTTCATTTATAGCTGCTATGACTGATTTAGCTAACAAATAAAATTTGTAGTCATATAAACCGATACAGAAAGAAGTATGTTCCGCAATGTTGTAGAGCCTCACCGACAAAACATTCAACGGGGGAGATAACTTTTTCGACTTGTTTGTAACTAAACTTGATAGTTCAGAGAAGTTCTCTTCATGATTTTTATAAAAGTCATTACTTTCGTAATGATTGATAAAATCATTAAGTAGGCCTATCGTTTTTGCCTGAATATTTATAGCTGTCATTTAAACTCCATTGATTTCTAGCCGTGTTAAGGTGTGAGCAGCGCTTGGCTATACTTGAGCGAAGCGAAAGCGCCAAGGGTTGCGAATCACTCTTAAATGCTTTGTATGGCGAAAATTTCGCCATAGACCTGTTTTATTCTAGCTTCTACATTTAGCCTGCTATAAACCTCATCGAAGTCCACGTGAAACCTTTCATACAACGTTCCATCAAGATCAGTCATAAGAAATTTGTCCCGAATATCATTGAAGCCATTCATCAATGTTTCGCGCTTAAAGATAAAGTCAAAATAGTGCTTCTTATACTGAGAATGAGTCATTGCGTTTTCGGGCGTAAGTCGTCGATACACTTGGTAGGTTTCTTCAAATCTATTTAATAGGGGGTCAATTGCTAACTGCTTGGTAAAGTAATTAGTAAATGCACCTACCAAGAGCGCACCAGCTTCCAAATGAGTTAAATTTATATCATGTATGTTTAATTGAGTATTCGCACGAGTTTCAACCTCCATAAGGCTATCATTGCAATAGAAACCATCCACTAGCGCTTGATTCATTTTAAGCAAGCGATCAGCATAAATGCTGTTATCAACTCCAAACATTACATAATAAGGACTTCGTCCCAAAATCGACGTCTGTCTGTAAAAGTGAACACCAAAGCAACATGAAAAAACTACCACTAGCCCCATATGCAATCTTTCGTTTATGGCTTGCAGCATTGTCGTTAGTTCCGCCCATGGGACAAGCTCCCCTCCAAGTTCAATTCCTGCGACAGAGCCGTGCACTTCAATAAACAGTAGAAACCCATCATCGCTAGTCGCAGCATTTAGTATTTCGTTGAGATGCTGTAAAAAGTATGACTTGGCGATACAGTTTAAATATCTTACATCCGCATTTGGTTCTTGAGTTAAGATATGTTCCTTGATCTTCGTACCTGTACTCAAGTCATTTTCACGTAAGCACTCGACTACGAACACCTTATTTATATCTTGTTCACCAATCTTCATATCTTACCTTTCAACGCCCGCTTAACTTGCTGCCAACTGCAACGAACTCAAGCAGACCACCGTAATCACAGAAGCCAGCCCGAAGCAAAAATGCCACAGGTTGGCGTTTGTTAGCCAACTTACTAGCAGTGAACTACTGACTCATTTTCAACCACTACAAAATATGCGTTGGCAGGGATAGATTCATAATTCGTACTCCCCTGAGATCCTACAAGTGAGCCTAGTTTTTTACAGCTATAAACAACTTGCCATACACCATCTAGCTTTATAAAGCTCACTCCAAGGTTATCTTCATACACAGTTCTAATTTTGGGGTTCTTTGACTTATGGAACCACCATAAGTAAGGAAAATCTGCGCCACAAAGAGTTTCTCTCAAAGCTTCAAGCTGTAGTTGACGCAGTGATAGTGGTTTTAAAGTGAAATCTAGCTCTCGTACCCAATCAGCATTGACCTGACACTGCCATCCATAATGAATTTCAATGTTCGATAACATGCGCACTTCACCTGTTGGTTGAACTGGAGGAGTCACAAAATATTTTGCTTGAAAACGCCGCGAAGCCAAACGCAGTTCAGTACTTTTAATTTCAAGATATGGTTCAGTCGAATATCGAGCCCAAAGAAAATTCAATTCATCTAACATTGGCAATTATTTCCTTGTTGGCTAACGCTCTAACTTGTGTTGCTCGGATTATGCAAATTTAGGTAAACCTTTTTATTTATGGCCGTTCAGCAGCCTTGAGCCAATCATTCACTCCACTAATCCCAATAGCTAACAGTGTATCTTGCAGTATGACCACACGCTGCAACATAGCTCCACTGTCAGACTCTTCCAGCTCTTCAGCCTGTGCGAATAAACGGGTCAGTAGTTGCGTTAGGCTATTCTTATAATCATGAACATAGGCTTTAGTTCGACGTACGAAATCTAAGTAAATTTCAACAGCTTCCAATGCATACATTGGCTCGTGAACAGAAATCGCGTTCAACCATGTATCAAAACCAAAGATATCATTTCGTTTAGAATCTGTTTCTGATTCAAGCAGGCTGAAATAACGCTGAATTAGCTCAGTTGGTACAGTAAACAATGGTGTAGATTCACGGAAGAGGTTATGAAACTCATGCGCGATGATAATAGCATGCGGATTTCCTGCACTTAATCCAGCTTCCAGTCCCGAAAAACAATGCTCTTTGTGTCTTTGAATATTGTTGTGGTGTGTCCATACACTCGCTGCACCACTCCATGCTTCCGCTGTTTCTACCGCGTTGAGTTCCTCAATAAAAGTAGAAAAGTCTATGTGTTTCAAAAAAGCTGCTAGCGCAGAAATACGCCCCCAAGCCTTATAATCTTTGCCGCAACCTTCACGATAAATCTGAGCTAATCTAGGTGCAATGATTTTGAACTTTTGATGGTATGCGTAATATAAGCATGGTTCAGCTATAGCCCAAAGTCCGTCTGCACTTTCTTTTAACGCAAGATCAAATAGTTCCCAGCCAAGTTCAGGAAAACGAGCCTGTAAGTAAGGCATCCGCCTAAGCATAACTGCACGAATTGCAGGGTGCTTGTCACCAGCATATAGGCGTAATGCAGCTGGTAGTGAGTCAGGCCACTGTACACCACTCGCCTCAAGCTGGTTGGCTAAAATTATCAGTGCTTCTGCTGTGTTTCCTCGTCTCATATTGATGCCAGAAGTAAGTAGATCAAGCGAGTCGCCCGAGATTGTGCTTTCTTCCATTAATGACGCAAAACTCATTGCTAAATATATTAACCGAGCTGCATCTTGAGTTTTTTTGATGATATGTGCACAGTTTTCTATCGCTTTGGATGCTGCGCGGTTGTGGTGCCAGTGATCTTGATGTTGTTCCAAATTCTCGAGAATATTCAGGGCTAACTTTTCTGCGTCGGGTTCCTCTATATATAACCAATTATTACTAGGCTGTAGGCTTCCGTATCGATGCGCTAGATATGTAGTAACTCCCTCCAAGAGATCATCTCGAAAACGTTCAGGGATCTGCTCCCAGTTATCTGTCAGAAAAGCCATGAAACGTGAAGATTGACGAGAGGCTGCTTCACTTAGCTGCCTGCCAACCTCTCTTTCTCCCCCCTCCAGAAAGTCAGTAAATGAATCTCTATCATACCCATTGTAGTGTTCAAGCAGGCATAGCACTCCGTTATTACTTAAATTCAGAAATACCTCAAAAGAGAACGGAGCGCTGACAATTCCTCCTCGCGAGTAGATATATGGTTGTCGAATCAACGGCCATACTAGTTTTTCACATTCATTCAATACGGCTTGTGAATTCGTTGAACGTAAATGGCACGGAATAGCGGTGATTAACAGGGCTTGCTTTTTTATCATCCAAGATCTTGTTTGTGGGTCAGTAGCGTCTTCTTGGTCGATAGTTAGAATGTTTTCTTGTATTGAAACTTGTATTGACGGGGCTAGAAATATATACGCTTTGTATATCAATTCCCCCAGTTCATATGATAAATCAGATGCTAATATTGCTTGCTCACACAGCATACGCCCAATTACATCTATATTTGAGATCGGCTTTTCGGTCAACGCAAGGATAGAAAAGTATCGTAATGAGTCTTCGGTGTTGAAGCAAAGGCGTTCAAGGTTGTTTTGCCACCATGATGTTTGTGAGTTAGCGTGATGTTTAATAGCGGCTTCAATAGAATCCATCAAGAAGCGCTCACCATCTATATGTCTATGGTTGCTCTGTGTATGCGTATCTTCATAAGACGTTTTGTTCAAGAAACTACAATGATATCCACGATGTGAGCTTTTGGTTTGGCTCCATTGTTCAATTGAAGCAACAGCCAAATCGAGCAAAATAGTGGAGTTCCGCATTCTTTCTGCTAGAAATTTATCATTGCGATCACCAAACTCATATGGTTGACAATTCAATTTGTTGCTAAAGCCATAGGAAAGTGCATCTTCCTCGCTTACCTCGCCTGCGATATAGCTCCATAAAACGGTATCGTCCACTAGGCCGCTTTTTAAGAAGAGAGCAAGCGAATGGCCAAGAAAACTGTGGTCATGCCTTGGTAAATTGAGTAACTGGAGGAGTAAAGGTACATAAAAGTTCAAATTATCTGCACGTATTTGCGCTAATTCGTGTGCCATTGAATCGACTAACTGGATTTTATTTTCCAATTCCAGTGACAACATTTCTGTCCAGTATGTGGAAACCCCTGCTGGATCTTCATTTTTCCATAACGATATACGGTGTACATGAGCTGTGAGCCCTTCAATATTGCAGGTGTCTTTTAGTATAGGTACTAAATGCTTCATCCAGAGGTGGTGCCACTCCACTCGTCGAGCCCTATTATAGATAACCAGAAACACCTCTCGATGTTGGTTACGCAGATCGCGTAGTAGCATCCAGTCATCATCTTGAGGAACTTGCTCTGCAAATGTTTCTGCTACGAGCCGTCGGATATGGAAAGCACTATTACCTGTTAAAACAGTACGTAATTGCGCTCTAAACTTGCGTCGTTCACCTACTGCTAATTGTTCAACAAAGCTTCTAATGCTGGGGCGAACAAAAGGTACTGGTGATAAATTTTGAATGAATTCGTTTAGAGTTACTGATTGCCTGATAGCTCCGCTAATTACTAAGACATCTAACAAAGTTTGGTGGCCAAATGTCAAGTTCCCATCCTGTGTTTTATGTAATACGCCAGTACTAAGGAGTATTCTTTGAACTTCTTGGGACGCTACAAATCGCTGATGTGGCACAACAAGGCTGCGTGATTTCAGCATATTGGAGGCGATGGATTCTATGGCTTGCATAGCAGTGTCTCCAAGAAACCTGTTAGCTTCTATAGTAGTTGCTAGGTATCGCTGAGCTAAAGCTTGGCTGGTTACAACATTGAAGCTGCCTTCTTGTTGCGCCAATTCAACAAATAAAGCTAGCTCACGAGGGTTTCGTATCAGTTCGCGAGTTGTTGAATCGGTGTTCGATGCGTCTATACCGATTTTGACGAGGATTGGTTCAATTTCACTATGCCAGTCTAATGGTTCGCAAATAATCTTCTCTTCCCAACTTCGTTGGGCAATGCGTCTATCATAATTACTATCAAACTCTCGGCAGGCAGTGACAACGGTAATGTTGGGAACCAAAAGTAAACGATCTATTTGGGCGAGAAAATACGTCAATACACTGTGCTCTCTAGCAATAGAAAGTACATCCAACGAGTCTATCATTACAACCACATGTGCATCTTCTGCCAAGCGAGCCGCCCTTTCTACCCACTGTGCAGGCAATCCTTGTGCCTGACGTTCTTGCTCTGTGTCAATGTCAGCAAATTCTCGCGATTGAATAAATAACGGTAGTAAGTTAGTACAATTTTGGGCTACTTGTTCTAGCTCCTCCTGTACAGCTAGCATCACACAAGTCTTACCTGAACCTGGCGCTCCAGTAAGCAAAATTGAACGATACTTTGCTTTAATGCCTTCTATAAGTTTCTTAGCAGCAGAGTTTGCAATATGTTCGTTACCAATATCTCTACGCCATGAGCGACCAATGGCTGAAGTGTTATTGAATGACGTACGGATCTCCCTGATATCCATGGGGGGAGTAAGTAATGATCCCGCATCACTCAATAAGAATTTCAGATCGCCTTTTGTCAATCTATGCTGTGTCGCTGTATTCTGACCACCGCTGTTCTCTCGCATACTGAGTTGACCAAGACGAGTCCATAAAGAGCTGTACGCTGCTGAATAGTTACTTACAATATTACGTAATCTTTCTTGCAGCAGTATATCCATTCGATCCAGTTCAGGGCTTATTTCAAATTTCGTGCGTTGCAAAAAATCATAAGTAGAAAGATTTGAGCCTTGCTCGGAGAGCAGACTAACTAGTTTGGAATCTGTTTCTCGATTGGCTTTACCTAAGTCTGCTCGGTAGGTTGCTTCATCAGGATAGTTGGAACTGAATTCTTTCAGTGTAGCGAGATCACCAAAGGCGCTACGCGAATAAAAGCGAACTAGTGTTTGGGGATCGTTTATCAACACATTGACTGCTTTTCGCAGTTCATCTTCGAGATCAGAAAAAGACCAAGCTTTATGTTGTGACTGGTTCTTTTTACACTGACAGCATATTTTGGTGCCGTCGGCTTTACCAATAACAACGTCGTCCACCGACCAGATTACAGAGTCAATTTCAAGCCACTGATAGTCTGAGTCTGAAAGAACTGTTAAAGCCCAATCAAAAGCTACCAATGTCTGGTAACCATCCCCGCGATTTGACTGAATTCCTGCTTTGCTCATTTATTTACTCTGGATAGTAACCAACTTAATAGACATATAGATGCACAATACAATCATTAGGAAAATTTAGTCAAATAAGAAACAGCAGAATTGTTACGAGCAACAACTCTAAACGGGAAAGGGGCAGAAATAATTTAGATTCAATACTCTAAATCTTACGACCACCAAGTCATTTTGTGGTTATGCTCCCTTGCTTTCCCCTCCTGATCTTATTGCGAAAGCTGGCATGTCACGTATAAGGAAGAGTGATTTTTATTATGGTAAATGTCTTTATTATCAATAGGTTTTTATCATTTGTGCTTGTCATTATACGACGCATATCATAAAAAAATGGTCAAGCGCAAGATGGGGTGTGGCAAGATAGTTTTATCGTAACTCCCTGATTTGAGGCGTGATGAGTCAACACAATGATATCCGGTTAAGGCGCCGTATTGAGCGTATTCTAGAGCGCCATCCTAACGCCTCGTCGTTGGCGGTTCGCCAGCGTTTGATAGTCGATGTCAAACCTGCTCACTTTTATCTCTACTTAATCCCTTTCTATGATCAGGACCGCATCGATGACAGTTCTGATATACAACGTGAGCTTGATAGAATGATGGCCATGCATTTAGGGTTGAGTGTCATAGCGAGAACCCTGTCAACAAAGCCCTATAATTATCGTCAGATAGAGCGGGCGTTACTTAAGTTGACGTTAAACTTTAATCACACAGAACAAACCCGGCTTTGCAAAATCGTGCATTTTGGCCATGACATGGCGAAAGACGAGCATCATAAGTCTAAGATGGTTATGCACTTGCAAAAGCTTGGGCACCGCTTACCCGACATTTTTCTGATCTTACGGCAAAGTACCCGAGTTGAAATTATCGACCGTTAACCTTTGAATTATCAGTCAGCTGTGCAGTATTTGCGAGCGTCTCAGCAATGTCGTGATATCAATGATATTGGTGCTTGCGAAGTGTTTATTGGATTTTGCACAATGACTTGTGCGGCTTTTCGGGCTGTGGGTTAAAGTGAGCGCATTGAGCACAGCTATAGGACGTACAAGGATTTGAGAAGCCGCCTATAAGAATATTATGTTTGTTGTATGCCTACCTGCAGAATGCAATACAACTATTTTTGAGACTCACGAAACACGACGAATAAGGCAATAATAGACCCCTCGATATTTATCCGTAACTCGCCATCTTTCTTGTTGTGCCTGTGAAGCTGTCTGATACTTCGATGCGTTTCATATTAATGTTCATAGTTGGTTCGACTTTTTTAAGACGCGCTATGTCACTGGCGATGCGCTTACAGCCTAAAAACAAAATGCCATCGAGTGGTGTTATGACTTCTCTAGCCTTGAGGCAATCAACGAGAGAAGTGCTTGATAGTGGTGTTTTTATCCCATCTACGTAGCGGGTTGCCACAAACTCATTCGTATAGCGGATTTCTCTTGGCAACATTTGTTCGCTTTTGGCGTAAATCATCCCGCTTTGTTTACCATTAATGACGCGATGTTCTTTATACACTCGGGTTTCTTCAGCGATGGTGGCCATGGCTTGTGGTGCTCGGGTGATAAGTAAGCGAAAAGGCAGATCTTCACTTGTGATGTAATCGACAAGGTTAAACGCTAATCTTGCTCTCGCGACTTCCCCGAGTGGTTTGTCACGACAGATTTGTCGAACCTGACCCCACTGACTGGTCAGGCGAGCGCTTTCTTTATCGCTTCTAACTTTAACTTGCTGAATGTCATAGTGAATGGTCTTTGCCATGGTTGACTTGCCTTCCGCTTTTTCGTCGAATTCCAACTTAACATTATGTTTTTATAACACATTAAAACAGTTATCCACAAAAATTGGGCGTAACCTGTGTGAAAATCAGTCAAGCTTAATATTCGATTTGCAACCGTCTGCATAAAGGCGTAGTCTGATGGTAATTTAACCGTATTGAGTCAAAAGAGGCTGTAATGTTAGCATTCTTGAAAAAATGGCGTCAGGCATACCGAGATGAGAAAGGTGATCGTCTGCATGCTGAAGTGGAAGTTGAGCGTAATGCACTTCTTAGTAGTACAACTATGTCATTTGAAGAGGTGAATGAAGCTTTAGTTACAGAACTTTCAGCTGATAAAACTTTAAATGTTTGGGCTAATACAGAAAAAGAGCATTACGATGAATATTGGGTTCATAACTATGACAATCGCTAAGATTGCCATAGTTATTTTTTGATTACTTTTTCATTGAATTAGCAACAGCGCTTCTAGCGTAATCAAAACCTCTCTGAGTTGTTTTATTTACGTTTTCCAGTGCACTATCCATCGACACCCCATTCACGCGATAACTCGCGTAACCTAATACCCCAAACCATATCGCGGGCACCACCACGTAAAACGTGATCATCACAAACGCTAATATCGAATCATCCATGCTGTTGATCGTACCGGTTATCGGATTAAAGTTGTCATGCATGGAATACACCGCCTCCAACAGCTTACTGTCCAGACTTCGACACAACTCCCACCAAAACGTCAAGAACAACAACCCTGTATAAGAGAGTGACAACGACATCAGCGTCATCATCGAATAGTTGCTGACCGTTAAGACAATCGGACTCGCAATCACCACCACAATGAGCAGCAAAGACTGCAGCATCGGCATCGCTTCTCGCACAATGAAGTAAGCGGGACCGGTGAAGATATGCCCAATTTGTAATCCTGCCCAGCCAGCCGCGCTATTCCATACTTCTCTGACTTGGTGATCGAGGGACTTATCAAGCACCTGGCCATAGCCACGAACAATGCGTCCACTGGTCGATTGATTTTCAACACTCAACACGCGCTGAACCAGCATGTTCGCCTTATCGGCCGGTGTGACTTCAGAGCCCATGATTTTTGAGAAAAAGCCATCATAGTCCAACACGTCATGAATCAATTCAGGGTTGGTGTCTTCAATGTGATTGAACAAGCGCCACAACAAGCCGGCGCGTTGGCCATCACTGCGACCGCCTTGAGTACTGTCCCACCATTCGTCACACATAGGATACGCGGCGCTGGTATCAACCGCTGTTCGGCGATACTTCTGTTGCACCGGATCGTCTCGCTCTGCGTTGTAAGGGAAGTTGAACACAATCTTTTCAGCTTGTAAGCCATTATAGGTGGTTTCTGGCGCGGCCAGATTATAACCAAGGAAATAAGAGCCTCCAATCCAATTGGCATTATCAAAGTCGTTTTGAGTGACTCGCTCTTTACGCGCGGCCGCCTTCATCATCAGACGCGCTCGCGTATAACACTGCTCGTAGAAGTCTTGAGTTTCTTGTCTGAGCTGTTCACTCTTAATGTCGATTTGAGAGAGTTTCAACATGCTGCGTTCGACGTCGTAGTGACACGGCACCGAGGAGACCGCCGCATTGGTCAATCCTTGCGAAATACTGTGCCAGAGCACCCACCATATCGGGGCATGAACCAATTCCCCATTTAACGAGCTTTGGTCGCTGTTAGTCGCCCCGCTGCTGATACCTACGCCGCACGATTCGCTGGCGTTTTGGTCCATGACGAGCGTGTTGACGTTCACCGGGTACATGGGGATGACCGCAAAAAAGCACACTAATCCGGCCAACATCAGTTTGACCTCGGTGCGGTTCATGCTGAGCAGGCCTTTGTTGCCCTCGTCTTCGCCTTCTTGAGCCACATCAAACCACACTTGGAACACAATGACGGCCAACATAAAGACAATCAGTCCGGTTTGATTCAATATCATGAATATTTTGCCGGAGATTTGCCAGCTGGTCAGCGTCAGCAAGACGGACAGTGGATCGTTGACTACCATGAGAAGGCTCCTAAATTGACGTATTGGGTGAGTAAGATGAGTTCGTTGAGCATAAGAACCAGCGCGATACCAAAGGCATAGCGCTTAGCGCGCCACAGCGCGAGGCCGTAAACGGCCGCTCGTAGAGTGACCATGTACCAGGCGTATGCGCTGCTTGATAGCGTGTCCCCGTCCAGTGAAAAAGCCAGTGCGCTGGCGACGAGCAAGCACAAAAGGAGCGTGATGACGTGACGGCTTCGGCGCCACCGATTTTGAGGTCGGGCTGTTGATATGTTCATTTATTCTTCTCCATTGTTGTTATATCGGTCTTTGTCTAAAAAGACCGAGTCGGATTTAGGGGTTTGCGGGATAACTTGTGGTCTTTGGTAGCGGTAGTCATCCACCACCGCTTGGGCGGTGCGGGTGCCTATTTGTTGTCTGACCTCGGCTTCGTAGCGCAGCATGTCAATCTCACGCTCAAGGCGAGCAATTGAGTTGTCGATGTCTTTTTGAGCCGTGGCGTGCTGAGCAATATTGACTTCGTATTTACCGGTGAGCAGCGCGCGGCGCGCGTACAGGGCTTTTTCAATCGCTTGAGAAAGCGCGAGCTCACTGGCAATGCGTGATACGGTGTTGTTGTCCACTTCTCGCTCGGTCAGCGCTTCAATCAGTGTTTTAGGGAAGTGTTCGGTCTCTTTGTTCTCTGCGACGGCGCCTCGAAGTTCACTTTCCAGCGCGGTGCTCACCTCTGTGACTTCTTGAGATAGACCAATCCCTGGTGTAGCTTCGGTTCGGCTTTTGTCCATGCCGGTCTGCACCGACTGGCTACCAATCACTTGAGACACCCACTCACTCATTGTCTCTTCACTGTCCCAATAGCGATAAAGGCCTTGGTGGCTCTCTTTTTGCGATTCATCAGACAATAAGGTGAAGCCGGCGCGCGTCGCATCCGTGGTGGCGTTGATGGCCGGTTGGTTGCGACCGCCGTATTTGGCGCCGCCCACCCAAGTCACCCCAGAGTCGCCCATGTCGTCTTGCACTTCTTGTTTGGCTCTGACGGCGTCGCCACTTTTTACGGCATTGGTCCATGCCTGGGCGCGGGCAAGCGTTGCGTAAGCCTTATCGGTGTTCATCTCACCCATGGTGTCGACCATGGCCTCACACGAGCTGCTGGCGTCGTCAAAATCGAACTTGCCTTGCAGTACGCCGTTGGTCATCAAATCGTAAAGCCCAGGGTCTTTTTTCTGCAGGTAGTAGCCTGGCAGGCTCAGCACTGCTGAGGTGGCATTGGTGAGCATGTCGCCCATCATGTCCTGAAACCCTTCTGTCACGCCGTTGAGCTGATTTTCAACAGTGACCGATGGGTCTAACATCCCGCACTGCAGGTTCATGTCCCAACCGACGCCAAGGGCGGTGGGGCTGATGCGCTCTTGTCTGGCGGGCAATGCAATGACTGGCCCGCCGCCTAAGGTGTAGTGAAGAACGCTGTCGTTGTCGGCTTTAAGGTTCACGTTCGTTCCTATCGAACTGTGTGCGCTGGCGCTCATCAATAGGGGGAGCAGTAACGCCGCTTTGAGCGGCCAAGTATGGGTCATCATTATTCTCCAAAGTGGGCAATCAGCGTGCTACCACGACGCTGGCAGCCTTTGTATAGGCGCCACGCAGCCCAGACGTACTGGTCGTCTGAGGCGATGTGCGGTGCGTAAGGGTCGTAAGGCGTTAAGCTGTCATCAAACTGTGGCCAGACATACGCATCGGTTTGGGCGATGGGTGAGAGCATTTGCCAAGCGGTGTCCTCGTTATTGGGTTTAACGGGCCCCGGCGGCCAAAAGCCTGGGTACGGCGTTGGGACGAAGGGTTGATACACACGGCCTTCGCCGATTCGGGTCACCACATGCAGCGCGCGAAAGGCGGTGAGTGCTGCGGCTTTAAACGAATGACGCTGCAAGACAAAGCCGCCACGCGGATAGATGTCCCCAAAGTTACCAAGCGCATCGGTTAGAGGGTTCCACGTTTGAGTGGACAGCATGTCCGGCAAGTTGTAGCGCCAACCGAGCGGGTCAAGGCTTGATAAATAATGCGGCATGAGCGGCGTCGCTTGACTTGAGAGTGAGTAGCCAAAACTTGCGAGCAGTGAGAAAATCGTCTGCCCGCCTGGGTGGCCGATGACGTCGCTGTTGTAAAAACGCATCGAGGTGTTATCTAGGCCTTGCACGCTGCGACGCGCGCTGTGGCCACCGTTCTCTGAATAGGCATTGTCTGGCGCCATCCAAGCGGTGGTTTGCCAGGGCGCCTCACCGGTTTCGGGGTAGCTCATCACCACAAAGTCGGGCAAGCGGTGTTTGACCTTAATCGAAGTGTCGGTGGAGCATCCCGCCGGGGTGCAGGTCATCCACACGCACGCCCCAATCACTTCGTAATCCAGGCACTCCGGGCAGGCTGCGCTGGCGATGACCTCGGCGGTGGTGACCTCCTGACTTATGGCAGAGGTCGCGCACAGACATGAGCCTAGAATGCTCAAACCTAGCCCTCGCTTGAGTGATTTGTGTATGAGTAAGGTGAGGCTCATCTTATTCCTCTCCCAGATAGTCAAGCCGGGCTTGTTCGATGTCTTTGGCCTTGATCAGCGCCGCATCGAGCTCACTGATGCCGTGCAAGTCCATGAGGGTTTGGCGTTTTCTTTTCGCTGGACCATCGGTTTCACCCAGTGCCAGGTAGAGCGCAGGCGGGACAATGCAAAAGCGCTGCATTAGTGTGTTGTCCATCCCGGTGATGACGCCTTCTTTGTACTTGTGCTTTTCCGATTGCATCGAGCGAATGAGATTTTTCTCGGCCTCGGAGAGTTTTTTAAACGATTCAAGGTGACTGAGTTCGTCCTCTGGCATGTTGAGCATCACCCACCACTCAGCGTTGTTGAGCATCTTGCGGGCAATGGCCGGAAAATCGGCCAAATCTTGCGTCGCCAACCAAAACCACGCACTGAGTTTTCGCCACATCTTGACGATTTTGACGGCGTAAGGCGCGAGTAGCTCATTGGTGACAATCAGGTGCGCTTCATCGGTCAGGGTGACAATGTCACGCCCTGAGTATTGGTCACGCTCAGCAATCCCGTTGATGCGGTTAATCAAAGAGATGTACGCGGCGGCCATTTGCGCTTCATACCCGGTTTTTGCGTAGAGGCCTAGGTCAATGATGGTCACATCCGCTTCGGGCCAGTGCTCGGCTTCTTGGTTGAAGATTTGCCCTTCTAGACCATCGCAGAAAAAGGCCATCGCTTCGCTCATTAGGCGTGCGCGTGCTTGGCGGGGCTCAGGTCTATTAGGATCTTGACTAAAACGCTCTAGCGCGTCTTTGATGTGCTCTGGGCGCACTTGCTCGCCCGTGGGATGGCAATGCTCTGCGGCTTCTTTAATTGCATCACGCACCATCGACGAGTCGGCGCGGCGATAATCGTCCATCTCGCGCTGCTCACCCCCGGTGATCATCAGCCGTGCCATGATTTCCAGCTCGCCTAAGATGTCCCGCGCTTCATCGTCTGGCGAATCGCTGTCATTAAGATGTTCAATGTCCAACGCTTTCTCGTCACTGACGTGAGGCACGGCTTGGCCGACCAAGTGTTTGGCATCGGCAAACGGCGCCATAAGGCCTTTAGAATGAGCGCTCACCTGAACGCGGTTGACCGATAGCCCCAAACGTTCACAGTACTGTCCCAGCAACCCAAAACTGTTGCCAGCTTCGATGATGAACAGCCTTGGGCGATGAATCGCCAGCAGGCGTAAACACATGCCCACTAAGGTCGCGGATTTGCCTGAGCCAGAGGGCCCAAATAGATTGAGGTGCGCATTAGAGAGTTGGTCTCTCAGCGGATCGACGCCGAAGAGCTCTCCGCCTCGGTTGAAAAATTGGAAAGCTTCACTACCGGTGCCGGTTGCGCGGCCAAACAAAGGAGAGAGCGAGAGCATGTCTTCCAGCCACACCCAGCCGCAGTACCACAGTTTGTCGTCGTGCTCAGGATGGTAGTTCATCGGCAGCCAGCGAAGGTAACTGTCCAGTGGGGACTCTTGGTCGCTGTTTTTGACAAAGCGCAGCGACAGATCGCGATTGTTGAATATTGCGCGCAGCGACTCTGTGCGGCCTTCTATTTCACTGACGCTCTCCCCTTGCACGTAGAACGCCAGTTGACCGCGCCACAGTGGATGCTTTTCAACTAGGGTGGTAAAGCTGTCGCAGGTATCTCGAATGACTTCTAATTCCGTTTCTTCCCCCACCGCCGCTTCTCGAACGGTGCGAAGGCGCGCTCTGGCCTGCGCCTTACTTTGCGCGACTAAGGTCATGGCCATCATGGTGCCGGTGGGCAACTCATCGAACAGGACGTGTTGTGGGCGCTTTTCGCCTTTGTCGATGGCTTCATCCCCGATGACCTCCCCAAACACGGCGCCCGCTAAAAAGGTCTCATTATCCCAAGTGTCGAGCTCCATCACGCGTGTGGCGATGGGCTTCTCCCCCTCAAACCACCATAAGCCGTTTTCAACGTCTGAGCGCACCCCACTTCTTAGCAGTCGCTCGGAGAAATCTTGGTCAATAAAGCTGCGGGGCGGGCGGTAACGCAGGGTTTCGCCCGCAATGCCAGAGGGATTAAAAAAGGGACTCAGCCAAGCGTGAATGCTTTCGCCTGAGCTGGCCTTGATGCCGATGCCTAAATCTTTGAATGTACTCGGAGATAACAGTCGGCGCCTTAGACTTTTTAAGGTGCGAAGGTTGGTTTTTTGCAGTGTTTCACTGGCGTCTTCGGGGAGCCAGCGATAAATAGCGAGACGAACTTGACGCTCGCGGGCGCGCCACGGACGACCGTCCACCGCAAAGATACCTTGCTCTCGCCCTATCAGTTCGAAATGGCGGCGGTCTTCATCGAGCACCGCGCGGGTGAATGCATCATCAACGCGCGCACTGTTGAGTAACTTCTCATGGGCATCCTCAAATCGGTCGACATCACGGGCAAACAACTGCACCACCCACGGGTTGTCTTCGTCAATCAAGGCGGTGAGGGTGTGCGCGACACTTGAGACCACCCGCTCAAGCTGCGCTTGTGTTTTGTCTTCCGTGACCAGCGGCGTAATGTCAAAAAACAGACCCATCGAACGACCGTCTTCCAGTTGCACCAGACCTTTATCGCTGATTTCAATCCAAGGCAGTTTGGCCGCAAACGACGGCGGTACGCTGTAATCGATGGCTGGGGCTTCCAACTCTTTGCCTTCGGTAAAAAAGTGGGTGACGGCATGACGCATTTTTTTCAACATTACCAACGCTCCTTGGGCAGATTAGCCGGACTGTCTTGGGGCGCGGCGTAATGCACGCGCTCATACAAGGGAAAGACGGTGCTGTATCCAGGCACCGGCAGTGCGCCCGATTGGTGCGGCAGCACATAGAGCACCACATCGGGATTGGGCAGCCTTGGAAAAACGTTGGTCGCTTCGCGCCAGCTGTCACGAGTGTAGTCGCTTTGGCGCTGCGCCAATGTCGTCATATCAAGCGGCATACGCAGCTCGCCTTGCGTTTGGCTCAGCGCATCACCGCCTTGTCCAACACTTTGACCACCGCCTGACATTTGGTTTTGCCACACTTGCTCGGAGTTGGTTTGAGGGTTGGGTAAGGTGTCGTCTTGCGACGTTGAGCAGCCCAGTAATCCGAGCAGGCTCATCGCGCTGATAAGGTTACGGTAATTCATACGTCGCTCCTTGGGTTTGAGTGTCGTAACGCACGCGAACGGGTATGGCTGGGGCGCGCAGTGTCACGGGTTTTCGAAGGTGAATGCTGGCTTTGGTGCCAGGTGGGGTGTACACCACATCAAAGCTTGAGCCCATGCGCGCCTCAATAAACTCTGAAACGGTGCCCGTGAACGCTGCAGCAGACTCAGCGGCGGCGTTTTTCGCCGCATTGCCAGTCAAGGCTGAGGTACTGGTTGAGCCATCGACCGAAATGGTCTGTTGTGAAATCGCCACCGCATTGGCCGCTGCCGAGGCCGCGTCAAGCAATCCTTTGGTGGTGAGGTATTCAGGTGCATTCGAGATGCGCTCCCCGGTTAGGCATGGGTTGCCGTTGGGGTCGGCCAAAAAACCTAAGTCAGTGGTTTTAATTGATGAGCCATCGAAACCCGAATCCACCGTTTCAAGCTCTTCTGGGTAAGAGAGTATCGAGCCATCGGCGCGAATAAAATCGATGGATTCGACTACGCCGCGCACACAAGACAAACTCCAGTCGCCGGTGACCGTGCCCGTCACGATAGCCCCTTGGACATCCGGCAGGGTAAACCCACTGGCCATCAGGTTCTTACGCCCTAGAATCATCGAAAACGGATAAGGGTCGGTGACCTGGCCGTTCAAGGGAATGCGCCCCATCAGCGCGGTCATGCTGACCGCATCGGCCAGCATCGTGCCACGGTGTAGGGTGTACACTGGCATTCCGTCTTGTTGATTGGCATCAAATCGGCCCGTCTGGCTGGTAAACGCATCGTCCGCCGAGCTCAAGGCGTTTTTGACCACTTGGGTGGCAGGCGTTACCCAGTTGCCTTCCTTGTCTTGAGTCGCATCCAGCGGCTCGGTCCAAACCCAGTTGTCTTGAGCTTCGCCCTGAGTCTCAATGGATGGGTGATAGCCGCCCGGCGCCGTGCCCACGGCCAGTCCCTGTCGTCCTGAATCAATGCCAAGGTCGTCATAAGAGACGTCTATCACCTCACGCACTGGCGCTTGACGCACCTTGAGGTGATCTCGGCTTTGGCTGACTTTCTCTTCAATCGTGTTTAAAGACGAATTGAGCCTTTGGGCAAGCTGACTTAATTGGGTTTCAAGGGCTTTCACTTGTTCATTGTTTTGGGCTTGCTGATTTTCAACCTGAAGCTGCGTTTGCTTTAACGCGTCCGAGAGGGCTTTCTTTTCGGCTTCACTTTTTGAGTACGCGGCATTGAGCGTTCGAATGGTGTCGGTTGGGCTGTCATCAAACGCCTGCAGCACTTGGGCTTGGGTTTGTGACGTCGTTACGCTGACCGGAGTGGTGCCTTCGGCGGGCTCAACGTTGGCTTCAATGTCTGACGGCTTTAAGACCGCAATGACTAACACCGCGATAAAGCCGGTCGCGCCGATAAGCGCCGCCAGTCGTATGACGGGGTTTCCTTTATTTAACATCGCTACTCCCCTTCATGGTTAGGTAAATGGCTGGGTAATAGATATCCTGCCAGTGGCCCTGGCGTGACAATAAAGGCCGTCGCTTGGGCGGTGGGTGAGCCTGCGTTCCCGATTTCAGGATGGGAAAAGCTTACCGCACAGCGCAGTGCAAAGCAGCGAGGGCTGAGAGTCACGAGTCTTGGATCGAGGGTTTCACCTTGAGTTGCTTGATTGGTTACACTGACGGCCGTCACCACCTGCTCGCCCAGTTGCCAAGCCGCAATGGGTCTGGCGCTTACTTGCCACTGACTGAACGCGCTCAGGCTGATATCGCGAGGCAGTCCCATTGGCGCTCGCACCACACCAGGCAAAGCCTCAATGGCGTGCGATGGGCTGTAGAGATTTTGCATGGCATAGCGCACCAACAAGGCTTGCGGCGCCATCTTCAATTTTGAACGATGTGACTCGTTTGCAGCGCTACTCAAGTTATTACCCTCTTCCTTGCCACCCGGTAAAACAATGTCAATCTGCGGCGGGGTGAGCACGCCCGCTTTGGCGCTGACATCGAGCATTAAGCGCAGTCCATCACTCAGGCGCATCACTTGAAGGCGAGTTGAATCAAAAGGCTCGGTGGCTGTGAGGTAAATTCGCCCTGCCAGCGAGGCTACGGACAGGTAAGGTGTTAAGTGCGCCGGTTGCGCGACGCGCACGTCGCTGCCCAAGGTCAAGATGGTCTCTTGCCCTGGCGTGAGCACCACTTGCAGCGGGACGCCCTGCCACTCCATGGCGCGAGGCGTACCGGCATGAGCATTGGTATGAGTCATCAGACTCAGCAGCAGTATCAACCACAGTTCCCCATGTCTTTTCATCAGCGTTCGCATCATTGCTCTTTCTCCTGCGTTTCATTGAATTGAATTTCTCTTGCTGGGCCATCAAAACAATCAATGGCGAGCTTCCAAGGGTTGCGCTCAGCGTCAATGTCGTAACGCACAATGCGCAGTGGCCAGCGAATGAAGTTATGTTTGACTAAGGTGCCATCCACGTACTCTTTGAGTTCTAAATCGGCTTGTACTGTCCAGCTGTCACGGCTGTGCGTGGTGACGCGCCAATCTGAAAAGCCGTAACCGGGAATAGGCGCTAGACTGCGCTCTCGCCCCGACAACTCGCCTGTGCGACGTTTGTTTTGAAAGTCTTGCGTTAAGACCTTTTTGCAGCTGGGCGTCAGGTAATCGGTGTAACGATGCAGGTTCTCGCTGTATTGCTGATTGCCATCACTGGGCCAGCGGTTAATCAGTCCAAATAAATTGACGGCAAAGTCATACACATTGGGCTTAGGCACCTCCCACCACGGGCGTGATGAGCCTGAGCTTAAATCGGGCGGTGTATGCACCGTGATGTCTTGACCGGCTTGATACCAGCCCCAAGTGGTGACCAGGGCCAGAGCGCTCATCATGGCGAGCGCGCCGCGCAGCGAGCGGATGTGACTGTCTCGCCCGGCCAATGAGGCGCGAAATCGACTTTTCGGTGGTTGACTCATGTTTTCTCCTTATCAGCCGAGGCGTTTGCAGGCAAAGCGGCGCGCATCAACGTGATAGCGCTCTGGGTGAAACCAGCGCTCAAAGCGTTTGCTGGCGTAATGTTGGCAATGGTGCGTTTTGATTCGGCTGAGCTTTCGCATGAGGCTTTTGGGCAGTGCAAAAGCGCCGAGCGCCCCGAGCAGTAAAGCGGTAAACAAAATGAGCGGTGCGCCAAACGCCGCGTACAGCGCCAATCCCAGCAATCCGGTAAGGGTCATGCACACAAGAACCAGCAGCCCCATCTCGCCCATCGACAGACCTTTATAAAACGGCGGCATGACGTTTAAGGTTGAAGCGCTGTGCATTACACGCCCTCCAAAATATCAAGGCCGTAGTTGAGTCCCCACACCGACAGCAGCAGGAGCACGGCGCCAATCACGCCGTCACTGAGCAGGTCTTTTTTGGTGGCTTGTTTCTCTTTGATTTTGCTGAATACATCCCAAAGGTGGCCAAGGAAATAGACAAAGCAAAAGGCAATAAAAATGCCACCACCGTAGAGCAAGATGTCGTAGGCATAGGCGTAAATGAGCTCTAAGATGTTGTCACTGCCGCCCTGAGACGGGGTATTGTTGGTGGGGATGTCCGCCATCGCGCTCAGGCTATGCAGCCAGGCGGCAAAAAAAAGAAAAAACGCTCGAAGTTGGATCATGTTGCGACTCCGTAATATAAAAACCATTGAAGGATGAGAAAGATAAACACGGCGCGAAAGACCAAACGGCGAAACACCTCTTTGGTCACTTTTTTGTTTTTCATGCCGCGAAAGCCGCTCCAGAACACCCACAGCATCCAGAGCATCAGCAAGGCGCTGGTGAGCCCAGCTAACACCAAAGCCAATGTATTGGCCTCAAAACCGGCGCCATGCTCGAAGGCTAAAAGGGGGTCATTCATGAGGCGCCTGCGAGAGGTAATCGCCGCCCAGTGGGGTGACAGGCTTTGGTGCGCTGCGCTCAGGGCGTAAATAGGCATCGATGCCCGCTTGAAGGGTGCGGATATCAAGGCGCAGCGCATCGTAATCAAACTGACGGGCGGCGCGATAATCGGCTTCGCGCTCAGCGCGCGTGATGAGGTAGTCGAGGGTGTTGAGCTGAGAAGAGACTAACGCCAGCTCTCGCTGCTCGGTATCGACGTCGGCATACAGGTTAGGACTGAGCACGCTCAGACAGAATAAAAGTGGCCATTTCACGGTGTTGACTCCTAATTAGAAAGACGTCAACACGCTAGCAAAAAGGCAATAGAAAATACTCGATAGAAATAATTATTTCTATCGAGTATTTATTTTTTAATTTGTGGTATCATGATCGGTTTTATTTTTTTGGTTATAAGTATTTCTTATAACTCGCCACACTGGTGCGAACCAGTAACCCTGTCATGCCTGCAGCAGGCAACAACACCAAGGTCGGAGGTAAGGGCCAAACCCCAGGAATGAGCAGCCATAAATAACCGGCGGCCATCATGGTCATAGAGACGGCTCGGCGCGCGTAGTAATGCGTGGTTTCGGTTTCACGCCCCACAAAGGCGGTGCGCCGCTGACGAGAGACCAGTCCATCGAAGGCCCCAAGAAAGCTCGCCAGCAAGAACAAAGGCCAACTTAAAAAAAGCAGCGCGACGCGAACAAACAGCGCAAGGGTGACATACACCACGCCGTGCCAATACACGTTCGCAAAAGCCAATGCCCCATCAAACTCAATGCTAAGCAGTGTCTCGATGCGTTGACTCAGCGCATTCACCAATCCCATCACCTTCGCCGCCAGATGCGGCTGATCGCTTTGCAGCAAAGTGATGTGCTCAACTAACACGGTTTTGGCGTGTTGCCCCGTCATTTGTCCCCAAAGTGGCGCGAACCACTCGATCAAGATCAATAGCACCCATATCCAAAAAAGATGCCCCAAAGCCACAAAAGGCAGGCCATACCAAGGCGTCGGCTCCTCGCGCTTTACGGGTGGGTTTGGTGTTTTTTCTGCCACAAGGCCTCCTCATCGACCTTATCGGATAGCCACAGAGACATCATTAAAAGGCGCAGTAGCCTTATTTGCCTTGAGCCTTACGAGTGAAGGCAGCAAAGCCGCGGCGACTTTAGCGAGGTAGGTTGGATTGTATTGAGTGACACTACGAAGCCCAGCTAATACGTCATCCGCAACGGGGTGTGAAGAAAAATACATTTCAAGGGCGATCATGCGAGCACTGCGCCCTTGCAGGTAATGTGGGGTATTCGCTTCAGTGATGTGACTTTCTAAAGCCGCCACCCATTTTGGCGCTTGTGGGTGATAAGAAGGCAGCTTTTTCATGCTGTAATCGACATACAACTCATCAATGGCGGTGATGTAACGTAGGATTGTCGTCACTTCGGGCTTTTTACCAAGCGCGTCCAGCGCCTTGGTGATGAGGCTCATAAATTGCCAAGAAAAGGCTTGAAACGTCTCCTTGGCGATAGGGTTAGTGTGTTGATAGGCTTCTCTATTCATCGGATTGACTTTCATTTCATGACTCCTGTGATTGTTCTTCATCGAGCCCAAGGTAGGCATTATTCATCCAAGCGTTGAACTGCTCAGTGTCGTGCAGCCAATCGTGCGTACTTTTAACCGATTGGCTTTTTTGGAGCATCCCATCGACTAAGGCTTGGATGTTTTCTGGCAATTCAAGGTCGCCTTCATTGCCTGGTAATGGAAAGCGAAGCTTCCAAATTTTGGCGCCTTCGAGCTCAGCGTAGGCTTGGCCAATGGGTAGGTTGGTGATGTCGTTATCGCTGACCAACAGCACCTCTTTGTTTTGCAGGGTGTCTTTATTGTTTGAGTGAAAACCGGTCTGACTGCCGGGCGCATCACTGGCGCCCGTATCGGGCACAATGTCTTTGATGGTGACGGTCGCCATGCGTGAGGTGAGAATTTGCGCAGTCTTTTGCTCGCGAACCCTAAGGCATATCAAGCTGTTGAAGTTACCTTTGGTTTGCGCCGCTTTTGCGGGCGAGCCTAGACGTGCTTCTATATCGGATTCGGTTTGCGTGTAGGCGGTGACGACAAATTTAGCCCCGCGCGCTTTGTTGAGGATAGGAATGAACTCATCACCAATCAGCTCATTAAATTCATCCGCGTGTATCATGATGTTGCGCGGCTTGATCTTGGCAAAGCCTGGCGCGTTACCAAACTTATAAATCTCCCCCGCCAGCGAACACAGGTCGGCAAACATAGAGTTACCGAATGCGGCAGCCACCGTGGTATCAGAAAGTGCATCCAACCCCACGTACACCACGCCCCCTTGCATGATGACCTCGCGCCAATCGATGATGGGCCGCTCATCGGCGGGCGTATGCACCGGTGAAATGATTTCAGCGGTCTTACCGGTGCCGAGCTTTTCGAGCAAGGGCAGTAAGGAGGCCACAATTTTATCAAAATAGGTTTTGTCGTATTGAATCGCACTTCGAAGTCCGGCCAATACATCGTCTGCAGCGGGGTGCGCGCCAAAATACATTTCAAGGGCGACCACACGTGCGCTTCGCCCCTGCAGGTGACGCGGTGTGTTTTTTTCGTTGACGTTACTTTCCAGCGCAGTGACAAGCTCTGCCGCTTTTGGATGGTAAGAAGGCAGCTTTTTCACGCAGTAATCGACATAGAGCTCATCAATGGCGGTCACGTAGCGCTGGATAGCGGCCATATCGGGCTTTTTGCCGAGCGCATCCAAGGCTCTGGCAATGATGTTGACAAATCGCCAGGCAAATTGTTTGAACGCGGCGCTGTTGCCGCCGCCGTCGAGCTGGCCGGAAACGCGGGTCGCGACTTCCGTAATGCGGCCAAAGCGCCCTACCGGTGAGTAACGTCCACTTTGGTCTGAATACCCTAAGTGCAAGATATAAAACTCATCGAGGCGCCCCGCTCGTAGGCATTCGATGTACATGCGAAGCAGCATATCGGCGTCCCCTTTGGGGTCAAACATCAACACCACATCGCCACGACGGATATCTTGCGTCACCAAAAGCTCAGCGAGGCGCGTTTTACCGACCCCGGTTGTACCCAGCACTAAGGTGTGCCCCGCTCTCGCGCTGCTTGGCAGTAAACAGTCAACCTCTTCATCAAGGCCGATGCCGTGCATTCGAGAATCGCCCCCCACCGGTGGTAGCGGTTTTACCGGGTTCATGGCACTAAGAAAGGCATTGATGATGCCCCAGCCTTTACCAGTTCTGGCTATCACACGTTTCCCAGACCAAAATCGCTCTATCCATTTTTCCTCGTACTTGGCTTCCATGGCGCGCGCAAAACGGTAGAGTTTAGACGGCGTGACGTAGCGCTCTGCCCAGATTTGACGTGTATCATAAAGGCGCTGGGCATGGCGAGGCAGGACTAAAAAACCTTTCCCGAGAAAGAGTTTGTTTTGATACACCGGCATGTCATTGGAGTTCATCGCCCAATACGGCATGCGAAGCAATCGCTTGCGGTACCCGAGCACGGAAAGCCCTTGCTTAAGGCGAATCAGCGCGCACAAGCCAAGGCAAAAACCGAGCGGGTGCGCGAAAACAGGGGCCAGCATAAACACTTGTGGGGCGATGACCACCACGATAGCGGCCATGCTAAACATAGCTGCGCTCAGCAGTTCATCGGCAGGACGAAGCAGGCCTTCGGCGTAACCACTCATTGTAAGGTCTCATCGTCTAGCGTCATCCCCCACTCACGCTGCCAGGCGCAGCGCTCTTCGAGGATTTCAATGCGGCGCTTCACTTGATGCGTCACTTTATCTTTATTACTTCTCTTTTTAGCTGACGGAAGTTCAAGGCGCTTTGGAGGTAAGCAGCGCTGTGCAAAAGGGTTGTCACTGTTAATGCTCATCACCTTCTCCTTGAGATTTTAATAGCATCATCAAAGCGTGCTCTGGGCTCACGTTGTGCACTTGGCTTTGCTGGGCGAGCGCCAGAATCACCGGCGCTAGTGCCTTACTCTCTAGCACTTGATGGGTGGTTTTTATCGCGCGTTGAATGTCTGCATAAGATAAAGCGTGGGTCGGCATAGGCGCTGTCCTCATTAAAAGTCGTGAATTATTATTGTTTGAGCTCACCGCGCTCGATAAGTACCGGATAGTGGCGAAGACCAAAGGCGGCGGCAAAATCCCGGCCTGTTACGGGGTAGAGCGTTAAGTCATAGCGCTTAAACCGCTGCCAGCCGGCTTTCGTTTCTACGTTAACCACGAGGCCTTGCGCGCCAATACTCGCCAGATAATCCCGCTTAGCATTGAGCCAGCGATGGGATAAAGCATCATCCCCAACGATAAACAAAGGCGTGCTCACAGTTTGATTGAGCGTGCGTCGTTCCACCTTGCCAGGGGTTAACTGCGGCGTACTCACCGGCACCATCCCTTGCAATAAATCCGCGGCCGACAAGGCATGACTGCTGAGCAGTAAGAGTAGAGTGATAAGTGTTAATCGGCGATTCATGACGAGGGACTCCATTGTTGTAAGTGACGGGCAAAGGTGGCTTCATAGCGCCGAGCAGGCTCGCCCCCGCCTGGCCTGTGAAAATATCCGGCCGCTTTTACCCAACTGCCGTGTTTACGCATGCCTTCGTTGAGTAAGACAGCGGCGTGATTGAGATTCACCGTAGGGTCGAAGACCTCACACGGGCGGTTAAAGTGGTCTTTTTGCCAGCGCCAGTTTTGCTGCGTGAGGCCAATATCCACCATCTGTGTGTATTTCAAAAAGCCATGCAGCGCCTGGCAAGCTTCAGGGTATGTCGCGTAGAAATAGGATTGACCTTTGACATTGAGCGTCCAAGGCCAAGGGCGAATTGCGCCGCTTTGCAGTTGGGTTTTGCTTTCGCCGAGCGCCAAGGAGTACAGCACGCTCGCAGGAATACCGTGCTGAGCGGCGACCTTCTGATACAACGGCGGAATGGCCGCCTGAGCGCCAAAACACCACAAGCTTATGATTAAGGCAACGCCACGACCGACCATTGGCCTTCCCCTTGCTCTGAAATGGCCACGGGCACAGTTTTGCCTTTAGCCAGGGTCACCCACAAAGCGCGCGTGTCGTGATTTAACGTTATCCACTGTTTTTCGACATCGCTATGGCGCACTCCAGCCACTGAGGCCCATGCTTGCAGCTCTGCGTTATTTCCCCCGAGCATGTATACGTCCACGGCCACACCATGAGAGCGCCATTGCTTAAGTGCATCGACGCAGGTGTCGCACTTGGCGCGAACAAACAGGGCGACGCGCTCTGGCAATCGTGGCCCTATCGGCTTCAAGTTAGGATAGAGCCGCGCCCACGCGGCGCGATACGCCACATCCAACGCTAACAAGCCATCGGTGCGCTTCTTATCAAATGCGACCAAACGCTCTGCTAAGCGGGCACGTTCAGTACCACTGCGCGCAAACTGTGCTAAGACCTCTAGGGGACTCGCCTCTTGCATGTCATAGGTGAGTGGGCTTTGCATTAACTGCTCATAGCGCGCCCAGTCTGCCTGACTCAGTTGCCAATATTTTGCGTCTTGCGAGACGCTCAGCGAGCGGGATTGGTTGTGTTCAATGGCGGTTTGTGATGCCTGATTGCGCGTAAGCTCTGTTGCCCCTACACCAGAAATAGAAAGTAAAACGCCCATTGCCCATAAAATGGAAATCTTCATCTCTATCCCTCCCCGACCGTTAACGTTGTACGTTGGCCTTTGTAAAGCGTCTCGATGTGGTGGTCATTAACGGCGGTGATTTTCCAGCCGAGATAATGTTGACCAGCTTGAAGGGCGGATAATTCCGAGAGCGTACTGGCGCCGGGCTTACCGACAATCGCCAGTTGGGTATGACCCCGCGTTTGCACATCAAATAAAACAAAAGGCGCCGTGATGGTTGGCGTCTTTACGGTGGGCTTAACGACAGGTTTGACACGCGCGGGTGCGCGATTTGTGGTGGATTGACGAGAGAGGCGTTGAAGTTTTGTTTCCAATACTTCCAGCTTTTTGCTGTCTAAGCCCAACTCATCCAAACGAGCGCCTTGATTGGATTGAGTGTTCATGAGTTCGGTGATGTCACCTTGCTGCGCATCGAGTCGCTGGGTTAAGCCATCAAGCGTGAATTGCAATGCGTCAAGCGCTTCAAGGCGCGCTTGACGCTCCTTGTCGCGGCTTTCATTTATCGCCAACACCAAACTTTGATGCAGTGCGTCCAATCGCGAGTCAAAGCTCTCCTGTTGAACCGGTGAGAAAACCTGCTGATAGGCGAACAGGCAAGCGGCGCTTAATATTAGGCTCCACAGGCTAAACAATAGCCCTCTAAGTAACGTTTTGAGAGTGAATTTCACACCTCGCTCCTACGGTTATCAGTGATGGGACGACCGTAGCAAAAACACCCAAGGAAAATCTTGATTAAAAATAAATATTTTTAACGCGTATTTTTATTTTTTACTTATGCTATAATAATTGATTTTCCTTAAATTACCCCAAATGCAGACAGCAGATGAGCCGAAATCTGAAACACTATCAAGCCCTTGATGCACTCGCGACCCACGCGCTGCTCGCCCTCTATTGCACCATGAGTGAGCAAGGCGGGTTCTGGACTGTGAAAAGAAGAAACGAACGACTCGTGAAGTTCATCAAACCAAAAGTCAAACACCCTCAATTCTCAACGTGTAAACCTGAAATCAAAACCATGCTCAGCATTGGCCGCAGTCCCATCGGCAACCTTGAGCAAAAGTTATGGGATGTGAACCGTCTGAACCTTGAGTACCAGGCTAAATTTTCACAAGCGGATGAACTCTACATCATGTTGAGTGGTCTATTTGAACAGCATCAATTCCCCTCGATGCTGGAAGACATAGAAAAAGACCTTGAAAGGGATACGCTCTATATGAAAGAGAAAGGCATTGAGAATGGGTTTGATGAAGACAATAACCAAATCAACCCGCTAGCGATGACGCTGAAAACTCATCGATTAAAAGCACTCATTGAAGCGGTGCAAACTAACGGTATTTATCGCGTGGAAGTGGACCATGTAGATGAACATGAAGTGATTCATCTTTTGTTGCATCGAAAGGGGTAAGCGTTGTGGGTTGAGACCGACTAGGGCTTAGTTTTGCCTTGGGTGTATTGGTGCGGGACCAAATGTCCGTCTTTTACCTTAATCGAAAGCTTGTTCATTTTACAGCGAACTCCAAAAGCCGCGCAGTTAAGTAAATCCTCAAGGGATTGTGCTTTTTCAATACGCAATTTGGGTTTACGCATGAATCGTTTGAAATTGGCTTTGACTAGGCTAGGTTTGGTCGTGGGCATAAAGGTGAGGTTATTAACAGTGGATGGTGCACATAATAAACGAATCTATCTGATCATGCAGCTCCTGACCATTTTTAACAGGACTCTATGCCGTCCTACGGGCTGCGCCCTACCTGCACAGCAGTCAGAAAAGAAAATACTTCGCACTTCCTTTCCTGACCGCTCGATATTGTTTAATAACGCAAGGTAGAGCTCGACGACGAAACTTGAATGATTAACTCAACTTCAATCGCGGTAAGGATTTGTTCCATTAGTGTCTTTTTGATATCAACATACTCTGAGCGCTCTTTAGACAATTCAGCCATGATATTAGGCATGAATCCATCAACCAGTACGACCTTTCCTATCACGCCGAAGTTATCGTGTAAAAACATCAGGCAATGTCCACGATGATCATAGCTGACTCTAGCATTGACTCCATCGGGAAGGACATCCTTGGAGAGTTGAGGAAGTTGAGTGATAAAGGTGTTTTGTTGTCGGTTCCCCAACGATTCAAGCCCTTGAAGGTTCATTCCCGTACGACCGATAGAGCTGATCATGGCTGGGGACCTAGATACTCCCCAGAGTCAATCTCAATCGTTCGCCTGTCCATCACATCCATCAGCAACTTAGCAATCTCATGAGCATCAGAGAAAAGGTTCTTTTTCTCTTCCAGAATGAAATGTCGGCCCAGCCCTGGCGATAGCATCACTTCAAAGTCACCATCCACCAATAGATTACCGTCCATGATGGTTTCCCCGCAACATTGGTCTTTATAGCGCAAGAGAGTTTCAGAGCAGGCGTGTACGATAGGTTTGAGTTTTAGCTCGGTCTCCGGGTATAAATCCTCCGCAATCGACTCATTCATGACAAAATTGATCCCTCTACGATGAAGAACAAACCGAAAAAGAAACAGGGAAATGTCATGACCAGCCAAGTTTTTCATATTGATATCACCTCTTTAGACACCATCGACTCTAGGCAACGTTAAATGTATTCGACATTGCCTTGATAAATCGGAATGCATAAGAATAGTTTCACACTTGATGTGTTTGTAATAACACAATACCAGAAACGCTAGCGGTGAACGCCAATAAGAATGATAAGAAGCCTCGATACTCACAGGGAGTGGCTTTAATTGTTCAATGTTAAAGAATGAGCCGTGCTTACTCAGTAAAGGTGACGTCAGTACTAATGATTGACCACTGTATTTTGGGAGCAGTTCAATCAACAGTTCGAGCTCTTGGTATGTATCTCTTGTAAAAGGATAGATCGCCGTTGAAAGGTGAACATGGTATTGGTTTTTCTTTAAGGACGGGGTTAGCTTGAGTAAGGTGAGTTCATTCAAAGCGATCCTTACACTGTACCCCAAACCTATCCACGCAGTGAAAAGAAGAACACCGCCATGGAGGAATAAGGGGAGATGAAGCGGCATCAACCAGACCGTGACGACCATTAAAATGACGACACCTTTGAACCCCCTAATCAAATTTATCTTTCCGGAAGGGGCATGAGAGAAGGTCAATAATCTCTGTAGGAAAATGAAAAGTAAAAGTGTGTTGACAAAAAGTATCACAAGATTATCCAATAAGGTTCATTTTGACGGCAATAAGCCCCGCTTGTTGGGGCAAGATGAAGCCGACAATTGAACAAAGTGAAATCGTCAGGCTTTTGCATCCCACCGCGCCCCCTCGTGGTACAACAAATACCCTCGATGATGCGTTTTTCTTAATAGCCGTATGGCTTGACGGTACGTGGTGCGTATCACGCGCCAATCATTACCATCGAGCATTTCCAATATAACAGAGTCGTTAATTTTGTAATCCATATCAGACCTGTCTCTTTCTTAAACGCCCGAAGACAGCTAATCCAAGTAGAGAGAAAACGCCGAGAGAGCCACCGCTGCCGCCAGAACTTGGTGTCGTTGTTGGAGGTGGTACGGGAGTCGGTGTCACAGGGTTGATATCAATCACTTCATTGGTGGTTAGATGCAGTTGACCAGAGCCGCTCACATCGAGCTCATACGTACAGGTATCGAAAGCATCAATCGCAGGCAAGGTTTGACATGTACCGCCAGTTATCGTGACATCACCAGAGCTTGTCGCAGAATCGACCACGCTATTTTGGTGTAAAGACTGAACTTTTACAGTCTGAGTGCCCGTTCCTTTGAGCACGGTTGGGTAATGCCAACCATTGATCTGCTCTAAAAGGAAGTCTTTAGCGTAGTGAAGGTCTGTGCCAGAAGTAAGACTACCACCTGAACCTCTGTGAACTCCAATAACTTCATTATTATGAAACCAAGCACCACCACTATCTCCCTGTATAGTATTTCCAACTACAACGTTACCTTGATGTGCTGTGTGCCAAGAAGATGATAACCTGTCTATAGATACGACCGCATAAGAAAGAGGATAATTCCCACCAAATCCATAAACCCGAATATCATCACCAAGGTTGACATTTTGTACATTTAAATCAGCAAAGTAGTGAATATTTTTTGTATTCGCGGCCTCAGGAAGAGTCCAAACAGAGACATCATATTGAGATCCAGAACCAGACCAAAGGTAGCTAGGATGATCAACCCGTCCACTTGCGTTGACCACGTCACCATTGGCAAAGGTTATGCTAGTTAAATCAGTACAATGTGCAGCCGTTAAAACTTGATTGCCACCTATCACTAGGCCTGTGCAATTGTTTTTAACCATATCATCAAAGTCATTTTGCCAATCGACAGTCGTACCATTTTCAATCGCAAACACCGAACTTGAGACTAAAGAAATGGAGAGACCCACAACTATTTTCTTCATGATTAATACTCCTTTTTAATGGAAGATAATTATACCATTTTCAACACTTAATTATCTGAAATATCACGATATTAACTATGATCTTTTCACCTAATAAGGTCATTGATATGATCGGTTGTTATATGAAAGCAAGGCAATATGACATCATACTACCCTACTTTTATATGTGGGATTTAGTCAACTTCCCAGCAAACGGCTTTGGCTGAGACGGCGCACCCCCCACAACTGGCTCGTCCAGATTTTAAACGCCAATACCCTCCCGATTGATAGACATGCGCATCCGTTCCTTTTAAACCACGGCCATAATATCCACTGACTTTACTCAAAGAGCACACCCACCCATTCGTTGGTTTGAGTGTTTTGGTGATCACGGACGTTGTTTCCCCACCAGTTGAAAATTCAACCACTTGACCTGATGGGGTTGAGCTTTCATTTGGTTCTAATGGATAACTGTAATCCCGTTTGTATTGTTCAAACTCTGCTAAGTCTTGGGCTCGCTGCGCTTCATCCGCTTTATAAACATCCTCCAGGGTCACTTTGGCCGTCGCGGGAGGTAAGATAAAAACAAGGGCAGCCAGCCCAAAAAGTATGCGTTTAAATAATGACTTCATGGTATTTTCCTTTCTTAGGGTTAACGACAACTGGCAATCAATAACGCCTCACCGGTCGTCACTTTTGCTTGTTGCTTACTGCTGTTGATTTTTACAATAGTGGACATTCCCACTTGCCAACGAGTGGCGGTTTCGTTGATGAGGTAAGGTTTGGTTCCACCAAGTAAGGTGTAATAACGGGTATCTATCTCTACTTTTGAAATAGATAGTTTGTACTGTGGGGTTTGGCCTGCAATGCATTGTGGTTTGTCTATCCAATCGCCGTGCTGGGCTCGACTCACGCTAACAAGGTATTGACTCACCGGAATTTGCGACCCATCACTGGCTCTAAGCGTGACATCCTTGACATTGGTAATACCGTGCGCTCCGCCCACATCCCAATCCTCTGTTAATGTGGCGCTCCCATCGCGCATGACAATGTTTTCGTACATCAGTGCCAACGTCGCTTGACGTAGAGTAATGTCGATATCATTACCCGCTCGCTTTGCTCCTGGAATGTCAATCAACACGTTTGACCACCGCGTCCACTCTTTTGCATCCTTGTCTAATTCATGAAGTGGAATACGAATGACTAAATGCTCGTTAAATGCCGGTATGTGCGTAAGGTCGGTGTAAAAGTAAGTACTCAGACGCGAATGGCTCCACGGCACGTAATCGGGCAACTTACATTCACCATTGAGTTCTCGATCAATCGTGCAACTGCCCCAGTATTGCTCGGGGTAATCGTTCATGAGGTTATCCAACGTTGCAGGCCAACTCGCTTGACTGGTCGAATCGACCCCTTCTTCGGTGATCTTGTAGTATTGATATTGATGAATGCGCTCTATCAGCACTCTAATGTGCTCACTGTAAGCTTTCGCTTTCTTGTCAGTTTGATAGTCGTTATAAAATGGTAATGCTGCCATGAAAATAATCAGACTGAGTACGAGCGTAAGGATGAACTCGACGAGCCCCACGCCGCGCTGTTTGAAGGCACTATTCATCAGCGAAGTTCTCCGTCGTAATGGCAGGTACTACTAGTACTGCATCAATATAGGATGGAGACATTACAACGGGTGGCTGTTCCGTAATGAGATTGATGAACAATTTCTGATTTATGCCTACACTCACACCGGTCAGTAGACCGATCCCCCAACCTAACAAAAAATACAGTCCCATTTTGGTCTTTTGGTTGATCATTGGTCCCGTTTTAAATAAGAGCGTTTTCATTCTATTTCTCATTGTGAAATTCCTTTATTCGACAAGCCTATGTTTACCAAGCAAAACACGCGGTGGCGGGATCAAACTCCATGCGCGATACATCGGTTGGTCCTTTAACGACTTCAAGTATCTTTAAGGTTCGACCCTGAAATTGCCAACTGCCTATCACGGTTTGAGCCAGTTCGTTAAGGCGAGTTGCCTCCTGACTGGAGTGCGCCGTCAACGTGAGGTGCTTACCTATCACGCGGCCGCTGTTGCGGCTCGCCTGATAGGCAATATCGAGCGTCCAAGGACTGTTATCCCGGATGCTCGCCTCCAACCATCCCTCACTGACCAATGTATTGATGTTGTCGTCAATCGGTATGTGCAGACAGCCAGTGCGCTCGGTTTCGCTGCGTATCTGCTCATCCATCGCTTGCATGACCGCTGAGGTTGTTTGCTTAAACAACGCTTTTTCTCGCGCACCGTTGTACGCCAGCAATAGGCCAGTGACGACGCCTAACATGGCCAAGGTGCGCAGCGTACTGGCTAGTGTGAGGGAGGTAAGATTCATATCATTTCCTTACAGTGTCACAGTGATGACGTTGCCAGAGACGGCTAAGGTCGCGCAGCTGGCGGCGCTGTTACAGTTACCGGCACTCAATTTAGCGAGCGTATCGGCCAAGTCATCGATGTATTGCGTATCGATGTTGGTGATGCCCACCTTCACGCGCTGCATGTTCGCGCTATCGACCGTCAAGGTGTAATTCCCGCCATATTCATTGGTGCCAACGCCATCACGCGTATCACCACAAATCGTGGAGGACACCGCATTGCGGGTGGCACTGCACACTTTGCTCATGCCAGTACCACTGTGATTGACGCTTTTGACTTTCTCCGCGCCGGCTTTGATTTGCGTCACTGCCGAGACGGTATTGGCTTGCGCCGACCAAGCGGTCGCCATGTTGTAGAGTTTGACGATGCCAAGAAAGAGAAAAACGGCCAAGATGAGGTACATGATGAAATCAATCAGGCTGATACCACGTTGTTGGTTTGGGTTTGAACGAATGCGTTTCATGTTGTGTTTCCTTAGAGTTGTATCGAGATAAAAAGGGATGCCATGGCGCTGCCTACCAGGGCGGCGAGCAGCAAGATACCCCAAACTAAAATGACTTTTGGGACAATGAGTTTCAGCGTGGCCATTTTTTTCGATAAATGGCGGTGGTGTTGTTCGGCGCTTTTTTCAAGCAAAGTCGAAAGCGGTGCGATATCTCCCATCACGTTCAGGTTGACCTGCGCGTCACGGAGCAAAAGCCCAGTATCGAGCGCGCGCCCTGGGTTGGTTTCGGTTTCAAGCTGGCGCTGCATTTGATTGAGGTGAGACTTCAAATAGCGAGACGAATAAGCGTCCACCTCCGTCATGGCAGCTTTGAGGCTCATGCCCGCTTGTGACAGATTGGCGAGCGTGGACAAAAGGTTGCCCGCCACCGCCATGCGATAGTCGCAAAATGGCCAGATGTTATCGGCCATATCGCGCCCTTGCCCTGTCCATATCGGCATGAGTAGCGCTTGAATAACAAACGAGCCAATGAAGAGGCTCAGCGCCACCAGTCCCGGCCCTGAAACCGTCTCTCGAACCTGACTGGCCATCGAGTGTTCAAGACCAGCAGTCGTAATGATTTCACCACTGATGTACACGCCCAAGACGCCCAATCCCAGCAAAGTCAGCAGTGGAAAGGCCATCATGAGTAATAGAGACTTCATCACGCCTTGACCGCCTTCGAGCTCTTTAATGGCAATGTTTAAGCCGCTTTTGAGCTGACCGTTTTGCTCAGCAATGGCGAGGGTTGACACCACGACGGGCGAGAGCCAGCCACTGAGCACATCGGTAAAGCGTTTGCCTTCCCCAGGCGCCTTTAGACCCGCTTGACCAATTTTTTGCGTGCTCCCCGAGCCACTGCTTGCCAGCTTTTGGCAAAAATCCTTGGTGGTCATGCCGTACTGCGCGCAGGTACGCCACTGCTCAAGGAGGGCGGTTTGGTCTTTTTTGTCAAACAACCACTGTTCAAGAGACACCGACATGATTGACCTCCGTTTGGTCTGCGTTCGCCTGCTCATCCATCTCTTGACCGATTTGTTGATATAAAGATTGAGAGGACACCGGCATCAAGCCATCCACTTGCTCAGAGGCGGACGCAATGTCCACTTGACCAAGTGCGATGCGATGCAGCGTATGACGACGAATATCGGGCCAGCCTTGCGCCTGTAGATAACGACTCCATCCTAAATAGTCCTGCGCTTTGATGAACTCGCGGTCCGCATCTTCGATGGCGATAAGCTCCAACACCAACAAACGGCCACTTTCACCCGTTTGACGGCAATGCTCGCAGCCAGCAGGATGCTTTACGCGCACTTGATGATGCGCCTCGAGTAACAGCGTTGAAACTTGAGTCAACTTGGTTTGATAAGCGGCTTGCTCATCGTGATGGTCATAGACCGCTTTCGCTTCATCCAGGGTTAAGGCGCAGTGCGGACACAACTTTCGCACCAGCTTTTGATGGGTAAAGAGCTGCATCAATCCTGGCGCCGAAACAATGGAAGACGGGATGCCGAGCTGCTCAATAAAAATAGCCGGCACGCCAAGCGCACTATTGGCGTGCAAGGTTGAGAGAGCCAAACCACCCGTTTCGCCTTTGCGCGTAAACTCTTTGGTGGTGTCATGACTTCGAAGCTCACCAAACGAGGTGATGTCGATGTCTTGGCGAAGCTGCTCTAGGGCATAGAAGGTGTAGTCCAGGTATTGCCCCGAGCCATCGACCAACTCACGCTTGGGCTCAACCAAGGTTTTCGTGATGCCCGTTTGTTCAAACTCAATCGGGTCTTCGAGCGTATGGCAGCAACGCGCCACGCGGTCAACCGTGTCAAACAAGGCGTACACTAACGAGGTTTTGCCTGAGCCCATGGGGCCGGTGAGCACAATAATGCCTGAGCGGCGCTGCATTTTACTTTCCAGCAAATCACGTTGAGCAGGCAACAAATCCATATTATCAAGCGTGAGAGGCTCCCCAAGGGGCGTCAAACAACGCAGTACCAATTTAATGCCGTGACTGAGCGGCATCATCGCGACGCGCCACTCCACCATAATAGTGACGCGGTGACTTTTTCCCTCCTCATCCAACTTTGTGATAGAGCAAGGCAGTTCAAAGCGGTCATTAAGTGGCAGTCTGGGTGAATAATTGGAGTTACCCAGACTGAAGATATACGCCGCCAAAGATTGCCCCACCGCGCGGTCAAGTCGCTCAGCGCTCTCCCCGCCGGCAAAGATTTTGAGCCTTTCACGGCGCCCATCCACGCGCAGCAAAATAGACGTACTGTTGCGATGCACTTCAAGGTGAATATCAGAGGCTTTGACCTCCACCGCGGCCTGGCAAAGCTGCGTCAGTTTATCGCCATAGGCCGACTCCAGCGCGGCTTGCGTCTCTTGATTGAGTAGAGTGCGCGCCATATCGAGTAATGTTTGTACGCGCGTCTCATCGGTTAACTTCACCATCGGGGCGCGCGCAAAAAAGCGCCCGCCACTGAGCGATTCCGTCTCTTGCACGTAGCGGCGAATATCGGCGTATTTTGGGCTGTCATAACAGTCCACCCAAATCACCCCCTCCTCATCCACAATGGTGTGGCCATCTTCGATGCACAGCTCAAGTAAGGTTTGGTCGTGCAATAAAGACAGGTCATGTCTGGATTCATTCATCAAAACCCCTCCATACGTAGAAAGCGATGCGCGCCGTTATCACGCAAACGAACGCCTTGCTCACTCACGCTGACAATCGACAAGGTTCCGACCACGGTGCCTTTTTGCACTTTATGCCAACGGCCATGCACGTTAATGCGGGCTTGCCACGCTCCGTTGTCGATTTGCACAAGGCTGCCCAACATCAAGCCGGCGGTTTGCACCTCCTTTGACGCTCTTGAAGACGTACTCACCACCGGGGTCACGCTGACGGGGGCGCCGATGAGGCTCAACTCGGTTTCCAGACTGTCCGGTTGCGAGCGTAAATTTTGCTCACGTACATCGGCATCAAGCGTCGCCCTGGTTAGCTCAGACAGCTTATTAAGGTACGTCTCAATATCATCGCTAAGAGGTGGTAGGGGGACGACCGACTCTGGCTCAAGATTGAGTTTGGCCATTTGCTGAGCTAAACCCTCACTGACGGCCTCTACAGACTGCTCCAGAGCCATCGGCGCCTCTGCAGAAAGCGTTGATAAAGAGGATGATACTGGCACTTCACGACCAGACTCGGCATCGCTATGATTGCCTTGTTCTTCCTGCTGCACGGAGGCACCTGCGTACTCAGACTTAACGTCAGGAAATAACGTGGTGTAGCTCATACCTACGGCCGCTACGCCCATCAAGGCGATAAGACCAATTTTAATTGGGGGAATGGTCATATTAGAGACCTCCATATAAAGTGATGGAAAAAGAGAGTGACCAACGATGTGGGCTCACCGGTTTTAGCGTGAGCGCTTTCATCGAGACCGGCATGACCGCAAACAGCGCCGCCAGGGTATCAAGCTCTGATGCGCTCACCCCTTGATGCGTCACCTCCCATGTTTTACTTTGCCAAGTGCTTGATGACTTATCACTGCTTTGCTGCGCGATAAAACCCATGGTCACGAGCGCGTCTTGTAAGCGCTGGTCTGTCGGCTGCATCGGCATCACGTGTGACTGCCAGTAAGGCATCCCAGACGCGAGGGGTAAACGCAGCGTGTGTTGGTCCCCATCGTTGCTCAAAAACAAAGAAAATGAGTCATGTTGACGCAGCCATTGTTGCCACACACCAATAAGGCCATTAGGCTCACGCTCAATAGTGGCCGTCAGCTCTGCGCCTTGTTGAGTCAAGCCTTTGGTTTTCCAACCAGGAGGTAGCAGGGCAAGGTGAGTCGCGCTCAATAGCGCCCCTTCCATGACCGTCTGCGCGCTGACCGTTTCATGCAGTACCAAGCGATACATTCCCCATGGCGGGAGCGCTTTTAACTCAGGCGAGACGCTCTCATGACTCACTTGAGAAGTCGCAGGCTCGTTAGAGTCAGAGCGCTGAACATAAAGCGTTAAAGCGATCACTGCGGCGAGCAACACGCTCACTCCAATTATCACTCTGCGATTGTTTAAGGGTTGAGCGGGTGGCGTTAACCGGTACAGCTCCAGTAAGCTCAGCTCTTGGTCGCTTGGCGGCACTATGCGCTCATGGTTTTCACTCACGGACTCAGCTTGCAAAGATTCAACCAAGAAAATATGTGAGGCGCCTGCGTTTGCTGCGCACAAGTGATAGTGCGTGTCAGTCCAGATTTGGCGCACCACACCCGCGTCAATCAGGGTCGCGTGCCACAGGTCTCCGATATTCTCGATAATGGTGACACCGTGCTCACCAGCCTCTTGCTCATCGAGCAAGCCGCGCGCGGTTAGCACATCGAGCCACCATTCACTGCGCGCCACGCCTTCACAATCACTGCCATACAGACAGACCCAGTCACCACGTTGCGACACGTACTGATAAGGCTGCTGGCTGCGGCTTTTCAGGCGACGAATCGTCTTAGTCGCGTGACCGTGATGGGGAAGAGACAGTAATTCCATCATCCGTCCGCCCTCCGTGGAGTGAGGAGCACCAGCGTATCGACGCGCTGTTTCACCGCACTGTTACCGCCTAAAAAGGGGATACCTAGGAAGGTACTTTCTTCTGTCGTGGTGTCGATTTGTGACACAGAGGCCACCACAATCGTTTGTCCGTATTTGAGCTTGTTGGCAAAGTTGATTTTGGCTTCACGCATTTGTGGGAAGACCAAGGTTTCACCGCCCACCTCTTGCGTCTCCAGCGATTCAATTTTGGTTAACATGCCCGAAGTTCGAAGATAAACGTGGTCGCGCTGAATGTTCGGAACGACGATGAAATCCACCCCCTCACTGCGCTTACCACGCTCGGTATCAGTGGTGATAACGCCCTCGTCACTGTCTGAGCTGATGTTTTCAACAAACTCGATGATGCGCTCTTGTGTGATGTGGTTGGTCTGATGGTTTTGCACCAATATCGTAATAGGCGTTTCGGTCGACACCTGCCCTTGCTGGTTCAACGCATTTATCAAGGCCGTTGAGCCGGACCATTTGCCCCCGCCCGTAAACGCAAACCCAGGACTCGATGAGCCAGAAACCAAACTGGTGCCAGGAATGAAAAAGCTCAAGCTGCTGTCGCCACCAATATCGCGAATAATATTCCAGTCAATCCCTCGGTCATGGCCAAGGTTGGAACGAAATTCGAGCACTTGCACTTCCAAGGCCACTTGGCGCGTCAGCGATTGTTTCGACTGCTCGACAAACGCCACCACTTCACGCATGCGCCCTGGCGTGGTACGTACAATTAAGCGAGATAAAGACGACACGGCTTGCACAGAGCCTACTAAGGATTCTTGCGCATCCCCCTCTCCGGTTAAATCCGGATCGAGTTGAAGCAAAGCTTCTACGCCCAGCGCCACTTCCCCGAACACATCCACATTACTGCTCGATAAGGTGACGTATTGCCCGTCCACTTTCGCAGAGGCTTCCTCATCGTCTCCGCCTTCACTGCTTTCACCGCTGCCAATCTGGTCGCTGAGCATCCCTGGCGGCAATTCAAGTTCAAACGTGCGAGACACAAAGCGTTCGACGTTCAACGTGTCCCCTTTAGGGGTAAAGCCGACATTAAGCTGACGCTCAATATCATTGAGCAATGCCGACAGTGAGCCGTCATGTTGAATACGCACGCGCGTATTCGGGCTCACGCTCGCCCCAAACCACGCTTGTTTATCAAGGGGTGACAACACATCGCTGAGCACCATGCTCAGTGGCAAGCCCGACGCGGGCGTGCTGACACGCACGGTCTTACTCAGATAGTCAGTATCGGTGCGGCGCTCTATCGGTATCAGGCTGGCCGGGGGCTGCTCAATGCGTTCGACTTTGAGAGACTCACGATGTCGGTGGCGCTCGATGTCACTGAGTACCGAGGCGGACTCATCATTGCGCTTGTCGTATTCATTGAGCCCAAGGGTTTCACACCCTGAGAGCGTTAAGAGCACGCCAATGAGACAGAAGGATTGAAAACCCGAGAGACGAAATAGGTTCATAATGGCGTCACCTCTTTGATGTAAATAGTTTTAGTCGCATCTAGGCGCTGCGCTTTGAGTGGATAGGGACCAAGCAACGTGGTCATGGCCATGCTGATGTCACCTTCTTTGGTGACCAATGGATAAGGCGTGAAGGTAAAGTCAGCCACAGGCCAAGACGATTTTTCATCCCAGCGCCAGCCATAATGCCCGGTGACCTGCTTAGTCGCCGCTTTCAATGTGTCACCTGAGACCATTAAGGTCGTCACGCGCTCGCCTTTCCACGGATGAAAAGCCATCAGCTTCGAAAGTATGTTTGAGTACAGCGTTAACGTATTGAGAGACGGATTAGAGGCCGACAGTGCTTTCACAGCACCCGACAGTGAGCCCGTTCGAACAAAATCTTGCGTGGCCACTCCATCCAAAGCAGTCAAAAATGCCTTATCTTGAGCAAACGCCAAAGGTTGGTCGCCATGTTTGTAAGCCCAGCGGGTTAATGCGCTGCGAAAGCTTTCTCCAGCATGGACGCGGTAAGTGGTGAGCGCTTTTTTCTTCACAGACGACTTAGACGATGTCGGTTTTGCTTTTGAACTTGACGAGGGTTTCCCCTGCATATCACTGGCGAAAAACGCATCATTATCGTCCTCAAAGCTCGACCACACCTCTGATGAAGCGTTTTTAGAGGCTAATGACTTTTTCAATTGCGGCGTCATGACAACGCTTGGCTGCGCGTCTTTTGGGGAAGAAGAAAGAGACGATGTCGCCGCCACTTTGCTCGCTTTCACAGACCCCACCAAAGGAGACTTACCTTCTGAAAACCCACTCACGGGTTTCGGCGCTTGCCACTCATACCCGTACTTGAGGCGAAAACCCACATTGCGACGAACCACATCTTCCTCAAGCGAGAACGCTTGACCACCGATGACTTGCAAGGCTTGTCGAAGGCTCATGTGCCCCATATCGGTATGACCCAAAGGCAACGGCTGCGCATAGAGCTGCGTTTCAGCGTAAGACGTCGGGGTGCGCAGCGATACGCCACTGCCAGATAATAAGAACTCGACGCCGTCTTTGATGCTCATCTTGCTCATTACAGGTAAGCGAGCTTCAATCGGCACGCCTAAGATGTCGGTCATTTGCTCGCCTGCCGAGCGTTCAATGACATAACGTGAGGTCTGCACGCTGCTGCCCGATAACTCGGGGGCAGTGCGAATATTTAATGGGGGTGGCGGCGCTTGTACAGGCTCAGGCGGGGTTTGACACCCGGCCAACAAGCCTGCAAAAGACAACATGAGCCAGCGCGTTTGCATATCATTCTCCTGACAATAAAAGACCCCGACACGCTAACAAAAAGGCAAGAGGAAATACTCGATAGAAATAATTATTTCTCGAGTATTAATTTTTTTATTTGTGATACTATTATTGGTTTTCTTGAATTACCACCCAAGGCAGAAAGTAAAGATTTGATCTTACGGTAGAAACAAAAACGCCAGCTTATCGCTGGCGTTTGTCATTAGAAGACGTTAAGTAAATCAGATTATTTAGCTGAAAAGGTAAAGCCCAACACGCTACGAAACCAGTCGGTTTGATGGACATCAACCTCATGATTTTTCACCTGCAGCTTTAACTGCTCTAGCTCTTGAAGGTGCGCGCAGCTCTCACCGTGAGAATACATCGAGAAGCCGAACTCCTTTGTCCACTTCACCACCGCTTCAACCACATCGATCGCGGCATCTTGCGCTGGTTGACTTTCCGTTATTTTGGCCAGTGCCATGGTGCCTTCATCGTCATACACATAGACAACTTCGAGTATTGTGCTCACTTCCCCGGAAAGTACATTCATGACTTCTCTCCTTCGGCAGCAAAAAAGATCTTTTTCACTTCCGATTTCATCACCCCTAAGTGGTTAAAGCGTGATGGATTGTCGTCCCCATCAATCATTTCAAAGAAATGCTGATAATCCTGCATCGAACTTTCCCCAAACTCGACACCGAGCGCTTTCATCGCGATCACAAACTTGTCACCGATAATCCGTGCAAGCTCAGGTTCGACATTAGATAAGCCTGAGTTCACCAAATCTTTCAGCGCGAGATCAATGCTCCAACCAAAGAACTGACGTTCCAGTTGGCGGTGCTCCGGTGTTAAAGGAAGGTCACATTGCATCAATAACTTATTGGCTGTTAAACGTATTGCCGTTGAGTCAGAAAGCATTCGTCCTGTTTCTAGCTGTATGCATCGATGCATGAAGTCAGAGGAATCCCTAGAAAAATCTAGGGCAGCTAACCGCTCATAAGGCAGTTCGTTCACATCACCCAATTGGCATAACATGCATTGCCCAGCTAGTGCATACGCTTTGAGCATCACCGTGTGAGTTTTGATGGTCTCTAGACGAACCGTTGCCGGCTCATCATTCTCCATCCACAGCCCTCCCCACTTTAGTGCCTCACTAAGTGATTGCCAAAACACACGCGCCACCTCTCGGTTGGCCTCGCTGACGGTTTCCGTTTTTGCATTCAAACTCAGCAACGTTGCCGTCGCGTCTTTAATGGTTTTGAGTGGGAACAAATACGCACTTTTTGCCGTGATGGTATTACGTTCAAAGTCCACAAGACCTTTAAAGCAGCTGAGCTCATTAGCCAGTTCAACCGCCAACTGAGGCAAGACTTCCCTTGAGTTATACGCATCCGATAGACTCTGCGCGGGTTTAGACACATTTTGGTTGATGTCAGTAAAGGCCATTTTGCGCTCTGCTAATGTCATATCAACAAACAGCAATAACGGCACATTGTCTTGACCAAGTTCAGACGCTTCTTGAATTGCCAGGCGAATGCCACTGGCTCGGTGCTGACCATCAAACAGTTTAAGTTGTGCATCCATTGGAATGCTGAGCTGACCAATAAACGTTTCATTGCCCAGCATGTTAAATTGCACAGACTCGGGACTGGTTGGGTTCGTCTCAATCACCCCGGTTAAGCAAGGAATGATATAGCTGTCTCGATTATTGAGCATGTATTGCGCCACTTTGCGTGCTCGTCCTGGATTCACCAAGCGCTGCGAACGCTCTAATGCCTCTCCGTCATCAATACGAAGCAGTTTCGTTAAAACTCGCATTGGCATGGCGACGTTATAAAAACAGCGTCCAGCTTGAATGCCTCTTGCGGCAGGTAGTGTGTAGACCCATTTGTCAGACATGGTTTGTCTCCTTTATCAAAAAGAGCCACGCCCAAACCAAGGAGCGTGCTCCCTGGTGGGTAAAGAAAAGCCCCTATCTAAGATAGAGGCTTTAAGGTTAAGTCGAATTGAGGTTTATCTAGCGATAGCAGCGACTAATGCAAGTACGCCAAGTAATATCGGAATTAACGCAACTTGCCACGGACGCCAGATAAGTTGGCTGTCGATGTTTCGTTGCTCAACATTGAGCTTGCGCTCTTCTGCATTAAGTTTTCGCTCTTCCGCGTTAAACTTGTACGCCTCTGAGAGCGTTCGATAGAGGTTAACATTCTCTATTTCGAGCTCTTCGATGCGTTTTTGCTTTTCGCACATATCTTTCTCCGTATTCATAAAATAAGAATAACAAAAAAGACAGAAAACCCCAATCCCCGACAGGAATAGAGGTTCCTGTCGGATGGGTTACATTACGGTTAGATCAACACTTCCACGACGTTATACGAAACATACGGGCCATGAATGGTTCTCGTGGTACGTCGAACCACTCCTGCTTGCTCAAGCGCGCCTAAAAATCCAGCGTACTCGTCGCAATCTTTGATGGCCGTTTCATTCTCGTTGAAGTGATTATTTGGTAAACACACCGTTGGAGTGCCCATAGGCTCTCCTGGAAACGAATCCGAAGCTTCATTTCGTTTTGTATCGGCTGTGCATAACTGGAGCGCGATTTGCTTATTATTACGATAGTGATGTTTAGAGACGTCACAATCGATTTTCTGCCCACCGGCCAGTGTTACCGTCACCATAAGTTGAGTCATATCATTTCTTCCTAATATAAAAAAAAGAAGGAATGACCCCATAGAGGAGGCATTCCCCTCTATGGGTTTATGGGTTGCCCCTAATGCGAGCGACGCTGAAATCTCAGCGTGTTCACAAACGGGGTAGATTCATCCCACACCATGAAATCATGGCTAAGGCGTTGTTGGATCACTTCAATGTCTTCGACGGGGTAAAAGCGACCTTCACGCATCATAAAACCAGCGTTTGCCAGCTCTGATGGTGAAATGTCACTGCCCCTCGCCACAGAAAAAAGCGCACTGGCTTTGGTCTGTAAAAGATTGATTTTGTCCATCTTGCTCTCCTCAAAAATAAATAAGGAGAGCCGCCGCCATAGGGGAACGAGTCCCCTGTGGGTTGGGTTAATAGTTAATTCAATTTCGCTTGTTCAATACGCGCCTCTAGGCGTACATCAAAACGCGCGTCCAGCATGGTCTTTTTCCACCAATGAACTACCGCTTGCGGCTCATCAGCGTCAAGAAGATAAAACGTACATAGCCAGCTCACCACTTCGGGTTCGCTGTGCAATGCCTGTTTCAATTCAGTCCAATGAACGCCTGTTATCGCTTTAGCATTACCATCACGGATTTTTTGTTCGATAACATCGAATACATCAGCGTAGTAGCAAGCTTTGGAATAACCGCGCTTATTTTCCTCCATGTTGGCTTCGCACTTAGAGCAAAACTCTTGGTCACATTCATGATGGCTACAGTGAGTACAATCCAATGAGTAAACTCGGTTAATGCAACCACCCAGTAACTCATCAAATTCACGTCTTACAGCAGCTTGACCGCAGCAAGGACAGGGTTCTTCACTTGTGAAACCATTCGTGTCGAGTACGTACTCTAGTACCAACGCGTTATGCGTCTCTTGAATCATCATTGTATTGTTCATTGTCGCTCTCCTAATATTGGCAAAAAGGAGAAACGTCGCCATAGGGGAACGTATCCCCTGTGGGTCATCAATGAAAGTAATAAAAAGCCCCAACACACAACAGTGTATTGGGGCAGTCAAACATCAAGCCGCTTGCTGATTTTCATCAGAACCAGTCGGTGCTGGCGATTGTACAAGTACAACGTCATTCACCTTCAGATACTTCACTTTGAGTAGACGCCCCTTAATGGTTGCGCCAAACTGACCCGCTTTCGTACTGTGGTTGCTTTGATAAGTAAAGGTGTCGAGCGAGATATCACTGATAGTAAAACTCAGTGAGCCTTTATCGCCACCTTGTGGGCTAAAGTCATAGTTATCAAGACCATGCGCTTCAAAAAGCTCAATCGCCTCTTTCCCTACGACTTTGCAGTCAATGTACGTTCTTTCGTTATCATCACCACGTAAACACGTGATGGTGGTTGCGTAGAACGGGTCACCTTTTTTCGGTGTCACTTTTCTCACGCGGTTTAGAAAACCAAATCCATGAGTGTGAAGGTCGAAATAAGTGTTTTGATTGTTATCAGACATAATGTTTTCTCCGAGACAGGCTGCACGAGAAAAAATTACATCCCACCATGGGAAATAATTTTCCCGTGGGGGTGATAAAAAGTCGGTGTATAGCGCCAAAGCTCTATCAATATAGGCTAAGGGCAGTTAAGTACGCTTTCACTTCTTTAAAAAGAAGCCACGACACATTTCAGAAAGCCATTTAAGGGGGGTTAACCCCGTGTGTTTAATACTATTCGTCAGTATTCAACGTTTAACATCTTGAGGATAACAGTCCAAATGGGCTTGTAAAGTGATTTATATCACATCTTATTTGATTTATTTTTCATCATTATTAGTGCCTGATGTCGGCAGGCAATCGCTTTACCGCGCAATGGTTTTATTAATTTCTAACAAGGTTTTGTCGAGTAGACGACACTTGTTACCAAGTGCCGCCCCTCTAAGAACCGTACGTGCAACTTTCACTGCATACGGCTCAAGCCTCCACTAAGGCATCGTTGATACCCAGCAACTTATAACGCAGTCAGGACAGGCTCTTTCCAAGAGTTACGAGCTAGCCTTTTGGGTTTTCTCTTCACCAAGTATTCTTGGTATTGAGGGTCAAAAGGGGTCGCAGCACTCCTAATTTTCACGTGTCGTTCGATCGGCACTTTTGCTATTTGGAACAGATTGAAGTGACAGTCCATGTTCATGATTTTCTGCCAACCGTGAAATTGCCACTGGCCTTTACGATTGAGGAAGTACTTATGAACAACCCAGTCTTTGGACTTGGTTGGATGACGTCTAACTGCCCAGTGCCATAGCGCTTGGAATAGTTTGTGGCCGACATACCCGAATATTTGTTTAGCAACACAGTGGCGATAGTAATTCGCCCATCCCCTGAGTTTCGGATTTATCAACTTGATAAGATCGTTAACAGGGATGGTTGCGTGCTTTTTGATGAGTTCTCGTAGATTTCTCAAAAATAACAACGTGTTGGATTTGCTCGGCTTGATGAGCAATTTCCCTTTGTACTTCCTGTGATTGAAGCCTAGAAAGTCAAAGCCATCATCAATATGAGTGATCTTCGTTTTCTCTTCGGAGAGGGCTAACCCTCTTTCTGCCAAAAAGTCAGCAATCAGTGGTTTGATGTCGTTCACTAGCACTTCCTTTGAAGAGCAAGTAACCACGAAATCATCCGCGTAACCGATAAAGTTGGCCCTAGCACCCTTTTTCAGGGCTGTAGATTTTATTTGTTGCTCTATTCCCGCGAGAGTCATTAGCATCAAGGTTGGAGAGATTATTCCACCTTGAGGTGTACCCTCATCGGTATCATAGAACAGACCCTTATCCACATAGCCAGACTTTAACCATTGCTCTAACATACGTTTATCTACCGTGATATTGTCCATAAGCCATTGATGCCCGATTTTGTCGAAGCAAGCCTTAATATCTCCCTCAAGAACCCACTTAGCTGATCGCTTTAGAGCCAAACATTTGAAGCACTGACTGACGGCGTCAGCCGTGCTGCGATTTGGCCTAAACCCATAGCTATTGAGGTCGGCAAGCGTTTCGGACACTGGTTCTAATGCTAGAAGGTGGAGGGCTTGTTGCGCTCTATCAATCATGCATGGAATACCCAATGGCCTGAGCTTACCGTTCTTTTTGGGAATGTAGATACGTTTGAGTGGTTTTGCAGAGTAAGCCTTGCGGCTCAGTTGATTGACTGCTTTCATACGGCGTACATCTGTGTTCCAGGTGACACCGTCTATTCCAGACGTTTTACTGCCTTTATTCTGAGAGACTCGCTTAACCGCAAGAAGCTTGGCTGAGCGAGAATGAGTCAAGAGCCACTGTAAGGACTTCACCTTACTGTATTTCTGTTCTCTAGTTGCTTTTGCGATACGCATTTGAAGCTTCAATACGTGTGCTTCAACGGATTTCCAGTCGATGGACTGCCATTGAGTGCCGTCAGAAGATGCACTAATCTCTTTCGAGATCACCATTTGCTTTTCTCCTTGAATAAAGTTCTTCAAATTCTCTCGCAATGGGAGACCTGTCGGAAGTGGGCTCACTTTCGTGATCAGACATAAGCCTGTATCTGCATCATTACAATGTAGCTTTCGCTTTTTCCGACCTCCTATACCTGCATCACTATCGGCCACAAAGGCTTTCCCAAAGGGAGTGATACAGGCTTACCCTGTTCCGTATGTTACGTAAAATGTCAGCTTAGATAATTGGACTCCCCAACCCTAAGTCCTACAATAGTAGGGTTCAAAATAATTTGGAGATTCAAATGAACAAGACGATTGTTGGCGTTGATTTAGCTAAAAAAGTGATCCAAGTTTGTATTTATACAAACAGAAAAGTGCACTCAAATACAGAGATGACACCGAAGGCGTTTACTTGTTGGTTAGTAAATTCAAGGCCTGCCACAATCGTGTTTGAAGCTTGTGGTACTTCGAATTATTGGAAGCAACTCGCTTCTTCTCATGGGCATGATGCTCGTTTAATCTCATCGAGATTAGTTGCTGTGGTCAGACAAAATCAGAAAACTGACAAAAATGATGCTTTGGCGATAGTACAAGCATCACTGTTACCTGATGTGAACTTTATTCAAGGTAAAACAGCCGAACAGCAGCAACTACAATCGATTGTCCGCTTACGAGAACTAAGCATAAGACAAAAAACCGCTTCTAAAAACCAATTGATTGCTTTGTTATCTGAATTAAATATTCAAGTCTCCAACAGAAATGGGGGGTTAAGAGCAACAATTGATGAAACCCTAGAAGACGCAGATAATGGTTTTTCACCTTCGTTTCGTCAGGCAATATCTACTGCCTGGGATCAATATTTATCGCTGGTTGAAGCGATTGATATTTACGACAACTGCCTTGAAGAATCTTTGAATTATCATCCTGAATGTAAGAAGTTACTTAAAATTGAAGGCATCGGTATCCTTAATGCTGTTAACTTATATATCGCGCTCGGGTGTGCTGACATTGGAGCTTTTAGTAAAGGGAAAGCAGCCGCAGCCTGCATAGGGCTCACACCAATACAACATTCAAGTGGGGGGAGAGCTAAAATCGGTTCGATAGGAAGAGGTTTTAAAAATACTCTGTTTCGAAGCCAATTGATTACTGGTGCGATGTCGATCGTAAGCAAGGTTGCCAATCGCCCACCGAAAACAAAAAAAGAAGAGTGGCTAAAAAATTTAATTGAACGTAGAGGTAAGAAGTGTGCTGCGGTAGCGTTGGCAAATAAAAATGTCAGAACAGCATTTGCTATTTTAACTCAAGGTACGGAATATAAAGCTGAACCGTTAGTATCTTAGTAAATTGTCTTAACAGTAAAATGCATAAATTGGATGAAAATCAGTTAGTCAAAGCAGCGGGCATCTGAGAGTCTTGAACTCGTAGCTTAGATTTGCTACTAACTCGCGTAAATATCGTAGAGCCTGAGTTAGCTACTCTTGTTGAGCTCGTACATAAGTGCGCATTTATTTCTGATTTACTGACGATTACTGTTGACAATGGGGAGTCCACATAAGATGCCCACTATAGATGTATGGACTCCTCTCCCCTCGGGGACTACGTTATAAATACACCTGTAAAAATAGTGGAGCTCAGATATGGAAGAGAATCTAATACTTGCCATCGACCTAGCGAAAAACTCATTTCAAGTTTGCTATATGAGAATCAATGGTGAAGTTCTCATGAACAAAGCTATCAGCCGTACTAGTTTGATCAGACTGCTAACTGGAAAGAAGAAGTTTTCTTTAGTGGTCATGGAGGCTTGTGGTGGTGCTCATTACTGGGCTCGCTTAGCGAAGAAAAATAATTATGAAGTTAAAGTCATCCCACCTCGTGCAGTTAAAGGTCTACAACTCAAACAGAAAACGGATAAGAATGATGCTTATGCGATAGGAGTTGCCGCTCTACTTCCTCATATATCTAGTTGCAGTCAGATGTCTGAAGAAGAGCAAGGACTACAGTGTTTGGATCGTGCTCGGGCATTACAGATAGCCCAACGAACAGCACTTAGTAATCAAATGCGTGGGTTCTTAATGGAATTTGGCATCGTTTTGCCCAAAGGAATAACTCCTTTAGCAAAACGGATCCCAGAAATATTAGAAGATGCAGAAAATGGGTTACCAGATTGTTTACGCCAAGTACTCGCATCTCAATCTGATTTATTAGCTATGTATACAGAACAAATAGAATACTACGACGGTTTAATTACAGAGCATGTCAGTCAAAATAAAATCTGTAAAAAGCTTAGTAAACTAGAAGGAGTTGGGCCAATCGTAGCATTAGGTCTAATGGTACGTTTAGGTAATGGTAAAGAATTTGTTCGAAGTCGAGATGCGTCTGCTTGTATAGGATTAACGCCTAAACAACACTCTACTGGCGGTAAAGAGCGTATAGGGCATATTTCTAAAAGTTGCGCAGATAAGCGTTTGAGAAGCCTCTTGTATCAAGGAGCAATGTCTATAGTGTACAAAGTTACACTTCGAGCACCAACAACAGAAAAAGAACGGTGGTTAAAATCTATGATAGAGCGACGTGGTAAGAAAATAGCTGCTATTGCTCTGGCAAATAAGACGGTTAGAACCGCCGTTGCACTCATAAAAAGTGATAGTGAGTATCACCCATTGGCGATTCAAGCATAAGTAGTGTCAATCAAATTTTAATTCAATGACTTGCATAAAATAAAGCGATAATACAACCAATGGAATTCAGATCCGCACAAAAGTACTTAGATACTGCGCTATAGACTCGGACCATTGGAGCGAACACATCAAAGGGCAGGAGTAGCTCTCCAATAAGAGCCCGTATATAAGTGCGCAACTATCGTTCTATTTTAAAAGGCATTGATTAAAACGAGGAGTCCATATAAGTGCGGAGAGTACGGCGACCACGAAAAAGTACTGTCCAACCTCTTTCCAACTCTCATTGCCTTTTGGCCACAGCGTATTAACCACTTCCGCTGCTTCATCATATAACGCACCTTGGATGGATTCACATACGTTCATCATACTGACTACCTAGCACTTACCCGAATTGTGGTTTTCAGGAGGAACTTCCTCTCACGATTCTTTTCCCACTCAGCCCAACGGCCAAGTTTCGTTACATTGTCCGAGCCGCTGCTTTATTCAGGCTCGTAGGTTCATCTGGTGATACAGACGGTTCACTCATAAAGCGGTGAACAACGCTTCATACGACCTCAGGTCGCACGGACAAAAATGAGTTAGCTCTAGCCTCGTTGACTCGAAGGTCTACTAGATGAAGAAAGTATCGTTCGTGATGGTTTAACCAACCCATATAAAACAAAAAAGCGAGCCACTTAGGCTCGCTTTTGATTGTCTTTTTCTTGCTTAGACTTCAGTTCAGATTACAGAAGCTCTACCGATTGTTGAGCAATAACGAATTCTTCATTAGTTGGCAATCTATTAGTATTGTACCTCCCAACACGGATTTGGCCAGAAGTGTTAGTGACTTTGTAAATTTTAAAAAATGCAAGACCTGAGCCCATTAGTTCTTCATAATCTTGATAAAATAAGCGGTTTAAAGAATGGATAACATGAGCAACATTGATGATAAAAAGATAATCAGTTGGATTAAAGATCAAGAATTTTCGAAGCTAACTTTTCTAAATGGCTGCTGGCTGTCCGATGAGAATGAATGGTATCTAGGTTTTTATTACTTTATCCAATATCTAAAGCAAGAATGCTTAGATGATGTTATTGCCGAAGTAACTTCACGACACGGTGACGAATCGTCCGCCTACTGCTACCTTGGGGATACCGCCAATAAGATTTACAGCTCATTCAATGAACAACATATTCCAGCATGCTTCTATCGACATGCCATAAAACTAAATCCACATAACGCTCACGCTCATTGGGGACTTTTTATAACGGATGATGATACGAATTCATGCATCACATCTTTAAAACTCGATTATGAAAGCAATGAATTTGAGAAACTAGGTCGCACAATTGATAACCTGTTCTACCGCAGCAATCACATCTCAGACTTTACTCTTCAAGACTGGCAGTTTATTAAATCTTTAATTCAAGACAGCAAAGTTACTTGCAGGAGAAATATGCTTGTTTTTGCGCTCTTCTATCTTGATGAAGTTGAGGATTGCTTAGCCCTCATAGAATCAATGGAGACAGTAAACGTTGAAATCATTGAAGCGTATTTCAATCGCAGCTTAATCAGTAAAGAGTTTGCGATAAACAAGCTTAGTTGCTGGCAGGTCGATAAGTTCTTGGGTGATGACAACAAAGCAATTTATCAAGCTTATGTTAAGGAATCAGAGAAAGGCAAAGCTAACCCTCTGAGGCAAGTACTAATACAAAAAGCTTTTCAGGCTGGAGAATATAAAGACGTCGTTACTTACCATGAAGAAGCCTCAACAGACGATTTGCATTACCGACACGATATAAATGGACGCCTATATTACTTGCTAGCGTTGTCACACCTAAAGCAACCAGTGAACAAGCAAGTTTTGGCGTTTATTAATGACAAAGCAGATACGTTGCGTGATGAATCTAAAATTCTATATCAAGCTTTTAGATGCAAACACAAAATCGATGAGCTAGAGCGACTGTTCCTAGAAAAGACACATTTCAACGATACGATTGATAGTTGGGGAATATATCAAGAAGTGATTAAGGCATTTGACTCCCCCAACCTAATCAAACACCAAACCTATGAGCATTTGAGTTGTGAGTTAAAGTCATTAAAAACTAAGTGGAACGAGGCATACTACGATACACAGCTAGCAGAGATGAAAGTCAAACTATCTAACGGAGATATGAGTAGTGACGATTTCCTGCGTTTATATAACTTAGGCATAGAGTGCAATGAATTTGATTTCGTCATAGAACATGTCACGAAGTTTCATGCTTGTAACCAGCCAACCATGTCATCGTACAATTGTATTGGCGTGTGTCATGAGCGCAGAAAAGAATTTAGTCATGCATTTGAATACTACAAGCTTGCGATAGGGCTAATGCACTCATCAAAAGACTACAATCACATTATCATTGGTAATTACATTAGCTGTGCAGAAAGACTACCCGACGTTGAAATAGCAGAAGAAGAATATAATGATTTGCGACACTGGTACAACGCTGACTTGATCAACCAGTTCAAATGGCACACCTTTACAGCAAAATCAGGCCGACTTTTTAAGTATTCCCCTTTTAATGTCAATAGTATTGATGCACTTTCAAACCAGTACTTCTATTTAGCGTCAAAAAAACAGTTAAATGACCCCATCGAACTACCAACATTAAGTAACCTTGATTCGAATAACCTCATAGATACCAACTATCGCATTTGCTCGCTCTCGAACAACAACAATTCTATGTTGATGTGGTCTCACTATGCCCAAGAGCACCAAGGCATAATGGTCGAGTATTGGTTTGGTGGGGAACTCCCTTGCGGAGTTGGCGTAGAAAAAGTGAGCTATATAGATGAATCAAAAAGGAACTTAGAAAAAGATTCATATGTTTTTAATCAGTACCTTCTAACTAAAAATAACGACTGGTCTTACGAAAATGAAGTTAGAATATTCACTAATGTTAAAGAAAAAATCCACTTTGAGAGCTTCGAGTACCCGAATACTGACCGTACAAAAATTAACGCTCGGATTTGTAGTATTACGCTAGGGTGCGATTTCCCTGACGATAAGAGAAAACTTATCGCAAATATAACTAATACTATAAATTCCAACAGAGAAAGCCATGTGCCAATAGTAATTTTGAGAGAAGCATTTATCTCACGAGATAACTGTTTCGCATTAGAGTATAGAGATATCGACATTTCAAAAATCTAATGGTGAGCTGCGAGGTCTGGTCTTGCTTCTGGCATATATTAAAACTGGAAAATTATCTGAAATAACAGTTCGAGCCGTAGCACAAAATGGGGTACTTTCGAGTTAGAAAGTGCCACGAGTCAAAATTCAGGTCTATGAAGACTCTGGACAATTATTGGTTAGATTAAAAAACCTACTAAAGATCCACGCAATACCATTAACTTGAATTAATACTCACTTAATGTACATAAACTAACAACCACCTGCTAAAAGTAGGTGGTTATTAAGTTACCCATTGCTACTTGAAGAGCTCTGTTTACTTTCCCTTACGCCAGTAGTCTTCGAAATTTGTCCTTCGAATTTCTTTAAAAATCCATCTACGTTCAAACCTGAAAAAAAAGCGAGAATATAAAATAGGTGTTCGGGTGAGCTAATGGCTTTTCCACCAATAGCTATTAAGCCTACGTTGATCATGAAGTATGTCATTCCTCCCATAATTAAGGAGACTAAGGGACGTAATACATACCAACTCAACCAAATTGTATCCCAACTTTTCCGAACACATCTATTCAGATAGACGGCCCTCAAGCAATATAAACACCCACCGATTAGGCCAAAAAGCACACACTCAACTAACAACTGATGCTTGCTGAGCCAAGTTGGTAATGCCGCGTATGAGCAGGCAATAAAGTAAGAAAAAGGAACACTAAGAAGCCCCAACAAATATAGACTTACCCAGACTACGGAATACCCTTCTTCCTTCACTCCTTGTTCGACATCGACACTCAGTTGTGCTTCGTTCTCATTACTAGGTGGCATTAAACAAAAATTCCCTATGTCCGTTTGTAAGTGATAAGTAACTATTGTCTAGAGATTTGTTGCTAAGGATCATTATTATAAAGAATCTTAATTGATGAGAAGACTCTTTAAACGTGCTCCTTATTGTATTGATATCTTCTCTTGATGGGCTTGGTGACTCTTCAGAATGAGTATGCCAATCTCCAAGGTAATGCAGCCCTTTTTTATGAAATCTTTCAATTGTCTTGTTTGCTTTGCCTTTGTGTAGGATAAATCGAGTTTTAGCTCTCCGATCAAAAAAGTTAGGCTCAGATATAGATTTAATCTCAACTAAGCCGTCCTTAAAGGTACCAAAAAGCATTCCACCAGATTCACTATCACTCCTCTTTTGGAAATAGCCGCACAGTGCTTTAGCAGCTTGTTCTGTTAGGACGACTTTTAACCCCCTTAGTTGGTGAGAACTAAACTCCATTTGCCAACTCCTCGACTCGGATAATTTTTGATCCTTGCTCTGGATCTCCATGTGCCATAACCCAATCGCTGTTCCAAGTACCTCCGGTACTTTCTACTAAAGACTTTCGACCAACCCAAACAGTATGCTTCAAATTACTATCTACTTCTCCACTGTGGACAATATTACAGATCGTTTCACAGATCATTCCATGTCCATAACTCAATTCAATTGCCCCGTAAGGTTGATAAAACCCTCCACAAGACGGTAGCGCTTCAACAGTACTCTCTTGGTAAGTCGTTACTGGTCTCTTTAATATCCCGGTACTATCGAATAAATCAAAATAATCAAAGCTACCATCCATGTTTACAAAGCAATGAGTTGCGGTAGCATGAGCTTCCGTGAAGCAAAAAACTACAGGGCTGATTATATCTTCTTTTTCAGTTAAATCTCTCATAGCACAATCAGAAGCCCACTCACCAGTAGCACTCACTATCACATCACAATCCTTTATTTCCTCAATAGTTGCTTCATCTTTAAACCATTCACTCTGGCTGCATAAATCTACTTCAACCCAAGGAAACATGCGATTAAGTTCATCTTCACAAGCTTTTGCTTTATTTTGGCCAACATGTTGCTCTCCTAACCAATGACGACCGATGTTTGCTGGTTCCAGAATATCCCCATCTACCAGTACAAATTTTTTAAACCCGGACCTAACCAATAGAGGGAGTAATCCTGAACCAACAGAACCTAGTCCAAGGACTGCTATCTTGATTTCACCTAAATCCTTTAAGGCTTTGTTCCTATCTCTACCCAGCATCCAACTAATATCCTTACGATCAACATTGACACCATTCAGTTTTATATTTCGACTACGTCCTAAGAGAACCTTATTAGAAACCTTGCCAGGCCTATAACCATTACCTAAAATGGGTTTCCTGTATGTTTTACCTCGGTTTCCTGTACCTAGAGCGTTAGTCTCAAGACTCATCCCCACGCAGGCTATACCGTTAGTGGTTTCAACTCTCACTAAAAATATCGGAAAAGGTTTCGGTACTGATAATAAGTCCGCTATACACTTATTTAAAGGATCAGACGCCCATCCCTGTTTTATTAGAATATCTTCGATTTCACCCAATGTTTTAGGGTATTCGCATGGTTTCCAAGGTTTATCAAGACTAATTAGAATGCTAGTTGTTATATTACGGTACTTTGGTTTGACGCCAGCCCTTTCCAGCCATGAGTTAAGTTCTAGGGAACTGTCGGCAAAAACAACTCCTTTCTGTTTGGTATAAGCTACATATATTTGTCTAGATGGGGTCCTCTGTAAGTTATTCAAACTAGATACTTTTATGGTATGCGGGTTTGCATTTGTCCAGTAACTTAGGAATCCATTTTCAAAGTCATCGTCTAATTGACCTTTGATTGTTTTTGAAACCATTTTATGAGCATCGTTAACTAGGGTATGAATGTACGAATGGTCATGTGGATTAAAGGCTACCTGACTACTCCAAACACATAATCGCCCACCATCTTCGATATGAGGGTGCTTCAGAATGGAAGTATGAGGTCGAACATAGATTTTCGGAGGCACATAAGGGAACGTCTCTTTTGCTAGCACAACAAGTGAGAGTTGCTCACCGTCAAGAGTTATATCCGTTTTTATTACCCATGCCCTGTGTTCTTGAGGCAAAGGAAGTTTCCACTCCTTTGCCTTCTTTGAGGTCAGCAACCGTGCGTTGTAGCGCTTGAACAGTACAGACCCAAGCGACAACAGCGCAGCACCGATCGGTTTACGCATAAGTATTTTTGCCTTCCTTTTTCACCGTCTTTGGGTTACTCATGGTCGAAAAAACTACAGGAGGGACCGATTTAATAGCTTTGCCATTCTCAAATGTGATGAGGAGCGATGTAGGTTTGCCAGAGTCGTCTTCCTCATCGGCGACGCATAAGAATTGACCTTCGACATTATCCAAAATGTTTTCATATTCTTCTCTTGCGAGAGGGGAAGGAGGGGTTTTCTCTCCAAATTGACGGCTACTTGAAACAATAAATGAATCTGATAAAGCATTACCAAGTGCATTGATAGCTTTTTTACTTGGCTGAGGGTCAGTGTCTTTTGATTCACTGTCTTCTGACAGACTGTGCCATGAGCAGTGATGTGGAGCCTGTAAAACATCATACTCAAGAAAGTCAGTGTTCTCTTTTTCTTTTAGGTTGTCGTAGAGGCGCTCCCAGCACTTAACCTCAGCATCTCCGCCATTCAAGAAATAGTTAGGACATCCCTGTTCGTCTGAGATTGTAAATCGAACTATGGCACTAGAGTTATTTTTAGATAAAGTTGTCTCTTCATCATCAATATCTTGGCGGTCTGCTGGACCAAGTAGCACCCCTTCAATAGAACCATCATCTAATCCGGATTTTTTCCCAATGAATTCATCGTAAAGGTCTGCAACAATACCTTCATACCCTTCAGTTTTGCCGTCTTCATCATGAGTCAGTATAACAATACGGTCCCCAAGCTCTCCAACGGTACCACTAGCTTTGTAAAGGTTAGCTCTACGCTTAGCCTCGGTGTTAATTGCTTTAGCGTCATCTGTAAGAGTATTGGTTGCGTTACCATTCTTTTCGGGCTTTCGGCTTGCTCTACGGAACACCCTTGGAGATGACCAAAGTTCATTGATAATTATTTTGTCGTCTTTTTCTTTCCAGTCATCAGGGGAGCCTGTATGGAAAATTTCCTTGAAGCCTCTAGTGTGGTCCTGATCTGGATGAGTAATCAGATATGCATCTATAAATAGCTGATTATCATCATTCCTATCTAGTCGCTCTCTAAGCATTGACTTAACATCGACGACATCATCGGATGGTTGTCGATAGTTGCAATCAATCAAAATTCGCTTTTTATTTTTTGTTGTTATTAAAGTCATATCCCCGTTATCTACAGGAAAGAATTCAATAGATGGAGTGCTCATATTCTAATCTCCTTCACTCAGCATGATATTAATGTGAATCCACACCATGTGGACTTTTTCTGAGTCGGTATCACAATATATGGGGAGGATAATTCCGCGAATAAAGTGTGGGATATGAAAAAGTTTTCATTGAATAAATTAATGTGAGATGACTCACGCATACCTGTAAATGACTTAAAAATAAGTTACATATTTAAGGTAAATGAATGAAGGCAGTTTTGTGGTGTTTGCAACTCAATTCAAACGAGCGTAAATGCAATCACGGTTGCTCTTTGTCTATAATTGAATAAATATTCACACTCGTAAGAAGATATTGGGCTAAAGAGATAGCAACAGAACAGTGAAGATGAAGCGTGCGAAAATGATTTTGGGGCATAAACCGCTTAGAGTTTGCGCTCTATTCCCTGATCGCATTACCAGCCCCGAGTCCTTGATACCCTTGACGTGAGTAACGGACGTTTTAAATATCTTCTCAACAAAAAACGACCATCAAAATCTAGTTTAAGTGCCCTTATCAGCAAATCATGCCTCAAATCCCCCTTGAACCAAAACGATAATTCATTACAATGCTTGCGCCAGTGGGGTACAGGAACTCCATTGGCCGGAGCTCTCCTCACAGGCGCTTCGTTGCGTGCATCGTATAATGGCTATTACCTCAGCCTTCCAAGCTGATGATGCGGGTTCGATTCCCGCTGCACGCTCCAATTCATGCTCTAAGGTAATCCTCATGCAAACGCCCCCTTCTGACGAAATGAAACAAGCTAAAAAAGCCTTCAAAGCCAGTTTAAAATCGTATCTGGCTCAGTTTGACGAGAAGGCTGAAATACCAGACGTCAGCGTCATACTGGACGCTTTTAAACCCGTCATATTCCAAGAGTCCGTCGATCTCATCAGCCAAAATAAAACCAAAGTAGCCCGAACGCTCAACGTGAACCGTGGCGTGCTGTCTAAAGTACTGCAGCAGCATCCAAAACCTACGCTCAACCTAGATGAAGAGTCGCTGAGCTGAAACAAAAACCACTTACTTTTTGTCGTGACCTTCTGTCAGTGCCGCTAACCTATCTTCAAGCGCAAACACATAGGGGCTTAAAAACAACGTAAACTGAATGTTTTCGCATAACTCTCCTGAGATATGCACATCATGAAGCCCCACGAGATACCAACCTTCTTCCTTATACTTCTTCATCCATTGAACCAAGCCTCTGATTTCATCATGCTCCAACAGGCTCAAGTCCTGGATATAGTCATTGTTCAAGCCGGTTCCAATGTATCGAGGATTACTCAGGGATAAGTAGCCCTCCCCTTTATAAGGGAGCACGCTGGTATGAACCACATCAATTCCGTAATCAAAATACGCATAGGATATATGCGCAAGCAGATAGCGAGATGCTTCAACAGATAACGTGAGCTGGCTTTGTTCCAGTCTCTCTTCAATGTCGTCGTTAGGCAAAATGGCACCTACCGCTATTTGCGCTTTTTGAGATTGGTACTCATGATGGCTTTCTGAGCAATAATGCAATCGAATGGGAATGTCACATCTCATGTCAGTTCTAGGATCAACATCTTTTAATGTTGGAATTTTAGTCAGCGTAATTGAATCTATCATTTTAATGTCCTTCATTTTTCGTCTTATTTATAGTCTCAATCAACTGCTTCGCCACCTGCTCCATAGCTTGACTGCTCAAGTCGTTTCTTGCACCGCGCAATTGATCGTATTGTACAAAGCGAGATATGGGATCTTGATAAAGTCCTAACGTCGTTCGATCGGCATCAGAGGTCAATGTAAACACGCGATAACGCTGCTTCACACAATCATCGAGGTAAGAAAAGACACAGTGCTCCATTTCTCTGCCTTCCCTTCTCAGTCCAAATCCTGTGGTGATTTCTTCCACTGTTATGCCTTGCGTGTCAAACGTCTCCCACTTAGCTCGTTCCCACGTCAACGCATCCATTTGTATGTCCACCTTCAACCTGTCGGCGTTCATTCTGGTCACCCAACGTTCATGTTGCTGGACCAAAGCGTACCAAGATTGATTTTTGTGGATAACGGCATCCTCGCGCTCTACCCAATCAAACACATCATTAAATTGGTTGAGAGCTCGGCGCCATTGCTCTTTTTGTTTGCGCACCTTAACGCGACCAATCATGGGCTTGAAGTATTGCGCCCATCGAAACACCACACGCTGAAGGCGCTCAAAATCCAAAACCCCGTAATGGTCATGTCGCGCCTTTGGGTCCCTTATGGTTGATAAGAGGCGAACCTGAATCGTGGTGGAATACCCCGTGAGCGCATCAAGCAGCGACAGCTCTGAGGGTGTCCACATCCTTGCTTCGATAAGCAAAGCTTGAACTTTTCTTGGTTGACGATTAATTTTTCGAATGGCGCCTTTACTGACCTCTGCAGGCAAATGTGCCAGTAAATGTTCGTAGCTGAATACATTGGGATGTATATTGCGGTTAACTCCACCTGGCAACACACTTAACCAGGGCAACCATACTCGGTGGCGTTGATAGGCACTCACATCCTTAACCTTATTACTAAAGGAGTGCAGACATCCAAAAGATACCTGGCTCAGCGAGCATTGATATATTTGCAGGTAGAGCGACAACTTCTCTTTATCGACAAAATCCCACAGGTGTTTATAGAGCGCGCGTCCACCTTGCTTGATGCCATGTTCAAGGAAGCCAAATTGCCGACCAAACCGCTCTGAAACCCACTGTTTGGTTGTTTTCCCCATATCAAAGTAAGCCATCGGTACTGGCGTCGTATCCATCCCGTCATAATGGCAGTTTTTCGGCGCTTTCACTGGCACGCTGAGCGCTTGAATCCCTTGCTTTTCCAAATCCGACAATAGCGCGCCTATTACGTATTCCAATATGTTGTAAAACCGCCACGCCAATGAATCCTGACGACATTGCATCATAAAATCAGGCGAATACTGGCATCCAACCCAAGACCCGTGGAGATTACGCTCCCCCTCCCACGTTAACGAGAGACGCTGCATGGTGACTTTTTGATTGGGGTGCTTAACGAGACGAAAGAGTCCAGCAAGCACTAACGTATCTAATGCCCCATCTTGCTCGCGTTTGACCATTCTTCGCCAAGACTGGCCATTTAAAAAGCGGTAGAGCGTTTGCCATGTCAGCACCTTCGATTGCGCTTGTTCACCCTCCATACCGTGAAACGAAGCCATCGTCGATGACAGTAACACTTGGGGTGGCGGCAAGGCCGTTAACGTGTTCATAGCGCCTCCCCTTTTTGAATTAACGCACTGCGCGGAGGCGTCACCATGCGGTCGTGGGTGTCAAAGTCCACCCTATCCAGATTCAAATGATGAAAGCTCATCACTTCACCATCAAAAAGCGGCGAGTGCCCGTGCGCAAGAAACCAACAACCAAAATCAGAACGAGAAGGTCTAGGCCCTATCCTTATCGACAATGTGTAAGAAAAATCTTCTGGCTCAAGGTGAGTGGTATATTCATTCTCCGAGTCTTCCCACTGTTGCTCCCATTGACGTTGCGCCTGTCTATAGGCCTCGCTAGCACGGTGATATTGCGTGACACAGGCTCGCTTATGCACCCCAAGATAACGACAGACTTTAAAAAAGCCGTGCAAATGCGCGATTGTCACGCTTGACTCAAAACGCATCACGCCTTTACTTAAAGTAAAGGTGCCTTGTATCCAGCAATCTTGACGCTCAGGTTTACTAGGTAACGTCCATAACCCAACAAAGGTATATTGGCCTTTCGTCAGTTTCTTGAGGTAGGCTTGGCCATACGCAAAACGACGTTGACCGATAGATTGACGAACCCCACCCAGTGACAAGACTTCATGATTACGAAGCTGATTCAATTTAGATTTATAATACAGTGGGCGACGGGCTCGCTTGAAAAACTCAAGCAACGTCATCTCGATAGACGGACTCATCCTTCCCCTCCATAGGTTTTCAACATAACGTCATGCGCGACTTTCAATTTTTTCACCCCGTTATAAATATTGCGGCGCGAAACGCCGGTGATAAACTCCGCCAACTCGTAAGTGTGACCATGAATAATACGAAGGCGCACCGCCTCTCGAGTATTGTTAGGAAAGTCCCGCTCTGAATACATCGACAACAACGCCTCAAGCTGACCTTCTGTGAGAAATTGCCTCATATCCCTCTCACCCATTAAGCGCTTAAAGCTGAATTTTTGTGTCGTCTAGCCGACTCATTATTCGACTCTTTCTTGAATTCAAACCTCAGAGGAGCCAATCCACTGCTCACCGAGATAAGCATCCCAACCATCAGGACTCACTGATAAATAATCAACACACTCCAGCGCATCGTGCGTCCATCCGCCTTTAGGGGCGTGGTACTGAACCACTTCCACCCCCTCTAAGCTCAGAATACGAAGCAATGCCAATGTGCGTCCTTCCATCAGGTCGGGCTCAGCCGGTGATAACGAACGAGCGACTATCATGAGCCCATCTCCTTTCCTAACTTGCCTTTGTCATCGAAATGACGTTTCTGACAACCTTGTTTCCACGCGCTGCAGCTCCAATAGAAACTGCCTTTGTTTTTCCCAGACTTGCGCACTAACACGCCTTTGCCACAGACACACTTTTGATTTTTGGCAGGCTTGCCGCGCACGCTATCGAGAACAAGACCACATTGCTCACGGTCTTCACACGCCCAAAACGGTTTCTTGGTCGAGCGAAGACGCATTGTCTTGCCACACAACGGGCAGGGCGCTTCGGGCTCTACGACTTTCGGTAAGGTAATGGTGATGTCCCCAGACTTCACCTTGCTGACAATGGCGCGCACAAATCCTTCTTGGTTTTGCATAAAGGCATCGAGGCTCATCTCTCGCTTGGCAATGCTTTCGAGCGACTGCTCCCAAATCGCGGTCATCACCGGGTTGCTCACTTCGTTCGGTAGCGCCTGAATCAAACCGCGCCCTGCTTCGCTACTTAGGAGCTTTTTTCCTTTCGCTTCCACAAAGCCGCGCTTTTTGAGCGTCTCAATGATGGCCGCGCGCGTCGCTTGCGTGCCAAGTCCTGCTGTCTCTTTCAAAATCGCTTTGAATTGAGCCGGAACATTATCGCTGCGTGCAATATTGGCCATGGCATCGAGGAGCGTCCCTTCGGTAAACGCAGAAGGCGGCGTGGTTTTCTTACTCACCACATTGACATTGGAAAACGTCAGTGACTGACCAACCGTTAGAGAGGGCAAAGATTGAGATACGCTGTCTTCGCTCTTCCCTTTCCCCTCTTCTTTTTCTTCCTTAGTGACTACCCGCCAGCCTTTGACGCGTTCCACTTTGCCGGACGTTTTAAAACGGTGCCCCCCACACTGCAATTCAATCACAGTGGCGTCATCTTCGGCATGCGGATAGAACTGAGCCACGTAACGCTGCACGATGGCCTGATACACGTGTTTTTCGCGCTCCGTCAATCCAGTGAGCACCGGCACTTTCGCGGTAGGAATGATGGCGTGGTGCGAACTCTGCGCCACTTTTTTATCGTTCCAACACGCGCTGCTTATTGCCCCGTCCGCGCCCTGGCACATCGATGCGAAGTCTGAGGTCTGACCCAGCGTCCTCAAAATTTGAGTCACTTCGCCCTGCTGGCTCACCGGTAAGAACGCACAATCGGTACGCGGGTAGGTGGTCAGTTTGTGCTTTTCATACAAGGCTTGCGCCGTATCGAGCACTTGCTGCGCGGTGTAACCGAACTGAGCCGACATGGCCTTCTGCAGAGAGCCCAAGAAAAACAGTGCGGGATGTTTGGCTTTTTGGCGCTTGGTATCAAACGCCGTCACGGTCGCCGCTTGTCCCTGACAGTCACGAACCACACACTCAGCTCCCTCACGAGACAAACAACGCCCTAATTCATCACTCTGCGCCTCTGGCACTTGCCATTTAGACGAAAAGCCCGTGTCACCGACGACGTCATAAAACGGTTTAGAGACAAAGTGAGCGATGGCCAAGTCTCGCTCAACCACCAACCGTAAGGTGGGCGTTTGGACGCGGCCCACCGATAAAGCGCCGCGATAACCGGCTTCCCGTCCCACTAGAGAGCAAAGCCGCGTTAGGTTCATACCCAACAACCAGTCGGCTTGACTGCGGCCAAGCCCGGCCCAATAGAGCGATTCGGTTTCACTGCCGGGTTTGAGATTATCCAGACCTTTACGAATACTCGCTTCGTCTAAGGCGCTGAGCCAAAGTCGAGAGACTTGGCCTTGGTAACCCACAAACTCTAAAATCTCACGAGCAATCACTTCCCCTTCACGGTCGGCATCGGTGGCTATCACCACCTCTGTCGCGCTGGCCAATAATTTCTTGATGACATTGAACTGTTTCTTCTTGTCGGGCGGCACCACCATTTGCCAAACAGTCGGCACGATAGGGAGCGTGTCATACGACCAAGCTTTTAATGCAACGTCATAATGCTCTGGGTCAGCTTGAGACAAAATATGCCCAAATCCCCAGGTCACGACCACCCCTTGGCCGCGCAGCGCCCCCTCGATTTTTTCATGACAACCAAGTACTTTGGCAATGTCTCGTCCTTGGGACGGTTTTTCACATAAAAACACACGCATGGTTTACCTCCAACCGACGTACAAACAAGGTGACAGCGTCACCTTTAGAGAGCCTTCTTGATAAAGAAAGCGCTGACCCAATAACAAGTCACCCATCATGATGTCGTCACCTTGCTGGCGAGTTGCTGTTTCACCCAACCAGGTGTGACCTTACTGAGCGTCATGCCTTCACGGTTGCCAATTAAAGCCTGCTGCACTTGCGAACAAAATGGCTCTTGCGCTTTGACGCCGAGCTCCGCTTGAGCGCGTTGGTCGGCGTCACCACTTCGGCGTGCGCGCATTCGAAATCGAAGTGCTGCAATCGCGTTAGATAAATTTACTCCTCTCATCTCTCGCCCACCTTTTAAATATCTGGTTGAGAGGCTGGGTTATTATGCGCCCCTGACTGCTGTGGCTTTTTTAATAACACGGCGTCAACACGCTGCGCCATGATGGTAATTAATGAAGCCGTTAATGCCATGCCTGACGTCATTTGGCCTGGGTTATTTTTATCTTCCCAAACGTCGATACGGAGTTCGCCTTCAATACGCACGCGCATGCCTTTTTGTAATAACTTGCTTAACGCTTCGGCGTCACGCCCCCAATAACTGATGTCCACCCAAAACCCGCCCTTATCTTCATAAGGACGCTCTGGATCTTGTGTTTTAATTAAACGGTCGTACTTGACGTTAAATTTTAATAACGGTCTAGCTTCACCATTCGAACGGTCATTCGCCGGCTGCCAACGCAATTCTGGTGTCATACCAATATTGCCATCAAAAATAAAAAGACCTTTTGCCATCTGTTTTTCCTCTTTGAATAAAGTCACGAGAAAATTTATCAAAATGGAAAGGAAAAATACTCATTAAAAATAATTATTTCTAACGAGTATTTATTTTTTATTTTGTGTTACACTATTTAAAGTTTCGCCCAACAATAATTTATTATTATACTGACCACGTATTAATACACAGAACTGATCGCTTAACGCTTTATTTCTTTTGCCTCACCCCTTTGCTTTCCCTTTCCCCTCCTGCCTCAGACCACAATATATTGCCCCATCAACAAGGTTGTCGCGTTCGCTCCATTTTTCACCTTGCCACTGCCTCATCCGTGTTATTTCTCTTTACTGCCTCATTTATTTACACCTTGCCTCAACGTAATACCGAAATCCCCCGTTTTCATCCCCGTGCCCCCTCAGGGCTGATTAGGAAATTAGCCCTGAGGGGCACGTCATTACTACAAATACCGCTTTACATGTGGCAAACTATCATGAACACTTAAACGCAACGCTTTGAATCATTACATTTATGACGAATAAAAGAACCTGTCCACTTAACAATAAACTTGCGTTGGATGTTGAACAATTACGATCACATTATCGAAAGATAAGGTGCTCTAAAATTGATTCATATAAAAATGAAGTTTTAATATTGAGGCAATTAGGCGCGAGCTTTAATAATATATCATTTTGGTTCAGTGAATATTGTGGCATAACAATTTCAACGTCGACGATAAAAAGAAGATACGATTACTGGATGTCTACCGATGAAACAAGAAATCAGTCTAGAGATGCTTATTGAGGCAATGCCCAAACCAACTGTTTCAACGTCTTCTCACATTCATCATAAAAGCAAAAAAAAGGGAAGTATCATTGATCATCATAGATGTGAGATCCTCATTTTGAGGCAAAACTACCACTGTTCCTATGGTGAAATCATTTATTGGTTAAAAAACGAAAAGGATATTATTGTTAGCAAAACGGCTCTTTATAATCGCATCAAGCATTGGGAGGGAGTGGGGGTCTATGAATAAAAAACAAAACCGAACAATAAATAGAATTGAAGAGCAGGTTAATCGGTTTTATCATCACTATTACAATGGATTAGGTAAAACAAAGTCGCAAGCGCCCAATAAACTTCGTAGTGTCACAACCTATAATCGCCATATTGAAGTGACGGCTTTAATTATGAGAAAAATTGGGGTTAAGCGAGTAAAGCAAATCACATTAGACATTGCAAATAAATACATTGAATCCCAAAAAAACAACATTGCTGCACGTTCTTTAGAAAATCAACGCACCCTATTACAACGTATTATTAATGTTTATGAACCGGGTAAAAAGGTGGAGATAAACGGCGAATTAACACCTCGTCAATGGGTGAATAGAGCTTACTCTTATGAGCAAGTCACCACCCTAATGAGTCACCAAAAAGAACAAATGCGCCTGTCTACAGCCATCGCTTTTTCAGCAGGATTGCGAGCTCAGGAGTTGTTAACGATTAGGCGCATCGATGAAAGCATTCCATCCAAAAATAGAAAGTGGTCAGAGTCGCGTTTTAAAGGGTTAGAAGGCGTCAAATATATCGTGACAGGAAAAGGTGGACTTTCTCGGGAGGTACTGCTTCCCCATAAGTTGGCGTATTTACTTGAAACAAAACGCTTAACTGAACCGAAAATTGTTGTAGATAGAAAAGTAAAAATCAAAACGTACTACGACATAACCGGTGGGAAAAAATTTAGCAATGCTTTTAGTCAATTATCAAAGTCCGTGTTTGGCTGGTCCCTCGGCGCACATGGCCTTCGTTATAGTTATGCGCAAGAGAGAATGAACGCTACGGTGACACAAGAATCCTACGATTCTCGAAAGGAGATAGTCAGCCAAGAACTTGGCCATTTCCGAAAAGAAATCACCACTCACTACTTAACATCATGCAAACATTAACCAATAGTAAAACAAGGTATTTATAAAAAATGACATTAACCTCAATTGAACACCACCTTACCGGCGCTTTCAATAATGCCAACCTTTATTTAGACGACGATAACGTTTTAATCTTACTTGCAGCGCAAGAGATGGGCTCTTTGAATGCGCTTGCGCATAAACTTCACGTCGATGAACCTCAACTATTAACATGGCTCGAATCATCATCACCAGACGTCCCAACAGAGCTGAGTCAACAACTCGAATGCATGACCATTGGTGAGGAATACATAGATAGCTTAACGATTCTTGCCATTGGTGGGCTAAAGCCATTAAAGCAATGGCAGACCCTGACTAATGTACTGGCACAGGAAGCTTGCGAACGTAGCTTATTTGATGTTCCTTGCTCCCTGTTGGACGAAGATAAAACCTCGCTATGTGAACAAGTGCTCGCCGCCCTACTCCAAGCAGGAATGTCTTTTTCACCAGACATCGGTATTGAACTGGAATCAATCGAGATCATTGAAAATAACGAGGTTGCATCGCTTCTATCTGAGATATTCAACGCAATGATCAACTTGGATTGCTACTACCAAAACTTCTTTGAAAGTATTGCAGAAGCTCCTGAAGTCGAATTCCAATATTACCACTATTGGGATGAAATCTTGGTCGAGCTTGCGGCTTATCACGTTTTAAAAGAAAAAGACCGCTTCCCATTATTAGACACTTTTAAACGCGAGACTGGATTAAAAGTTCAGGGTTATATTACTGCACTGAAATGCCACGCTTATCAACACCGTTTACCGCTACGAGCAGAACTGCTTCACCTACTCAACAAAGATCATGAAGAACTGTACGACTATACTGAAGCCGAAATGATGGGGCTCTTCCCACCGCAAATTCACCCTGATATTTACGTCAATGAAATCATAGAAAGTCAGCGCTTGACGCATCAAGTTCTGCCTGAAATCTGTCGTAAATTGGAGATGAGTGAAGAAGAAATCAAAAAATTAATTGAAAGGAAATAAGGGCGCTCTTAGGCCATGCATCACAAAACTGAATCAGGAGGGGGTTTACCCCCTCCTGTCCAGCTCTATCTTACTGCTTCGTAGACAACAAATTGAGCCAGAAAACTTGTGCCACCATCCTGGTAGCGAACCTCACAGAGTGAGTCTCGAACTAACCATAAGCTACACAAGAACGTAACACACAAGACTATCAGTCCTGCGAGTGCTGTTTTATTTTTCGGCATTTTTGTTGCCTCCACAATAAAAGAGGCTGTATAATCAAGTTGTAGTGCATGATTAAGGCCTCGTTAAATGAAAGTTACTGCTGGACACAGTAACCGGATAACGGGGCTTTTGTTTATCTGCCACAAGCAAACATAAAAGTCAGTCACTCATGGCAAATAAGCCAAGAGCGCCCACACAAATTCTACCACAAGCCTTTCAAATCAAGAACGTTTGTTTCCAACACCCCGTCTTCACCATTGATATCAAGCTTGTCAAAAACGACAAAGGGCATTCATTTGTGCTTCAAATGAATGCCCTTTGTGCATCTTAAGTTAACACCCTTCGGTGACGTGGATCCCCCACGAATTAATCATTCAAGCATGATTTAGGCTCGCCAGCTTGCACGCTGACTGGTAGTGATAAAGATAAAGAATCGCTCCTTAAGTTAAGTCTTTTGACGCAGTGGTCCCCCTCAGAACCTGGGCATCAAGTAGGGTTATGTTGCTTGCAACAGGCTGTCGCAAAGTAGAATGTAGCCCTTAGAAAGAAGAGCAGTATAATGACGCAGTGGTCATATTGAATTGATTTAAAAATCAAGCAGTTGAATGAACAGGCGCAGAGCCTGAGCAGTTAAGTATGCTTTCACTTCTTTAAAAGAAGCCGCGACACATTTCAGAGAGCCATTTAAGGGGGGTTAACCCCGTGTGCTTAATACTGTGCAGTCAGTATTCAACTACAACAGGCTAAGTATAACACAAGATAAAACAATGTGATGGGCTGGCTAGGCGACTCAAAAAGCACTAAATTTCATGCATCACAAAAGTATCCGGGGTTTCGTGAGATAGCCAGACGCTAACATAAAAACATAATTTTTTGATACGAGTTAAGAGCATAAATATAGTTGTCGATAGAATTATCTCAATCATTCGGAGAGCAGAACTTTAACAAAACCTCGACATTATCCTTACTAGTCTGGACGGGGATTTTCTTCGCCCCAAGATACTGAGCAATTCGAGTTCGATGCCTACCATTGACAAAGCCTGCATATTGAATTTTCACAATACGAATCTTTTGTCGAAAACCGAAAAATCTACGCTCTACAAGCTCTTCTTCATAATCATGAAAAAAAACTCTAGGGGTAGATAGCAACCCGACATCATCATGTGGATTTACCCCTTTGATATAATGATCCCGTTTATCAGAACTCCATGCGTCAACACTAGAAACCATCGCTATATTAGACTTACTCTCCGCGTAATAAACAAGTTTATCTATATCTACCCATACCGTAGTGTAATCACGAAAGCATTCCCTACTAGTATCTAAATCTTCCTTCCAGCACAAATACTCATAAGCAGAGCCTGGCGGCAAATCAATTTTAAATGTTTTCATCATTTCCCATGAGTATAAATGGTCCATCATAAGACTTTACACAACCATTAACGTAGCTTTGTTCAGACAAACTTCTCTGCAATCAAACGCTTTCCTGTAGGCTCTAATGATTGAATAATGCTTTTTTGAGGATAGAAATACCCTTGGACGAGAAGAGCGCAATCATTAATATCGCCAATTTGGACTCTTACTGATAGTTCCTCACCATCTTGCCATGTATCCCTAATCCTCGCCCTACACTCTTCTCCTCGCAATTCAAAGCAAAATTCAGACACCTCTGCTTGATCTTTAGGTTTATAGTTTTGAACGGCAGCGTTTATAAGCGTGTTAGATATTCTTTCTCGCTTCTTGTCTGAAAGCATATCTAAAGAGCTCTCTTTGATTGGCCCGTAGACTCCACTTTGATTCAGTGCTTCTAGAATTTTTTTCATGTGCCCACCCGTATGCGGACTAACAAATGTAGAAGACCGAGACCCATGAGGCTTTCCTAATATATCTGTTCTCATATTCCACCACGTCTCTGCGACTTGAGCATACTTAGCAAGCTTGGTTTGCTCTTCCAAAAACCACCTTATAGCGTCTTGTCCTCGAATAGTTCCGTCCCCTTCTAACTCAACATTGATAGCTTCTACTACTACCGGACAGGCATGATCTGAGTACAAAGGAGAGTCTAATTTAAAAGCATTCAGTCCAGGCAATCCGTTAGCATATTCGATAAGCTGGTTAGCACTATCTTCCCCATAAGGACAGGTCACGAATCCTCGAACAAAATGTCTTGTATGGTCAATCCCACGGTAAAGGACGCTTAAACATCTACCATCAAGATCTAATGGCGCTGGTATAGAAAGAATAGGATGCCAGTACGGATAAGAATCCACACAATTCCCAAGGCGATCTAAAATCACATTGAATACATCTTTTGCCGCTTGAGGATCACTTACATTTTGAGTGAAATATTTCATTGCGGATGAATTAGCAACTGATGAAGTATTTTTTTGTCTAAATTCCATAAATCACAAAACCTATATTTTCAATAAAACATTATTTACGTATATCTACATATTACGTAAATAATAAATGTTCGCAAGTTTTTAATCACAAAAGAACAGCCTCGCAAATCAGTCTATTTTAGGTACACCTTTAATGCACTAGGTTATTTTAGTGCTGTAAATAGCAAAAATAGATGTATAATGCACCAATATAACTAAACCAATGTAAAGTGCACCAATGAACAGCAATATACGAATTTATGGTTACCTAAGAGCATCGACCGACGAGCAAGATGCTTCACGAGCAAAAAATGACCTGATTGACTTTGCAGACAAAATGGGGTTCCCGATCGCGTGCTGGTTTGAAGAAAATGAATCTGGCGCTCAATTACATCGTCCTGAGTTATTTCGGTTACTCGATGTCGCCATGGCCGGTGATATCATCCTAGTTGAGCAAGTAGACCGAATAAGTCGTTTGAACACCAAAGATTGGGAGCAACTGAAAAACATCATCGCCAGTAAAGGATTAAAAGTGGTGGCACTCGATTTACCGACAAGTCATCAGTTTATGAAGACCACCGATGAGTTTACAGAACGAATGCTTGCAGCACTCAACAGCATGATGCTCGATATGTTGGCCGCTGTCGCAAGAAAAGATTATGAAGATAGACGTCGACGCCAAGCGCAAGGCGTACAAAGAGCGAAAAAAGAAGGGAAATACAAAGGTCGACCGGTTAATGTCAAATTGCACCAAAAGATAGAAGGCCTACTTCGAGAAGGCAAAAGCTACAGCCAGATTGAAACGCTTATAGGTTGCTCCAGACACACGATTTCCAAAGTGTCTAAATTAATAAAAAACAACAAGACACTATGTTAAGACCATCGCGACAAGATCGAGAAAACCTCTTTATCCAAAAAGCAAAACTAAAGTACGGTGAGCGGTACGACTTTTCGAAAATGAAGTATGTCAATCGTTCTACCCCTGTCGAAATATTATGCCCAGAGCACGGCGCCTTCCATACAACACCCAATAACTTTCTGGCCACGGTAAAAAAGATCGGTTGCCCGCTTTGCAGTCGTGCGCAGAAGGCAAAACGTACACCACAAAAAGCCAATGATAAGAATGAAGTCAGGGGGTGTGGGACGGATAACTTCAATGTTCGTGGAGGGACGAAACAATATAACCACCTATTGCTGAAGGTGTTTGATTAACGAGTGACCACCTAGATAGGGGGATGTTTGTTATTTGTTAGGTACCGTTGCTCGGCGTTTAATATCTTGAGCCTTCAAAACCTTGGCCCCCATAATCACAACTCTAAGAAAACCCTGTTTTGATTGGGACTTGTTCCAATTATCTAGGTTCTGGCGCGTTGTAGATGCGTACCTGGCCAATTCGTCAACGGTGTCAAACCCAGCCATTTTACTGAGCTCTGAGAGCTTATAGTCTGGTACAAAACTCATTGAGATACCTCTGAACTGATTAGTCAAAATGTTTGACAAAAAAACTTATTTTAGTAAAGTATTTTGACTAATGGAAGCTATTCCGTAAATATGTTTGACTGAATGTTTGTAGTTAAAACGGCTTAATACCGTTTGTACCTAATTTTGAGAGAGGTAAGGATCAAAGAAACGACGAATAGGGGTTCTAAGCCGGAACCGCCGAAAATTCCGAACCCTATATAAATTCTAATCATTAAGGCTTTAGCACGAGCAATCGCGTACAAATAACCTTCCTTAAGTGAGAATTAAACCGTACCAGTTTTATGAAACATAAAACCAGCAGCAGAAGCCTGATTTAAATATGAGTGAGACTGTCCGTTTAACGGTGGTCTATCGGACACCAATTTTTCTCAAATCAGAAAAAACGGCGGTTCCAGCGTGGAACCCCGAATAGTGGTGTTTGTAGTTGTCAAAAAATGAGGGCTGAGTGAAACGGAAGTTAGCCTTACCGTTAAACGGGCAAGACTGATACGTTATCTCTTTAGGCTAGTGAGAAAGTTGGGCGAGTTCGTCTTTACTCAATCCAGTCACGTCCATAATAGCTTGTTGATCCATCCCATTAAGCATCATCTTACGCGCCATCTCTTTGAGCGCTTTAGCTTCACCTAGCTGAATACCTTCTTGGCGTCCTTCTTGGATGCCCTCTTGGCGGCCACGTTGTTCGCCTTGTTGGCGTAATTGTTCTGCAATCGTCATAAGTGTGTCCTCGTGTTTCGGTACTGATAAAGCCAGCGACGTGATCAACGCCTCTAGATTGTTCGTTTCACCCACTTGGAGTAAATAGCTCATCAATGACTGTACTTGCTTGTCTGTAGTGTAATCGGTTAAGAGCAATGTGACCAGAGGCTCAAGGAAATCCATGATATCTCGATGTCTCGCGTGCTTTTGGACCAGCTCAAGCAAGGCGATACGACGATGCTGCATGATGTCATCGTCAGATATGACCGTGACATCGACCAATGGAAAGTCTTGAGTATAAAGCGCTTTAGCCTGGTCTGGATTAGCAAAACCTTTTAACCAATTCATCTCATAGGGATAAGGCGATATTTTGCCATGGTAAAACTGCAGTGGTATCACCAAAGGTAAATGCTTATGGCCAGCATCGATATGCTGCTGCATAGCGGCAATCGCGTAGCGCATCAGCCTAAATGCCATGTTTTTGTCTGGTCGGCTTTGGTGTTCTATTAACGCATAGACGTACCCTTCTCCTTGAGAGGTTTTGAGAGAATAAAGCACATCCGAATAGTAAGGACGCAGGCTTTCTTCAATGAAGCTGCCGGATTCAAGCTTGAGTGTTGTCAAATCACAGATGTCACGCAACTCAGCTGGCAGGTGAATATCCAGTAAGTCCTTAGCGGTTTCTGGATGAGTCATAAACTGCTTAAAAAGCGCGTCATGTGGGGTTGGGGGCGTATTTTTCATTTTATTATCTTAACACTCAACGCCTTGAGTTCGCACCTCGATAAAGTATCATCGATTCACTTAAGACTCGAGTGCGTATTGACGCACTCAACTTCTGCCTCTCACCGGCTCGTAAAACACGTTAATGTTCACTTTTTTGAAGTCACCTTTGGTTATCTGGAGGTATTTATTTTTTGAGTTTTTCTCCAAATAGATTCGCCATAGAACGCCTTGATCGAAAGGCGTCTCGACATACCCTGAAATAAAGGTGTTCTTACCAGTCCATAAAGTCGCTTCAATGTGTTTGATTGGTTTTAGACTCAGGTTCAGTTGTTCGAGTGCTTTCTTGACGGGCAATCGGGTGAACAATGACGACAAAGTCTTTGCCGCTGATATCTTGACCCAACTCCCCATGACATCATATGAAGACACCACCCATCTTGATTCATCACAATGGTAAACAAATCGTAAGATAGGCACTTCAAAAGCGAGGCAACCATTTTCTTTTTTTTGGTAATAAAGCGTATAACCTTCCAATGAAACTTTACCAGTGAGATCTATCTTATCTTGATAATCTGGACTGGGACGAACGTCGTTAACCCACCACTGAAACAAAAGAGCATTAGAAGGCGGGCATTGCAGATCATCAATATCAACGATGGACATAAGAGAGCCTATCAATATGGAGGGAGAAATCAGTTGGATAAGAGGCTATGTTTTGCATTTTTTCAAATTAAGACTTGAGAAGATCATCAATATCAACGCCAGAAAGCAGCATGACCGAACGATACCCTTGCCATAAGATCATGATCACCGCCTCTAACGCTTCAAGCATTTCAGCCTCGCTACAACCATGATACATTCGAAAAAAGCCATGGTTAATGCCATGTTGAGCTTTGAAGGCCTCATTAAGTTCCTGCGTTATCTGCTCCTCTTGGTGTTGTCCTTTTTGTTGACGAATAAAGAGATTCAATGTTGGACGATGTTCATCATCCAAAAGCGTCCAAGCCAACTCGGGCTTGTCGGTAACAAGATTAGGGGACACCCCAAAAATACGTATCAATAACGTCCCGAGCTCATGCTCTAAAAGCTGTGCCAGCTCAGACGCCTCACCAAACTTTTTGTACACTTCATTCATCATGCTTTCCTCATTTTAATTACGATAATTTTCAATAAGATAATAGCATAAATCGGCTATTTAATAGCCGAATTTTTTCTTTTATAACAGTCACTTAAATCAAGGTAACATCTCAATACTAACTTTTTTGGTTTTATCCATCCCCCACCCCAAAGCCACTTTAACGCACGCCACAATCCCTTAGCGCTCGCCAAGTACTGCCATCGGGCCATGGAGGAGCGCGCGACGACATACAGAATGAGCAAAGCGAAAAAATATTGACCACCGCACTTTTCACAAAAAAGGTCACACTGTCAGTCACCATGGCTTAAATCTTGCCCCTCGCCTTGCCAGAATGCGCGAGCGTAGCGAGTAAGATTAGGCGGTGATATCAACGCGTCTTCGGAGTATATCGCTGTGCTACTGGATGGTCAGTGGACGTGGGGCCCGTTCTTATCGTGATATCTTCTGTTGGCGAGGTTATCGAGAAGCTTAATACGATAAGAATGGGAGGGACTTTAAGGCGCTTTGGTTTATCCATTCTATCCACAGATTTTTAAAATTAGTAATAGAAAGAAAAGTATCGAATTTAAGTCATAAAATGGGGTATCTACTTTTCACCGCCGTAGTATCTATATATATCAATAGTTAGTATTCGTTTTATGTGGATAACGTACAAAACAGGCAAAACACTCCCCATGGGAGAATTTTATCCACCGCAGACCGAAAATCAGTCGAAAAGAGAAACAATAGAGGTAAAGTCTGACTAAGAAAGTGTAATGAAGGTCAAATTAGATAAGTAGAGAGATGTGCAAAAGCCGCTTCAAAGAAGCAAAAGGATGAAAAAGCAGGGAGATTAAGCCGCGAGGGGCTCGGGCGGTGAAGCGGTAGGAGAAAAGCCCAAATGTTTGAGACGGGTATTCGCTGTCAGCTCAAATTCTTGTTGGCTCAGCGTGCTGTCTAACCCTTCATCGTTCATTTTTTTAACGACGAGGCTCAGCGCTCTAGAGCGATCATTGGTTTGTTGAACTTTTTGTCTGGTACTGGATGCCCCAATCGCCTGGTTACGACGTTCAATGGTGCCTTCCCATAGGGTATTACGCAGTATGGCCAAGCGTGCAGGTAGGCTTCCTGCCCCCTCTTGAATCGCAAGTTTATCCTCCGCTTCAAATTCTTGGCAAAGTTTCTTTCCAGCGGTTTCTCCGCCAACTAAAGTCCCGAAGTCATCCGTTAAGACATAAACGTTGTTGAGATTGCGCTTTTGCCCATCACTTTTATCATGCACCAGGCCACCACGTGGGTCGGTCGCCAGGTTATCCCCTATAAAGGCATGACGGAGCAACCCACACTTGATAAGTAAGGAGAACCAACGAGAGACCGTGGATTGGCTTTTACCAATCACTTCGCCAATCTGTGACTGTGTGCCTCTCAGTGAGAACGAACGCGTGCTGAGACAAGTGTTGCAAATCATATAGAGCACTAAGTGATCGAAGGTTTGCGCGGCGTCTTTACGATACAACACCGTGCTGCCTTGACGCTGCAACTGGTAGTAGAGTCCACCATTAGCCCGAGCGCCGTGTTTTAACACCGCACGAAAGACATCGGCGAGACCCGCTGGGAGCTTAGGCGGTTTGCCACTTTTCTTCCAGCGCTCAAGCGCATACTCAGGGCGATGATGAAACGCAACCAAAGCCGCTTCATAATCCGAGAGCGGTTGGGTGGCCTTCCCCATTGGGGTTTGCTTGGCTTTTTCGAGTTCGACCAAGAGCTCAGAGCGCTTTCGTGAACGCTTGCTTTCGCGCGCATATCGCTGCGCTTCATGCTCGTTAGCCTTATCTTGCAGCGTTTGCTCTTCCTCTGGCGCGGGTCTCTCGCCCGACAAGACTTGATACGCTTCATCGGGATGATAAGGCGCGCCTTGCTCCACTGCAAAGGATACCGTGCTTGGCTTGGTCGTTAGGGGCTCTGGCGCCCCCTGAAACACGGTTCGTTTAGCCATGAGAGACCTTAATCACAGGCGCAAACTCCGCGCGATCGACCCCTTCAAGGACTTCAAAAGGGATAGCGCCGAGCTTAGCCTGAGCGGCTTGCGCTTTCGCATTGTTGTCCGTCACATCTTGTCGGGTCACCCCCGAATGCTGAAAGGTGACGCTCATTGAAATGATCCCACGCAGGGCTTTCAAGCACGCGAGGCGATGTTGTTCAAAATCACTGCGGGTCATCTGCGCTTTAAAGTGCGCATCTGAGAGCTGTACCATTGCAATATCAAATTGCTCTAACAACGCCAGCAGGCGCCAACCAAAGCGTGTCTTGACCGATACCGACTTTTTCACCGGCGCGCGGCTCAAGGTCTCATGATACAAAATACGAGAACTATTGCGCTGAGGCAGTACATCGAGCGTGGATTGGCACAGAGCAAACGCCGCGTTGATAGCACGCTCGATTTCAAGCAGGGCAAAATCCGCGTAGGGATCGTCATGACGCGCTGCATGCTCCAGTGTTGAAAGGCGTTGAAAAAACAACCCAACACCGGGAGCCTTGCTCCGTTTCGATGGATTCCAGAGTTTGACGGTTTCGACGCTGTGCAATTGCACCTCGGCGCTGGCCACCAAGCCGCCCATTTTGTTGCTTTGTTGCTTTTTATTGCTCATGCTCTTTATCCCACTTTTCTAATTCTTTCCATAACGCGCCTAAACTGACTTGGTACGTCTTCGCTATCTGCAACAGTGCCTCTGCACTGATTTGACGGTAATCCCCTTGATCCATCAGCGCTTTACACACGGCACTGTGTTGTTTATGAGAGATGCTTCTTGCTCGATACTGACGATCGATGTTTAAGCTGTCTCGCCACGCGCTGCATTGAGCAGCATTCACCTGAAACAAACGAAACATCATTCTGTTATTTGCACCGAATTGTAGATAGTCACGATATCTATCTGGAACGTCTTCTTTCAACTCTTGCAATAATGATGAGATCCATTCTTTAATATCGACTGGAGGCTTACGGGCATCAATTAAGCGGCTCAGCTCACAGAGAGAAAGGTGCTCTAAACGAGAGATATCTTTATCGCTCATCCCCACATCTCTCAAGGCTGCCACTTGTCCCGAACTGGCCAAGTAAGCCAGTTTGGTGATCATGACATGGCACACTTCACTGGTGAGATCGTTTTTGTTCATGTTCATACCCCCTCCAACGTCACAAGTGGATTAATCGCGTAGCGAGTTTCCCACGCTTCGGTCAAAGGAAACAAAAAGCCGTTCAGCGCTTGATTGGAATCTTGAATGCGCGCTTTGTGTACGTTACGCGCCTCTTTCGTGACGATATGACGCTTTAGAGGTTGCAACCCTTGTTGAACTTCGCTGTAACTGTTGGCTTTGGCGTATTGGCAACGCTCATCGATGAAGGTACGAAAGGCGCCAGGCGAGACCACAAACAAACCTTGCTCAAGACGATGGAATAACGCGTCTTGACGGTTCACCGGGTGCACGCCGTCTTTAAGAACCGAATCTAACCATTCGTAGAAAGCACGGCCCAAGTCTTCGCCATGGGTCTCCCTCAAATCAATCTTCTGTAGGAGAGCGTGAGGCTCATTGGACTCAGCCGTAGACACGGACTCAGCGTTTAACGCTTCCAGCGCGGCTTCAACCTCATCCATCGGCGCGGCAGGCTCTATTGCTGCAGGAGGTATCGCTTCTGGGGCTTCATCCTCTTGCTCGGTTTGTGAGGTAACCTGCGCCATGGCTGGCTGCATGAAAGCCATGAGGTCATCACTGATGGCGTCATTGTTGAGGGGCGTTTCAAGATGAGTGGTGTCTGTCATAGGTGCATCTTCATTCTCAGACACGATTGACTGAGGTTGAGCAGACGTCGCTTCTCCCTCAGCTTCTCCCTTAACAGGAAGAATGTGCCCCACTAGGCTCTCCAGCTCGGCTTCTGGGGCGAACGTCGGCCAATGCACACAGATAAAGGTAAAAGTTTGACGCCAGTCAAACTCGGAAAGCAGCACCTCACACTTCCAAATCGCCAGGTCGTCAGCGTTCGGTCGAATAAGTTGGTGTTGCTGCAGCTCGTTAAACAGACGGGAATTGTCCGATGGGACGGAGGTGATGCCACGTTCCAGCAGCGTGCTGCGTAGACGGTCAGCAATGGGTTTGCTCATCAAATAAAGGAGCTCCCCCTCCACAAAACCTTCAGCGCCTTTTTTGTTCAGTGGGATGGTCGCGCTTTGCAGAAGGTGCGATAAAGTCAGCTTAAGTTGTCCCGCAAGAGACACCGTCGCCCCGCGCGCTTGCTCAGCGGCGAGATTGATCCCCTCTTTGTCAGCGCCCAAGTCTTGCGCGACGCTGGCCGCGTCCGCTTGCGTGACGATTTGCTCAATGACATTGTCCGGATTTTTATGACCCGAGAGGTACTCAACCATGGTGTGAAACAGGGCTTTGTCGCTGGAGATAGCCAGCATGGCGTCAGAGCTTAACAATTGAGTCAGTAGGGTATGGCCCATATATTGGTGCGTCGAGTACTGGCGTGCTTTGTTGTAACGACAACGGTACGGTCTGTCGATGGCGCCCATCACTGGACTCCAACGCTCCCCTTCCCCGCTTTCTTGATACAGCTCAATGTCCACATCATTGATCTTGCCTGAGTCGTGTAGCAGCGCGCATAAAAACACGCCATAGACCCACACAATTTCACGGTGGATAACCTCTTCGGGTGGGGTGTTGGGCGGTAATATCGCATTACGGCGCAGACGCATCGCGTAAATGGCCACATCGAGGCTGTGAAGCAGTAAACCGCGTTTACCGGTGTGGTGATAATTTTCTGATGCAGGGATATCTTGACACCACATGGCGTAGTTCACGACCGTATCGACGACAAACTCAGGCCATACCTCAAACGGCAGCGCAAGGCCGCTGCGTTTTAAGACACGGAGTTTGTCCTGGATAATCTCGTCGTGTTCAAGCTCAGCCCGAGTTGCAGGCAACACAAAACCCTCTGGAGCGCTCAGCGTACCAGAAGTAGGCAAATCAGATTTATGTTGTTGTTCATCACTATAAAGCCAATTAATGAACCGTTGAATCGATTGAAACATCCTTACTCTACCTTTTGACCCATCAAAACCACAAAAAAACACTGTATAAACAAACAGTATCATAACTTCTAATTACAAAAAAGAACCCACAAATAAAGTGCGGGTATATAGAGACAAAAACACTGCCCCCTAGGTTTGAACCCATTTCATGCATGAAATAAAAGTAACAGAGACGAAAAAATCAAGGCGTGATGGCCCTGTACTCTGAATATTGGTAGGCGGCACAGCACAGTTCGTGCATGACGCTAAGTCGAGCGCGGGGCTCGGCTAGTTTTGATAGCACCAAAGCGATGTAGGCTAAGGGCAGTTAAGTATGCTTTCACTTTTCCCGTTTGAACTTGGAAAAAGCCGCGACACGTTTCAGAGAGCCATTTAAGGGGGGTTAACCCCGTGTGCTTGACTGCGCAATGGCAGACGGGGCAACTTTATAAAAATTGAACAGAGAGATCAAGTCCTTGGAGGAAAGCTGAGAAGGCAGGACACCGCTTGTTGATTCAGTATTGATGTGGTGATGAGTTATGTTCACCTGGACCAATAGGCGATTGACTAAGCATCACAGAGGGGAAAGACGTCCCTCTTCATTGGTATTAGGTAAATGTTTGAATTGGAACTATTGTCACATAAGAGCACAAGAATAAGGTGCGAGCCCCAGAGCATTAGGGGCTCGCAATAGTGCGCAGTGGGATACGCGCACTAAATTTGGTGTCGGGGTGTAGTGCATGAGTGGGTTTTTAAAGAGCCAGAAACCAAAAGGTAACACTGTAACCCTAAGAGTTCAATTACTTAATTTTTTTATATTCGCTAAAATTTAGGGGAACGGAATAAATAGAATTAAATAAAATGACTACTGATCAATTCAAACAAAAGCTAGCACTATACATAGATAGTTCAGGGCTCAGTGATTCAGAAATTGCAAGACGTTTAGATGTAAATCGAGTTAGCGTTGGAAAGTGGCGAAAAACAGGACAGATCTCAAAAGAAAATTTATCTAAATTATGTAAAGAACTAGGGGTTAGTGAACAGGAATTCTTTTATTCTTCTACGTCTGATTTACCTCATAGAAAACTAACTATTATCCAAGAGGTTCTTCTTTTAGAAAGTAGAGATATGATGATTATCGAAGATATAGAAAATATTTTAAGACAAATAAAAGGTTAATTTGTGAAGTAGGTCATTACTGAGCTGACTACGTTAGGAAGCAAAGAAACTGAAAGATATATGGACCATGCTTGTGTGGGATGATACAGAAAAACTATCAATAACCAGCTGTGTTTGGACTGGTTATTGATAATCAAAGAGAATCCAAGAAACCTTTAGCTAACAACTCGTCTACTTTCGACATTTCATTGTCTTCTGCTTCCTTAGCTTTACGATCTCGATCTATCGCCATTTGTTCCTTACGCTCTGAAACTTTAAGTCGTATCGCATCGGCTTGCTCATCTCTACCGATTAATCGAAGGTTTTTCTCCAATTTAATTAACACATCCAGTTCAACTTTATTACCGGACTTACTGGCTACGTTAACTTCTTGCATAAGCTCTAGAACCTTTTTAGTCGCTTCCTTCACTTTATCTTTCGGTACTTGGTTGAGCCAACGAACATTGAATTTAATTAAAGACTCATTGTTAGGTTTCTCAATAATCTCGTACCCTAAACGACCATTTTGGGTTAATACTTCAAGTTTACCCTTGGCCTCAAGGGAATTAGCTATCTCCATCAATGAAGGCTCTATAACCTTATAGATAAAAGCTGACTGCAGTTCGTAAGACTTTTTTCTAACTTCGCCATTCTTACCAAAAACGCCAAACATAGTTTGCAGTTTGGAAATTTTAAGGTGGTACATTTCTTTGTCGTAACGATAACGCGATAGAAATTCAAATACCTTCTTAGTGTTCGGGTTTCTCAATGCTTTGAAAAACTTATTGTCGATTTTCGCGTGACCGTTATCAGAAGCGTTAATAATATAGGTTTTACGCAACTTGCCATTAGGCGTGATGGTGAGCGTACCGCCAGAGTATCTGATTTCCGATAAGATAGGACGGTAAATAAACTGTCCGTTTTCTTCTATACCTATCTCTCTTTGCGCCAAACCTTGCGATGGACGTTGAAGAGCAGCGTATAGTTGTTTCTTTTCAACTTGGAAAAACTCACAAAGCTCATTTGAACTAAATGTATAATCAGGAACAACTTCATGACCATTTTCATCTTCCCAATCACACTCTCTCATACGCGTTAGCATCAAAGCGAAAATATCCATCATCTTAGATGTAAGGTCCGTTGATGCATAAATTAGCGAGTGGGATTTTAAATGATAAGCATCATGTTCTTCTTTTATGTTATTCGTTGCCATGGGTTTGACCTATCCTTTCAATTCCCCAAACCATCCATTTTCAGTGTTTGAGGGAAACATAACTTACAGTAATTCTGAGATTAGTTGATGTGCTTTAAGCATTCAACTAATCTCAGAATAGCATACACCTTGTCATATTTAGCATTCAACTCATATTTACTAAGTGTTTTTTGGGCTTTGATCACATGACTAACAGAACTATTTAGCTCAAATCACAAATTCAGCATTATTTAATCAGTAAGATATCATTACCTAATGCTTAAAGCATTACTGCTATCCGAATCGCTTAATTCCATCCGAAATAGCATTAATTTTGTCCCAAAAAAACCAATCAGTACAAGGAAAAGTTATAAACCATTGATATTAAGCATTCAACAAGTCTGAAGTGCTTATTTTGGATTCAAAAGCATTAAACAAATCCGAGGTTGACTTATTTGACTCCGAATTGCTTATTCTGGTCATTCAGGCATTAAAATAATCTGAAAGCATTGGTTTTTTCCGAACCTTATTATTTCAATCCGAACGACTTATTTTGGTAGGAGTCCACTTATTTCTATCTGATTTTGCTTATTTTGGTCGTATAACACTTTTATCAATCCGACAAAACGATCAACTAATCCGATTTAGCATAATTTAAATATGTTATGAAAATGTAACAACCCTTACATATCAAGGGCTAGAGATGTTTTAAAACAACCTTATAGGATCTTATAGGCTTTATAGGTGATCCATAGGTGATCTTATAGGTGATCCATAGGTTTAATAATTAGAGGTGTTTTATAGGAAGGTCGTGCATAAAGTGTATATCTCTCTCTTGCTACGCTCGTTCGAGATTTACACTTTATACACAACTTAATAATAATAAAAAAAAATACAACTTTCCGATGATTTATACATCCATGAGAAAAAAACTACTGAGATTCATATTGTTAAGTGAGCTCACAAACAGCTCTTTAGGTATACTGATTTTTTGTAGTTGTATTGATTTTTGATATAAGATAAGGTTGTGTTTAATTTGATTGGTTTGGTAAAGGAAGTTATGAGTACTAAGTTAGAAATTGAAAGACTCAAAGAAAGAGCTGACGCCTATATTCAAAAACGTAACGACTTCTATCCAAAAGAAGAACGATTATACACGAGGCAAGAAGTTTCAGATTACTTATCCATTAATAAAGTTACTTTAGATAATCATGTTAAGAACTTAGGTTTTAACGTAAAGGCTAGAGAAGGCATGCAGTGGTCGATGAGTATATCTGAACTTTACGATTTTGAGAGTCTTCTTCCCAAGAATCTACAAAAAAATGAGCACTTTCATCGTAAAGCCAATCAAAAATGCCAAGTAATAATGATGCAGAATCAAAAAGGAGGTGTAGGTAAGACAGTATGTGCAGCTACTGTAGCAGCATGCTTAAGTGCTGAGTTTCCTGAAAAACTACGCATTGGATTAGTTGATTTAGATGGCCAATCTACTCTTAGTATGTACTACGCTTCTAATGCTCAACGTGATAGTGAGTTTAGCGTTGGGGATATTGTTAGGGGAAACTATAGTTTTGAAGATGGCGAAACATTTGAAAAATTGGTAAGTGACGCATTTTTACCTACAACAATTCCAAACCTCAGAATTTTACCAGCTTTACAGTCAGATCGATCTCTCGAAGGTTGGTTTCACCGAGTCCATAAGGATTTAGACAACCCATATGGGCAAGTTAAAAAGATTGTTGACGCTGTTAAAGATGAATTTGACATCATTATATTGGACAGTCCTCCGTCATTAAGCTTCATGACTTATAACGGATATTTTGCAGCTACAAGTATTGTGTTCCCATTAGCTGCGAATGAAAATGATATTGATGCAACATGCAACTACTTTGCTAACTTACCTGAAGTCTGGGCTCTATTAGAAAACTATGAGCATAAGGGATATGACTTTATGCGTATGCTAGTAACTAATTATCGACAAACAGTATCAAATACTTCGTTGATGAATCAACTAAATCGTTCCTTTGGGGAGTGGCTTTACCCTACTCAGTTCAAGCATTCTGAAGCAGTGCAATTGTGTACTTCTATGATGAATACAGTATTCGATCTAACCGCAAGTGAATACCCAAAAGCAAAAAAAACCTTGAACGATGCTAGAACGAATGCTTTTGAGGTGGCTAGTCAGATTTATCGTGATGTAGACAATGTATGGAGTATCAATAATGGCTAGGAAGAAGCAAGTTTTAGGTATGACTGATAATCAGCCGGGAGCTGATGTTGCTAAGTCAGCTCTAGCTAAAAACAATTTAGACTCGTTACCAGAGAAGCTTAAACGTGACTTGGAATCTACAGGTGGGGATTTGCGTTCATATCTACATGATACGTTTGGATTCACACCTGAAAAAAAAGAAGTTCTTTGGAAGTTAAGCTCTGGAGCTACAGCTAAATTTTTGGAAATTAGTCTTACTTACGAACAAGTTAAAGATAGTACTTATGTTGATTTTAGTATAAATGGTCGCGATCAAGAGTACCTAAATAAAGTGAACTTAGAAGACCTATCTACAATGGACTTCCAACAGTTTTATCCAGCGATTGCTAATCGTAAAAAAGGGAAAATAAGTTTTCTAGATGGCTCTAGGCGTCGTGCCTACTTCTTGTCTCAAGAAGGAAAGATCCCGTTTTTTTCGGTTTTAATTAGTGATAATGATATTTCTCTAGTGGATGCTCAAGCATTAGCTAAGTCGATTCAAACGGCGAAAGAACATAACCTTTATGAATTGGGAAAGCGCTGTTTGTCGATGAGAGATAATGTAGGTCTAACCCAACAAGATATTGCCGATGCTTTTTCTATCTCTCAATCAAGAGTGTCTAAAGCTATGAAGGCAGCAATGACTAGTAAAGAGCTTTACGAATTATTTGATGATATCAACGAGCTGTCTGGTTCAGACTATGCTGAATTATCCAAGGTAGATGTTAATGTTTTGTCGGAGAATGATAAAAGCTCTTTATTAAAAGAGATTAAAAAAGGAAATGTCGACACTGTAATGCCCCAGCTTAGAAAGCTCCTGAAAGATCACAAGCCTATTCCAAAGAAGGCTATTGTTTCTTATATGGCAGAATATGAAGATAAAAAAAAATTTGCTAAGAAAAGTGTCAACAAATCAACCAGAAAAACCACTTATGAGTTCCAAAGATTAAGTAGTAGTGAGCAGGCCATGATCGATGAAGCAATCATAGATGTTTTCAATAAAATGGAAGGTAATTAACTTTAAATACCCGGGTTATTCCACAGGAATATCTCCCACATATCATGGGTTATTCCACAGGAATATTTTTAAAATTAGACAAGTTAGATATCCGCACTTCCCTTTTTACCCTTTCCGGATAGGGCTTTTCCCTTGGGAAAACCCTTCCCTTGACCCCTTTCCCCTTTGGCGCAGCCTACCCTTTGAAACAAAACACTAGCCTTTTGAACCACAGCGCTGAGCGCAGGACATTAGGGGGATTGCTTCAATGTCTATCGGGGAACAATGATTTGAGTCTTATTGGAAATAGGTAACCGTAGTTAGGTTGCTTCAGACGTTTGCTTGGTGAGATAGAGTAAAAAAAGAAGGGAGAGTAATGATGCTCTCCCTTTCTTGTTTACGATGATAGGTCAATCATCTCATGTTGGCAGTGCTGACATTGTAATATCGTGACAGGCTGCTCTTGGCTATAGCGGTTATCTGCTCCAAACTCACCACGCTCTAAGAACGGTGGCTCTTCGTTGGCTGGAACATCGAGAGGTTGTAATGCGCCCTGCTCTCCACAGTTGATGCAATAGTTCATTTGTTTGCTCCAATTAAGATAAAAAGGGAGCGTACCGGGAGGCAAGCTCCCGGTTTGGGTTGAATTATTGTCGGATCTCACGCATCGCCTGGGCGATGTGTTGCAAGACCTTGTCAGCGCATTGCTCCAACGCTTGTCGGGTAGGATTGGGCTCACGCTCAAGTAACCGTTTCAGTTGGCAAGGAAACGCCTCCCCGTAGAAGAGGTACAACTTATCGGGCGCGTCTATCTCAAATTGCGCCAGATAGTGCTCGACTACAGGAATGACTGTTTCCAGTACGAGAGTGAAAAATTCCAAATCCCCACCGTTTGAGACCTGCTCAAACAATAAGTGGTTGTCGTCGCCATACGGAAAGCCTTCTTTGAAATACGCAAAGGCTAAGGCATGGTCGGTTGATATGAGTTGCGTCATCATTGTGTCCTTAAAAGTCGATGGGCACCCAAGCCCAACGGGCATCAGATGCCCATTGGGGGAAGTTAAGACGTTAACGTCTTAACGCGTTGTTTGCTTGAGTAAGGATTTGGCTAACGCCACCTCCACACTGTCGCCATCACTATTGAGTACATCCAATCCATTATCCGGCATGTCGCCAGAGGTCGATTGGGTGACCGCTATCTTCTTGGCCATCAATTCAAGGCACGCCATTTGCGCGCTGTCTTGGTAGCCTAAAAAGCTCACGTCCACATCCTCTCGTTGACCAATACGCCAGCTGCGTCTGGCCGCTTGCATCAGCGTGTAGACGTTATAGCCGGTGTTGGTAAACACAATCGAAGGGAACTCCAACAAGTCCAGTCCGGTCTTGACCAGCTCTGGATTGGTGATGAGCACATCAATGCCTCTGTCCACCTGCTCCAGTATCCAATCTTCTCGGTCTTCGGTTTTTACGCTTGAACGCAGCACGGCGCATTTTAAGCCTTGGTCACTTAGCAGTGATTTGAGCCTCGATGCGGTGTCGCGCTTGCCGGTGTAAACGGTGTACACCAAGGTCCGTCGGCCTTTAAGTTTGTTCGCATTGACCATCTCAATGAGCTGTTGCTCTTTGGGCGTGGGCGTCTGCTCATCAAACAAAGCCGGAATATAAGCCAGGGTTTCTTGAGTACGAGGGTGAGTTACCCTCTCTTCTCGAAACGCGCAATCTGGCCACGCCAGCAGCGCACTCATGACCACGCCTAATAAGGTTTGGTCTCCAGCGGCCAACGCTTGACGAAGCCTCGCGGTTAAGCGTTGTTCCATGTCGGCGTAATGCATCTGCATCTCATCCTCCATAGCCACTTCAATAAAGTGCTCTTGGTAGTCTGGCAAAATGCCGTCACCCATGTCAGCCAGTTTGACGAACACCGTGTAAGGTAAGACGAATTTGGCCACTCCCATCGGCCCAAAACCGGGCGCGCGGGTTTGACTCACTTTGACGTTCTTGCCTTTCGCGGTTTTGTGGTTCACATCGTGGGTCACTTTCATGATTTCCTTGATGATGCCGTGCTCTTGCGAGAACGAGAGGGCGGCGCTGCCGAGTTTTCCTCGGTGGTAACGATAGCCCTCTTCCATCATCACCGATGGCATGGTGCGCCACAGCAGATAAAAAAGGTCTTCCGCGTAGCCGCCCATCAGCGTCCCCGTCAGCAGTAAGCACTGTTTCACACAGCCTGCGAGTACCTGCATGGCTTGGCCTTGGGCCGCCCCTGCGTTCTTATATTCGTGCGCCTCATCGATGATGAGCCAGTCAAAGAACCCCTTCGGGAAGTAACGTTTGATGAACTCACTCGCCTGGTAGTCGCCTTGACCAAACGCAAATTGCGTTTTGGCCAACTTGCGCTCAATGCGTTCAGATTGTCGGTCGTTAAACACAAACTCCCCGTCTTCATCAAGCAAGTTAACCAGCTCGTAAATGTTGTCCGTCAGCGCTTTCGCCAGCACGCGCTCACCCACGCCATCGAGCAGCTTCCCGGCGGTGACTTTACCGATGGTCGGTAAGGTCTGCAGGGCGCGTGAAATCGTCTTGCTCAGGTTGTCGTTCTGGCGTTGACGTTTAAGTGTCCACAGCGGTGCATGGCACGCTTTGCAGCTCTGTTGCACTTCCACCGAAAAATGCGTCGGTGCGATAAGCTCGCCCTCTTCATCTCTGGCTAATGCGCCGCAATCCGAGCAACGAACAAAGTCCAGTTGGGCGGTTTGCGCCTGCAGACCGTCATGGCCTAACGTGCGTTTGAGCGTCTTAGTTTGATAAGCGCTCTCCCAGTGGTACCCCATGCGCATCCGAACCCGGCCCAGTATCATGTACTCAGGCCCATCATGAGGCGCCGCTTGTCTCAGCTTGAGCAAAGAGCGCAACGTATCAGGGCCATTGAGTACCCACACCTTGGCGTTGTGAACGGTGTCGAGAATTTCTCGGCGCCATTTGTACACCAGGTGCGGCGGGGCTAACAGCAAAAAGCGTTTGGCCTTGCCTTCATGGAAAGCCACCGCCGTGGTGGCGATACCCATGATGGTTTTACCCGTGCCCATTTCGCCGTTGAGTATGCCCGCAGGGGCACGCTCATCGAGCAGTAGGGTACTGATGGCCTGAATCGCTTCGGCTTGCGCCTCAAACGGCACCCGCTTGAGCGATTGCATCACCGCCGCGCGCTTTTCACACGCCGATTGATAACGCGCCGGGTGCGCCGCTTCAATGTTGTCCAATAGGCCGTCACCGAATTGGTCGATGAAGTCATGCAGAGACAACACGTTGTCTTGCTCGTTTTGTTGAGTGGTTTCTGTCGAGTCGCTCATCCCATCGCTCCTTGCAGTACGGTTAATACGCCTTGCTGCAGCGCTTCACTGACTAAGGGCTCCATCACGTCAATCTGCAAGTCCAAATGATACGCAAATACCCCATAGGAGGGCAGCTCGTGAATCATGGATTGCAGTCTTGGTTGCAGGGCCGGTTGCCAATGCTCTAACAGCGGCAAATGACACAGCTGCTTGAGCGTTGGCCACAACGTGGCGTGAGACAGTGGGGTTTGACTCATCACCGTCATACTTTGACCGCTAGGTTTCAGTAACGACGGGTGAATAAGCCAGGTGTGCACCCATTCGCCCACGGGCGTGTGTTTGGGTAACCGTGTGGTACGTTTGGTGAGTGACTTCGCCTGAGCAAAGTCGAGCACCAGATTGCCTTCCGGTAGTTTGACGGTCATGACGCGTATTCCGCCCTCGCTCATCGGTAGCGTGAGCGCGGCGAAAAAGTGTTGCATGGCGCCATCGCGTCCCCATACGGAGAGAAATTGCACCTGGTTATCAGCGGTGGTGACCACCGCATCGAGATAAAGCCCGTTATCGAGCGAAATCAATGGAGTCTTCATGGTTAGGTTCCTTATTAAAAAATAAGGCGCCTTCCCGTCAGGAAAAGCGCCTGACGGGCAGTGAAGTTATTGTATGACCACGATGCGGCCAAAGCGCTCACCCGGGGTGAGGTCAATCGCTCGAATGAGCGGTTGAAATTGGTCTATCACGGTGGTGATGGTTTGGCTCTCATCAACCGTCGTCACGGTGCGCTGCACTTTTTGAGTGCCACCTTTGACCAGCAGTGTCTGAGAGCCATCGTTGCTGTGCACCTGGCCGGCAATCTGTCCCGCCGCGAGCGACAACGACAAATGCCAAGGTGACAGTTTTCTTAACGGCCGAGGGACTTGGTGGTGCCTCGCGAGGTTAAATTGGGTGTCAAAGGTCGGCCAAAGCCCCCCATGCGCCCCAAACGCTTGTTCAAGTTGCCCCGTATCTGGCCGTATCATTTCAAAACGAAATGGTGCGTCATTGACTGGGGGTATCTCAAACGGTCGAGTGGGGTAAGGCAATATCACCTTACCTTCGCCAGCGTTTATCAATTGGGTCGCCGTTTGTGTGCGCTCCGCTTGATGCTCAGGCCCTCTCATGTCCGCTTTGCGCCCTAAGATGACCACTTGTTTAAAGCGGTCGGTTGAGGCAGCGAACACTTCGACCTGTCGTAGCCGCATCGCAAGATAACGGCTAAACGCAGGTGAGAGAGAGGGATAGGGCACCACCAACGCCAATATGCCGTCACGCTTTAGCGTGGGGAGCAGGCGTTGAGTGAACTGCACTTCCAGTCTGGCCATGTCACGATGTTGTTTGTCCACCTGGTCGGTGACCACCGCGCCATACGGCGGGTTTAAAAACAGCAACGTCTGACTGCCTGAGCCGATTTGTGTGTCAAACGCATTGCTGCGCAGCACCGAATCGAGGCATTGACTGGCCGTGACGGCCCGCGCCTCATCCAGCTCCACGCCATAGGTGTGAAGCGCGCTCTGCTCATGGTGGTCGATGTGACTCGCCAACTGAGCCAGCGCCTTGCCTTCCCCGCAACACGGGTCGAGCAAGCGTTGAGTGCCGGCTTTGAACCGCAGTCGCTTGGCTATCTCTGCTAAGGTCGCCTCATCGGTCGGGTAATACCCGTCTTTAAGGTAGTTGTGCGCCACGCGCGGGTGCATCACGGCCATTAGCTTGCCTCCTCATCAAAGCGAAGGCGCATCCAATGCTGCGCTTTGGGCTCAAACTTCCACACGCGCTCATCATTGATGCGACGCTTGAGGTAAGCCAGTTGTTTGCCCATCACTTCTCGCCCCACTTCTGGGGTGAGCTTGACGATGTCACCAATGTTACTTGGTAATGGCCACAGTGGCCCAAACAAGCTGACTAAGTCCTCTTGACTTTCGTGAGGCGACGCCAACGCCTGACTGGCCACGTCTCGCTGCTCGGTCAGTTGCTGTTGCGCCTTGCGCTCTTTGGCTAACGGATCTTCTTCCATTGGCTCGTCTCGTGGCAGCGCTTCTTCTTTGTAATCACTGAGCCAAATGCCGTTAAGCTCGGCGCGCGTTTCAATCACAAATCGGTTGCTGGTTTGATAGCTGCCCGGATAAATACGTTGTAATCCAAAGGTGCCTTGATAGGTGCCTTCGCTGTATTCATCTAAGACCGCGTCTCGAACGGAGAATTGACCAATGTCGGTATCGAGCATAGCGACGTTAAAGTCGCCATAACGCCCGCTAACGGTTTTGATGGTGAGTGTGCCGGGTACTTGGACCATGTTGGCCTCCTGAATTAAAAGCAAAAGGCCTCCCACCGGAAGACCTCTCCGGTTGGGGAATTGTAAAAGTTAAAGCCAGCCGCGCTCAGCAAACGAGGTGACGGTTTCACCGACCACAAAGTGGTCGAGGATGCGCACGTCAATCAGTGCCAGAGCATCCGACAATTGCCGTGTGATACGCCGGTCCGCCTGACTGGGCTCGCTGCATAGGCTAGGGTGGTTATGACATAAAATGACCGAGGTGGCATTCCAAAGTAGGGCGCGTTTCACGACCTCTCTGGGATAGACACTGGCCGAGTTAACGGTGCCATAAAACAAGATCTCAAACTCAATCAACTGGTGTTGGGTATTAAGAAAGAGCACGCCAAAGACTTCTCTATCCATCCCCTGCAGTAAACCACTGAGGGTGCGTTTCGTTTGCTCTGGGCTGTCTAAGGTGGCCCCGCGTGATAAACGGTCGATGGCGATGGCTTTTGCCATATCCAGCAGTTCATCGGGACTCACCGGCTCGGTGAGTTGGTAGTATTCGCCAGGGGCATCTTGCAGCTCTTGCAATTTTCCTTGGCCATAGGAGGATTGGTATCGCATATCATCACCAATCCATACTGGTCATCGGGAGCGCCGCCGGGTGCTCTGGCAAGTGATGAACGGCTTGACAAAACAGCCACCACTCGAAGGCGCTTTTTGGGTGACACACTAAGCGAAACGCTTGTTCATCCCCATATAGCCCGGTTATCGGCTCAACCGACATACGCGTAAGCGTTTGCATCAACCGCGTCTGTGACTCTGACAGTGCATCGAGTGGCGGCATTGAGTAAAAGGACTTTTCGCATCGGCGTGGGCAACGTGATAAAGGCTCGGCCTGTTTCAATTGCTGCTTAATGCGTTTTATCCAACTCTCGGCCGTACTCCAGCGTCCATTGGGTTTTAGACTGCCAGACTCGACGTCTTCTGACCAACGAATACCAAGGTAACGCACGGCATCAGACGCCGTCAGAAAACCATGGCAGGACCATTCGTCTCGTACGCGCTTGCCGTCATCATCAAACAAGTTGCTCTCACCAAACTCTCCGGTAAAAACAAACGTGTCAGTGCGAGGCAGTGTCAATCCTAAGTGTTTTTTCACATCGGAATGAAAAGCGTCAGTGACGTTAAGGCCTTGCTGCTCAAACCACGCTTTCGCGTCACTCATCAATGCGGTGATGGGGTAGTGCCACGCTTGCAGGGCATAACAGATTGAATAAGACATAGGGTGTGCTCCTAATAAAAAAAGGAGCACCCATGAAGGGAAGCCCCCTCATGGGTAAAGGTGGTGCAGAGCACCACCGTATTGACGGTCAATGATTATGCGTCGTGCACCTCGTCCTCTTTGGTCGTGATGATGAGCATAGGTTGATCGTGTCGGTCTCGCTCAATGCTCGCAATTAAGTCGAGTGAGCGGTTTACGTACAGGTTATCGAGACTGGGTGGTTGGCACACCGTAAAGGGCACCTGCGATTGAGCCGGTACTTTACGGGCGGCTCGCCGCGCCAGTTTCAGCAATTGAAGGGTAAGCTTCTCTTTGCTGCACTCAATGATAACGTCCGGCACATCAACCGCTTGAAAGTACGCTTGTTGACTGATGCCTGTGTACGGGAAGTAAAAGCCCGCGTCCTTGGCCGTGGATGTGATATCAATAAAGCCCGAAGGATCGAGGGCGTCATTAAGTACATAGTGACCAAATAGCGGTGGGGTAGTTTGACTCATAATCGCTCCTAATAAAAAGGAGCGACCCCTTTAGGAGAAAGCTCCTAAAAAGGTGAGTTGATTCGGCAAGATAGCTTGAGTGTTAACGTCTTTGGCGTGTGAACTTCATGCGAAGGATCGGCGCAGCGTTGCGTTGAAGCAGTGTCCAATGCGCAGCAAAAAACGTCATGGGTGCATGACTTTTCCAAACCAGCCAAAAGACCGATAGAAAGATGCCCCAAAAAACGAAGTTATCGAGTAGGGTTGTGTAGTCCATGTGTTTCTCCTGTTATAAAACAAGGAAACACTTGCCCAAAGGAAAGGTTTCCTATGGGTGGTGAGGGGTAGCTGATAGATTATCAGTATGCTTTCACTTCTTTAAAAAGAAGCCGCGACACGTTTCAGAGAGCCATTTAAGGGCGGTTAAACCCGTGTGCTTAATACTGTGCGTCAGTATTCAACGTTTGAAGTATTTAGGTTAAAAGAGGGCAGAAAGCGTGTCAACCACTTTGTGTTGGTGAAGGAGGTGGTGGTATTGTAAAAGTTTGCACGACTTTTCTAAGTAGGAATATAACGTGGGAATTGATGATCGTTTTATGGATGCATTAGAACTTGATATTGTTAAGACTCTTAATAGTCTTTTAGGTGTATCTTCAGAGCAAGATAAAAGGGTTTATGATTTAGCTGAAGCGGTAGTGATACAGTTAGTTAATGAACACTTTATTTCTCAGGAATCATTTTGTGGTGAACAGTGCCGAATCTGCGAGCTAAATGATGAATTAATTAACTTTCTTGAACCTAGACGGTTAGATAGAGTAATTGTTGAGTGTTGTAATTATGACGCACGCTTGATTGAGTAACCCATCAAGAGTGAAGTACATTAAGAGCTGAACACAAAATTACATTTTGTGTTGGTGGGGTCACAACTCTCTAACAATCCCAATCGAACTAAGCGTAATAAACTCTGGTGACGCGACATCATTACCCTGCCAATAACTTTGTGTGTTAAAACACCGCTTCCGTTCGTAGATCGTTACTTTAGCTGCATCATTGCTGGGTAAATCATTGGGCCTCTCAGCTATGGGATGAGTCTGACTAGAATTAGTCTGAGATTGCTGTTGGAAGAGAGCTAACAATATCCGTTTTAGAGTGCCCTTCATAACGGACCTTAATACTTTTTCTATGTATTCAGTGTTATAACTCAAATGAACCTCGCTTAATAGCTTGTTGTGCTTGCCAAAACAACAAATTGATGGTTTTGTGTTTAAAGGTGCGTAAATAACAGCTATGGAAATCAAGGGGTATGAAACTCCTTATAGTAGGGTATTAGTATAATTTAAGCCTAACTTTAACTTATTGAATTTATCAATTAGTTCTATGGAGAAAACTTTGAGTCAAAATAAAATGGTGAAATGTAAACATTGCCAAGCATTAGTGAAGCAAAAAAACATGCTTAAGCACATTTCTAAAACTCATAAAACCAGAAGTATCCCCACTGTAGCTAAAATAGTGAATAGATCACACGCAATTCAAAAAGTTGAGACGATTGTTAATTTTAATGCGTTTAAAAATAAGCTTTCGCTAATTAAACATCTAGGTCTAAATGGCCAGTTGAGATTGAACAAAAAAGAAAAACATGCCTTCGACCAGCTAATCATCGTTATCCATTCAACAAATGATATTACACACCTCAAAGGCTGTTTAATTAATATACTGAATTCAATAGATTTTGATAAAGCACATAAAAGATATCTAGCCAACGTAGCTCGAAAAAAAGAACTAAAACGTAAGAAAGCTAAGCAAAGTTTACTTCCGAAAAAACGCAAAAAATCACATCTAGAACCTTTAATGACCAAAAAACCAGATATCGAAGATGTGCTTAATTCAAGGAGAGACTTACCAGTCGTAGGGCTCGGTACAACCCCATCGACATCAATACAAAAAGTTAGAGCAAGTGAAGTTCTAATCGATAGGCATACAACGCCTGACAAAATTAAAGACAAGCATATATTGTATGCTGAAGGTTGGAGCTTAGAAGGGGCGTTTAGTAAATAATTAATAGACCCCTAGAACAAACAATAAAAGATGATAACGCTTAGTTTATTGCTTCAATGGCAAACTCCTCGATATTCATCCGTAACTCGCCATTTTCCTTGTCGTGCCTGTGAAACTGTCTGATACTTCAATGCGTTTCATTTCGATGTTCATGGTTGGTTCGAGTTTTTAAGGCGCGCTATGTCACTGGCGATGCGTTTACAACCTAAAAACAAAATGCCATCGTTACTGACCGTTAAGACAATCGGACTCGCAATCACCACCACTACGAGCAGCAAAGACTGCAGTATCGGCATCGCCATAAGTGGCTGTTCAGTCCGTTTGCTGGTTTAAGTTTACATAGCGGATTTTATCTTTCCCGGCCTTCTTCGCTTCATACATGCCTTTGTCTGCTATTGACAATGATCCGATCAAGTCTTGATGTTGTGTAGTCACATAAGCGACCCCAATACTACTACTTAGCTCATGTTTTTTATCTTGCAGAATTGGAAGCGTGTTATGACCAGTAATCGCAAGAACCTGCTCGGCAAGACGGCGGACCTTTGATTCATCAGACGCATCCCTAACAAAAATAGCAAATTCGTCTCCGCCTAAACGCCCTACGTCATACTCCCCAACAGAGGTCTCCCCCAATTCATGCTTTACAATATGAGCGAGGGTTTTCGCATATTCAGCTAAGACTACATCGCCAACATCATGCCCGTAGATATCATTGATGGACTTAAAGTTATCTAAATCAATATAGATGAGCGCCGTTTTTTCTGCTTGCCCCTCTTGAGTCGCATGATAAAGAAGAACCGAACGAAATGTAATACGGTTAGAAAGCATCGTTAACGAATCTAAATACGCTAAGGATGCGATGTCACTTTCATGCATGGTCAGGATTTGATGATCAGCTCGACCTTGGAAGAAAATAAGAATATGGCACATACCACTCAATGCGAACAGAGTCAGGGTCACTCTAAATGAAAGTATTTCACTGTACTCTACTCTGCTAAATCCATACTCAAACCCCATAAACAATATGGCAGAAGTGACCATAAGAAACACGGTATTTAAAATTAGGCCTATTCGAAAGGAGTTAATAAAAATACCGACTGCGGCTAATAAATAGCTCCATAAGAAACCATTAGATTCGTATCCACCTGAATACAAAAGCATCAGGGCTAAAGAGTAATTAATAATGGTTAACCCGATACGACCAGCTTCTTGATTTCTGTTCATAACAAAAACATTGACCGCAGTAGAACAGGAAAATAAGCCTAGGATGGTGCTGAGCAGTCGGTCATCACCAGAAGGGATACTGTTTAAAAATAGGGAGGTAAGGAAGAACAACTCAAAAATAGTGAAAGAGTTCACCATTAACTGCATTCGTTTATGTTTATCTTCAACAATATCGACAAGTTTATCTGCGACAAAATTATGAGTATTGATTGTCATCCTGATCACCGCTATTGGAGCAGAATTCTGTAAACAGATTTGCATTATTAAAGGAAGTTGCTTGGAAAAGGGAAAATCAACCTGTATGAACCCCGAACTCTTGTGGGCTGAAAGCGCAAAGCACGCATTGAAGAAAGCAAATGAAATGGTGTGTGATAAATCATGTCATCTTCGTTTTAAATAAAACCCAGCAGAGAGGTTATATTTTTGTTTGAACATCAAACCATTCAATAGACTGAGCAACAAGCAGGCTTATTCTTCCGTATTTTCGTTCATTTTATCACCCTCAAATGACACCAAACGAATAGACAGTACAGCACCAAAGTAGCGCAAGACTAACTCTGGATCTTGTGCACTACATGCCTTCCTTCCTAATATTTCGAGCAAGTCAGCCATAAAGTTTTTCATTGGCTGCTCAGCCTCTGCTAAATGCTGTTCTAAAATTTTGTTTTTCATTTTCCCTAGCCATTTCACTTTTTATCCATCATTTATAAGCCTCCATATAAACAAAGAGGATAAAGTAAATGGAAATCATCAAAACTTTTTTAAATAATAATCATTACCGTTATCGTTTCCAGCACTGTGATAACTCTGAACAGTACATAGTGTTTTTACTCGGGGCATTGCAAGATATTGAAAGTGTAAATTCGTTTTCCACGCACTTTGCCAATAAAATGAACTGTATCACCATTGAAATACCGGGCACTGGACACACCGAAAACCTTGAATCGACGATTAGCATTAAAGACCAAGCTACAATGTTACGAGAGTTTCTTCGTTATTTACGAGTGAGTTCAGCTCATATCATCGGCTTTTCTTATGCGACAGCTGTTGCTGTTGAGCTTTGCGATATCTGGCCACATGTTCGATCTATGTCTATTTGTGGCGGTGTACCAGGGATCCCCTCTTCTGGTCGTTTAGCGACAAAGAAAATGATTGCAGCTGCCATGAGTAGCCCAACTTGTTTCGCGAATTCTTTTACTGAATCGCTCACAGTTAACAATGACAGCATACCGAAAAATAAAGCGATCATAAGAGCGACAGTACGAAGCATTAAAGCCATGCCTCAAGAGCGCATTGACGTGTTTTTCGAGAACTCCGTTCGACTTTTAGTACACACTCCAAGCAATGTGGATAAAATCACAGCGCCCTGCACTATTTGTGTTGGTGAATATGACCCTTATGTAACTAAAGAAACAGCTACAAAGTTTGCGCAACAACTTCCTAACGGTCATTTAGTCATAATTAATAATGCTGACCACCTTGTTCATTTACAATATCCAGATACTGTGGCGCGTGCGATGCTCGCCCAAGTAGAAGCACAACTGACTCTGCACAAACAACTTGCAACGATTAACTAAGTAGCTAACATCATAAATAAGTAACTACCCTCATATTGTTGCTTGTTAGTTAGGTGCAATCAACCCAAGACAATGCGCTTTTTGGGTTGATTATTTTCACTCCCTGTAGGTATGTCTAATTATTAATGTATATCTTTGATAGACTTATCAGTATATCTACGGCGTGTTTTTTATTTTTATCGGCCACAAGGCTCAAAGCTTTGGTAGTTAACGCATCTCTGACATGTTGGAATTGACGTAATTGATGAAACTGAGGGAATTGGACCATTTCACTTGTAAAATTCACATGGGAATTAAGCTGAAAGCCTAACTTGACTCTAAATCCAATAGACACGGAAAAGTCTCGTGTTTTATTCACATCCTCTAAAGTTCTGTATTGGTATACAGATAACCCTAAAACACGGGAAATGACATCGATAGGAATATTATGCTCTAGTCGAAAACGCTTTACAGTGATCGCCGATGAACGATAGTAATCAATAGCAAAGGCATTCAGGTCTAAATCATCGGGCGGGAGTAATTGTTCATAACACGAAGGTAACGAGGTTGTTGAAAGTAACTCCTCACGAAACCCTTGAAAATCATTTAGGCCCTCCAAAGTCATAAGCTCTGTGATCATATCAATATAAAGATCAAACTGTTTTGTTGGTAAACGCCCAATGCAAAACAACGCGTTTACAGTGTGGCTATCCATACCACGGTAATTTTCTTTCACTTTTAACGCAAGATAAAAACTGGTCATAGGAACCATCATTACCCAAGACATAGCAGCCACCATATGAAGAGGGCGAATCGAGGTATAGCTTTGCTGCATATATCGTTTGAGTGTCGAGCCTTTAATGCCACTCACTCTTCTCTCTAAATCGTCAAAAGACAAGCCTTGCGCTCGACGAACAAGAGACAAAGATATCGCCATGTCAGTATCAATAGAAGCAAGTTTTACATCCAACATTTTGAGCTGGCTTTCAGTTAAATGCACTATAGAATCATTAAAGGGTTGCTCCATGGTTACCTCAAGGTGCTTTCAAAGATATTTCGCTCAACAGTCTGACTATATTAGCCCATTTCGCCTTTAAATATCTGAGTTGAGGGAGAATATTGTCCCAGAGCGCCTTACATTCCAATGTAAAAATTCACTTTCTTCGCATAAATATAGTAGCTTTACATGAGCTGTATTCGGATGCGAATTTGTTACAAATCCTGCAACTGCTAAGGGTTCCTCGGTAGTTTCTTGATGACCAATGTGCATGTTTTGCACATCAGCTAATTTGATGGCCAATACTATACCTTCTAAGACGTTTGGGGACTAAAAAGTACCACGGGTAAAATTCAGCCAATGAAGGTTTTGTCGGATAGGCGACACTCGTTGCCGAGTGCCACCCTCCTAAGAACCGTACGTGCAACTTTCACTGCATACGGCTCAAGCCTCCGCTAAGGCGTATTACGTTACCCAGCAACCTAGATAGCAGTCAAAGCAGGATCAAACCAAGAGTGACGGCTTTCCTTTTTCGGTTTCCTCTTTGCCAAGTAATCTTGGTGCTGAGGATCGAACGGTGTAGCCGCACTTCGGATCTTCACATGTCTTTTAATTGGCGTTTTCGCTATTTGAGCCAAGTTGTAGTGACAGTCCATATTCGCAATTTTCTGCCAACCATGAAATTGCCAACCACCACTTCTGTTCATGTAGTATTTGCGCCTTACCCAGTCTTTTGATTTAGTAGGATGGCGTCTTACCGCCCATCGCCACAGTAGCCAGAAGATTTGATGACCGAGATAACCGAAAGTACGTTTTGCAACGCAGTGGCGATAATAATTCGCCCAACCCTTCAGTTTAGGGTTCAATAGTCTGATAAGATCATTGACTGGCATTGTTGCGTGCTTCTTAATGAGTTCGCGCAAGTTTCCCAAGAAGGAGAGAACGTTAGTTTTACTCGGTTTGATGAGCAGTTTTCCTTTGTACTTCCTGAGGTTAAAGCCCAGAAAATCAAAGCCATCATCTATATGAGTAAGGTGCGTTTTCTCTTCAGAGAGTGCCAACCCTCTCTCTTTTAGAAAATCAATCAGTCGTGGTTTGACTTCGTTAACAAGAACATCTTTTGATGAACCCGTTATCACAAAATCATCCGCATAACCTATAAAGTTAACTCGTTCTCCCGATTTCTTAGCCACTTCTTTTACGAGTCTTTCTAAACCCGCAAGTGTCAGTAACATAAGCGTTGGGGAGATAATTCCGCCTTGCGGAGTTCCTTCCGAAGTTCGGTAGAACAAGCCCTTATCGATATAGCCTGAGCCTAACCACTGCTTCAGCATCCTTTTGTCTATTTGAACATGTTCAAGTAGCCATTCATGCCCGATCATGTCAAAGCAAGCCTTAATGTCACCCTCTAAAACCCAACGACCTGAACGCTTAAGACACAGGCATTTGAAGCATTGTTGAATTGCATCTGCCGTACTGCGGTTAGGGCGAAAACCGTAGCTATTTGGATCTGCTACTGTTTCCGAAATTGGCTCCAAAGCAAGCAGATACAACGCTTGTTGCGCTCTATCTATCATACATGGAATGCCTAGAGGTCTGAGTTTGCCATTCTTTTTCGGGATGTAGACGCGTCTGAGAGGTTTAGCTCGATAGCCTTTTCGATTCAATTGATTCACAGCGGTCATTCGACGAGCATCCGTATTCCAGATGACACCATCTATTCCAGGAGTGTTACTGCCTTTATTTTGGGACACTCGCTTCACAGCCAGTAATTTAGCTGCTCTGGAGTGCGTTAAGACCCACTGCAAAGCTTTTGCTTTACTGTGTTTTCCCTCTCGGGTTGCTTTTGCAATGCGCATTTGAAGCTTTAACACGTGCGACTCGACGGCTTTCCAATCGATGGATTGCCACTGAGTGCCATTAGGAGAGGCACTAACTTCTGATGAAGTCACCATTTGCGTTTCCCCTTGAATAAAGTTCTTCAAATCATCTTGCAACGGGAGACCAGTTAGAAGTCAGCTCGCTTTCGCGCCAGATGTAAACCTGTATCCACTTCATTACAAAGCGACATTTGCTTTTTCTAACCTCCTTTACCTGCACACCTATCGGCAATCTTCGCAGACTACTTTCCCAAAGGGAGATATACAGGCTTACCCTGTTCCGTATGTTGCGTACAATATCAGGTTAGATGCCCACTATAGATGTATGGACTCCTCTCCCCTCGGGGACTACGTTATAAATACACCTGTAAAAATAGTGGAGCTCAGATATGGAAGAGAATCTAATACTTGCCATCGACCTAGCGAAAAACTCATTTCAAGTTTGCTATATGAGAATCAATGGTGAAGTTCTCATGAACAAAGCTATCAGCCGTACTAGTTTGATCAGACTGCTAACTGGAAAGAAGAAGTTTTCTTTAGTGGTCATGGAGGCTTGTGGTGGTGCTCATTACTGGGCTCGCTTAGCGAAGAAAAATAATTATGAAGTTAAAGTCATCCCACCTCGTGCAGTTAAAGGTCTACAACTCAAACAGAAAACGGATAAGAATGATGCTTATGCGATAGGAGTTGCCGCTCTACTTCCTCATATATCTAGTTGCAGTCAGATGTCTGAAGAAGAGCAAGGACTACAGTGTTTGGATCGTGCTCGGGCATTACAGATAGCCCAACGAACAGCACTTAGTAATCAAATGCGTGGGTTCTTAATGGAATTTGGCATCGTTTTGCCCAAAGGAATAACTCCTTTAGCAAAACGGATCCCAGAAATATTAGAAGATGCAGAAAATGGGTTACCAGATTGTTTACGCCAAGTACTCGCATCTCAATCTGATTTATTAGCTATGTATACAGAACAAATAGAATACTACGACGGTTTAATTACAGAGCATGTCAGTCAAAATAAAATCTGTAAAAAGCTTAGTAAACTAGAAGGAGTTGGGCCAATCGTAGCATTAGGTCTAATGGTACGTTTAGGTAATGGTAAAGAATTTGTTCGAAGTCGAGATGCGTCTGCTTGTATAGGATTAACGCCTAAACAACACTCTACTGGCGGTAAAGAGCGTATAGGGCATATTTCTAAAAGTTGCGCAGATAAGCGTTTGAGAAGCCTCTTGTATCAAGGAGCAATGTCTATAGTGTACAAAGTTACACTTCGAGCACCAACAACAGAAAAAGAACGGTGGTTAAAATCTATGATAGAGCGACGTGGTAAGAAAATAGCTGCTATTGCTCTGGCAAATAAGACGGTTAGAACCGCCGTTGCACTCATAAAAAGTGATAGTGAGTATCACCCATTGGCGATTCAAGCATAAGTAGTGTCAATCAAATTTTAATTCAATGACTTGCATAAAATAAAGCGATAATACAACCAATGGAATTCAGATCCGCACAAAAGTACTTAGATACTGCGCTATAGACTCGGACCATTGGAGCGAACACATCAAAGGGCAGGAGTAGCTCTCCAATAAGAGCCCGTATATAAGTGCGCAACTATCGTTCTATTTTAAAAGGCATTGATTAAAACGAGGAGTCCATATAAGTGCGGAGAGTACAACGATCACGAAAGAGTACTGTCCAACTTCTTTCCGACTCTCATTGCCGTTTTGGCCACAGCGTATTAACCACTTCCGCTGCTTCATCGCATAACGCGCCTTACGTGGATTCACTTACGTTCATCATACTGACACCCTAGCACTTACCCGATTTGTGGTTATCAGGAAGAACGTCCTCTCACGATTCAGTTCCCACTCGGTTTAATAACCGAGTTTCGTTACATTGTCGGATTCGCTGCTTTATTCAGAATCCTAGGGTCATCTGGTGATACAGATGGTTCACTCTTATCGTGGTGAACAACGCTTCATACGACTTCAGGTCGCACGGACAGAAGCGAGTTAGAGGCTTTGCTAATTTAGCAAGATGCGGATAACTTTAGGTATTGGAAAGCCGCTTGGTAAGGCGGTCTACGGCAACTGGTAAAATTTTAGATAGAGGCAGGTTTGCTCAACAATCGGATTAAGCACTGGCTTCGTAGCGCTTAATCCTTATTTGTTATGGTGCACTTAGTAACAGCTATTCTACTCGATCTCGTTCCAATTTATACGCTAAATACTCTCGAGATACCTGTTCATCAGAATAATCGCCATCAACATTATTCGTTTCACCGACACCATCTAGTCCTTTTATACTTTTAATTGAACCGCCCCATGAATCCCGATTTCTAGATGAGCTTATAAATTGAGAAAGATATGCGTTTAAAGATTTATCTCTTGGCTTCTCAATCTCTTTACTCAAGGCAGTCAAGTATTCAAACTTCGTCGTTTTTTCCCACTCTATCGAGAAACCTGCTCGGTGACACAACTCAGTATGAATTAACAACATTGTACGACCATTTCCGTCTAGGAAAGGGTGACCATAGGCAAATAAGCCCATAACTTCACCCGGATTAGCCCGCAGGTACTCTTTGTCTTGACCTAACCGCAACCCGTAATCAATTGAAAGCTGTATTTCCATAGGGTGACAAAACTTAACGCCCGCTTTAGATATAGCTTTATCAGGCACTAACTCATTTCTATCCTTACCTGCCCATGGATAAATTTCTGAGAATAATATTCGATGAACCTCTAGGAAGTCACTGTATGCAATCTCGTCTCTTTTTGATAGGTATTCTAATGCGTCATCTAGACCAGCACGAAACATCGTATGCTCTAGTTCTCTAATTACATTAGGATCTTTTTCTTTGAACCTATTTTGTAAATAGCCGTTTTCCTCAAAGTCTAAAAAAGGGTCAAAGACTGGCATGACGTTCCCTTAGATAATTAACTGATAACGAAGCAACTTGTTGCATTGATAGCTTTCCAGCTCTTTTTAATGCAACTAGTAAGTCCTCAACTTGATCATGTTTAACCTCGTCTCCTGCCAATGAGGTCACCGAATCGGCAAATTGATCTATTGAACTGTATGTGTAAAAAACATTATGGAGCTTAGCCAGTGCTAACACGTACTCTCTAATATTTTTTTTCGGTATTCTCTCGACCGACTCCACATCACTGTTCTTATCACTCTGACTTTTCTTATGGCTTCTAAGTATGATTTTTATATCATTAAACTTCAAAACTCTTTCCGTACGCGAAGACTTTGTTTCAACAACGAAAGTGGACTTTGGTTTGGCGTTTTTTAGCTCTTTAGCTGCATTGCCGTACAATTGTATACCTAGCTTTTTCACAGTGTCTCTAACCACTTGATCTGCAGGAGCACAGGTTTTTACCTCTCCACCCATAAAATGAGCTTTTGCATAAAACCCTCGTGAAATTCTCAACAACTCGCCATTATCAACTAGCTTAGATAAAACGAAAGTAACTTGAGATTGACTACCAAGCAAAGCTAAGTCTGAACGTGAAAAAACTGCATCTTTACGATGTATTATCGATTGTCTAATACGAGTTTCAAGCTTCATAAAATGCACCTACTAAAACACACAACTTCATTTTAACAGCAACAGGAAGAACCATCAAATTAATAGATGTAAAACAATAATTTAAAGTAAAAACAAGCTCTTATAAACCGTCAAAAGTTGTAGTGAATCAGAACTGTGATTGTGTTGGCACATAACGCTTTACCTACGGTTCAAACCCGTACATCACCTTATAAAACCGGATGTATATCAACTCAAAGCTGCTCGAACTATCGATCATCAAGCTATGTACAAATCTGTATTAGAGTTTCGTATTAGGTTTAGTAATACTCCTCTATTGGAGGCCAA
>NZ_JAXHBS010000012.1:0-166955 GCF_042466085.1 Vibrio sp. R78045
TTCTGATGAGAACAATTTCAAATGGGTGTTCAATCCACCGAAAAAAGCGATTAAACAACCTGATGTGATAGCTCTAAATGACTTCGATAGCCTCATCACTCGCTTGGATAATGAAGGGGTCGACCCGCTTATAGCTGCTCGCAACCAAGCAATATTGTGGACTACTCTCGGCTCTGCTTTTCGTGCAATTGAATGCTCGAAGTGGCTAGTAAAAGAAGCGTTATACGCCAATGGTGAACTGATGCGGTTGACTAGAATTAGAGCCAGCGCCACGAAAGGAAGTAGTCCAATAATCGCGCCAGTAATTATCGACCAAGAGCGATACTATATAGATCAATGGCTAAGTCTTAGAGTAAAGCATCGAATAGGGTTGAACTACGGCAAAGGCCAAGATCGTTACCGAGGATTAGATCCAGAAAGTCCCGTATTTATGAGTAACCATCATGGTGATTGGAAGCCGTTCGCATTGCTGAAGAAAACAGTGAAGGGAAAAAAATACGAAGTCTGCACAAGTATGCAGAACACCATCAAAGCTCTCTATCGTGACTATGGTCATGCAGGTTGTTCGTCTCATACGGGTCGCCATACAATTAGCAGGCTTACTCAAAAGATATTGAGTAAAAAATGCAATGATCAAGAAATGAAGCAGGTAATACAGAATTTGCTACATCATCGCGACATCTGTAGCCAAGAAGACTATACCGAAATTAACTGGAATAGTTTAAGGGAAAAAGCGAGTGTAATGTTTAAGTAGCTACACGTAAAATATTTTTACGCGCACTGTTGATTGCGTAAAGTATTTTTACTAATATGAGTTTATACGTAAAGTATTTTTACGTATAAGGGTTTATTTAAAGAGGTATGTTTTGAGTTTTTCACCTCAGTATAAATTGTCTGAATTGGCAATTATGGCAGGGTTCAACGATGTTGATGAGCTAGCTAAATACGCAAACACTTCGCGCCAGAACCTGAATAATTGGAACAACGCTGAAAACAAACAGGCTTTCCTTAAGACTGTTATTCAAGGTGCACAAGTCAATAAATCTAATGAGATTAGGCGTCAAGCACAACAACGCGAGTCTCAACGTAACTAACTTAATATTGGAAACATCGAGGAAATTATGGGTTTTGATATTAACAATCTTAAACATTGGCAGTTGGTTGAGGATGGTGATCTAAAGGGTTACTACGTTCAGCCTATGCTTGGTATTCAAATGAACAGTACTGTGATGAACCTAGTAGCTAAAGAAGCTGAAGCGGAGCGTATCCAGTTAGAAAAACTTGGCCATAAGGTCGCGGTGATTCAGCCTAAAGGTGATGGCAACACCTATGCCCAAGCTATGGCGAAGCTACTGAAAGAAACAGGCCGAGGTAACGATTTAGACTTGCTCAAGCACATGTAGGATGTTTGTTAGTGTGCATTGATGACAGTTACAAAGGGGGATTTGAGCGAGTCGAGATCACTGCGGCAAGCGAACAGCTCTTCGACGTATTAGACAAACACTGGGCATAGGAAGTGAATATGCATCACCTAACTCAAGAGTTACTTAAACATTTAGGAAAAAACATCAACGTAGAGCCGCATGAACCAAGTGACAATGCTGGTTCAGATCGAATTTGGATAATTCAGTATGATGATGGTGGAATGTCCGAGGGTGAATACTTGTCTTTGGAGCCGATAGCTCCTAACTCTAGCGAATGGTACGTTGCTCATAACGCGGCAGATATTTGCGGGGGCCATCCTACGTACTGGAGTACAGTCGGTTCATGTGAGTCTCTTTTGCCTCAACTTGTAAGTCTGTTTCTAGACCGAAAAGCAAAACTAACTAGAAACATCAATGAGGAAAAATCATGGGTTGCAAACATCTAGAAAAGCTAGAACCTCTTTCGGAAGGAGACAAGCCGAGTTACCTGCTTACCCTTTCTTTTACAAAGCCAAGTTCTTTATTTAAGTATCCACTTTATCTGTATCATATGTCTTTCGCTCAAAAATTGAAGGTGTATTTTGATGAAGTCGAAGAAGTAACTTGGAAGCAAGATAGTTCTGGTTGGTCAGTATCGATACCGAAACGATCTACGATTAGCGGCCTAGAGAATATTGACGTTTTCATAGAAATGAAGAACGACTTCTATCAATTTGTGAAATAGGAAACATATGAGATATCAAATATTTGCAGGAAGTCGTCATTATCCTGATGGTGGAGCACACGATTACCATAGCGCTAGCTCGAACCTAGAAACCGCAAAGACCACAGCAGAACAACTCATCGGCATTACGTTTGAAACTGAAAATACAGTCTTCGATGAAGAAAGCGGAACATTAACTGTCGATTGGTCACATGTTTTTGACACTGAAAATCGTGTTGTAATTGCTGCTTTTGGAGCGGATTCTTTAGCGCCAAATTACAAGAACACTTGGCAGAAAAGTAAGTAATTTAGTGATGGGAAACATTGAATGACCAAAATTAGACTATCTGGTGACAAAACAGTGTTACCACTGATTAATGAAAATGCCGAAAACTGGAAGAATGAACAAAGCAAGGTTGGAAATACTGTCGTCATCGACCATAGCAATGAAAAAGGAGTAAATGAAACCTATACCGCTTATGGAAAAGATGACTGTATTGTATCGGTTGCGGGCATTCGCACAAGGAACCTAGGAGCTGAGGTTACTTACCACTTTTATGCGCTTGACTTGTCTTATGAAGTCATCTAACTACATATAGGAAAATCGGCACTTATGTTTGGAAAGAAAAATAGAAAGCTGATCATTAGCGATTCTGACATTGAAGCGGCATTGGCGCACTTAAACTCGCTACCTCAGACTATCACAAAGTCGATGCCGAACCCTTGGGCTAAACAACAATTCATTGATTGGCTTAAAAAGTCCATTCCTCAAAAAACCGAGTACGGGATTTCTTTCGGCGTGGCTACTGGCGTTTACGGGCATGTTGTTCCTGTATCGCATGGTTACAGCTCAATGCCAGATGATGAACGGTACTTACTCATACTGTCAATACGGTCAGTAAACACCGATTTAGAGAGTATGAATGAGCTTAACTAGGATAGGAAAAATCAAATGAACGAATTGAAACAATTGGCATTTATTGGTTTTGCTAGCAATGGCGACATCGCTCAAGTCAAGCAGCTTTCTATCAGCGTTAAAAGTAATGCTGACCTTAACAGCGCTAAGAACATAGTAACTACGTTTCTAGGCGACGATTCGGAGTTAGTCAAAGTGGTAGTTTGCAAGAATAAAGAGCTTGTGTTTTCTTCTGGTGATGCTGAAAGCGTCATTCCGAAACTGTCTCAAACTCTAGCGTCAAAAGTCTATATTGCTGGCATGGATGAAGCTGAATACTCGACAGAAATTCCAGTAATTAGATAGTGGGAAACTAAAGGAATCGAAATAATGAGTTCAACACAACATCTGTTTTGCTCACAAACGAATGAAGCTGTGGCTATACTGCGGTCTGGTGGAGACGGGTTATCTCCAGATGGTGACTACTCCAATGAGGCGCTATTCTCGTTTCTGGCTTATCACAGTGCTCTTAATTTAAAAGAATGTACATTTGAAACTCGGATGGTTACTGGCGGTGGAAAGTTTGAAAATGCTCATTTGGTATCGAGTCTTTATGAACTAAATGATCAACGCGACGAACTTGAAGGGTTAGAAGATGACCCATGGCTTATCTTGCTTTGGGATAAAAAGAATTGCGTTGAGCTCTTAGCACGCAATAAAGAGCTAGCTGACAATCTTTCTTTATACAATTTTGGGGCTCACACCCTAGTCACGGCCTAATGGGAAACATCAAATATGCTCGTATGGATTGGATTTACATTGATATTCGCAGGGATTGTTTCAGGGGCTATTGCTCTAAACAACCTAAATTCAGCGTTCGAACCAAGCTTTAAGAAGCGCTCAAGTCCTTTAGTGTTTCAGTTCTATAAAAAGCTTTGTTTTAGCTTGTTAATAGTGGGCTCAGTTCTACTTGCTTTTAATTATTTAGATTCTCAATCTTGGTCGCAAGAAACAAGGTCAAAAGTCACATTGTATGCTCTGACCATAACGGCGATTGCGAGTGTGTACACGATAATTCAAACATTCATCAATAGTAGAAGACAGCGTGATATCGAAAGGCGAATCAAGAACCAGAACGAACACTTCTAAGATAGGAAATATGGACTGTGTTTGCGGCCATTGAACAAAGGATAAATAGTCATGAGTGATAGTACTGATAATCGAACAGAAGTTGATATGAAAACCATACTCGAAGAGCGAGCTAAGAGTGGTTCGCCAATTAAAGTGATCGAGGTCGGTGCAACGACTCAAGATACAGTTGATGCGCTTCAAAAACTGCTTCCAGAAGACCAAAAGCAAAAGGTTAATTTGGTTAACTTGAGCGAAAAATCGGATTAGGAAACTGAACATGGATGAAATACAAAAACTATATAGTCATATCAATGCAGTCAAGGAAGGCATACTGAGTCAGCAAATCGAGAATGGACATGAGCTGGCATCTCGATTTTTCAATATATGTGCAGCCTTTCGTGGCTTTGACGATCCAAATTTCAATATTGATGAAAACACGAAGCTTTTGGAAGATTTGCTCTGCTTTGAGAAAGAGATCGGTAGCCTTGATTTTCTTTATACGTTTTATGGTTACATTGGTCGAATGTACCTACAGACTGGGAATCCTGAAAAAGCAGTAAGTTATGGGCAAGCGGGTTTAGAGTTATGCATAAAAGAGCGTGACGATGAAGGGGTCAAAGCCGCTCGTAATCTTTTGTGTGATATTGCTATAGCCAATAATGCGGCATTGATCGGAGTGGAATACTTTAAAAAAGCCAATCCTGAATTGAAAGAAGAAGCTGCTTTTTTTGCTACGCTCCCTAACCACAATTCAACCAATGTGCGGAAGTGGCTCGAACGTAAAACACGCCCAACTACATATAAGTATTTTGAGTCGCCCGACCTCAAGCAAAGAGAAGAATCTATACGCATGTTAATGCTTGCTCAAGGCTACTCAAGAGCTACAGCAAGCAAATATATAACAAGAAATGGGTCATAGGAAACAGGATGGTTACTTTAGAAGAGCTTCAGACTCATGGTGGTGCAATTATTTCTCTTGTTCGGCCTTTACCAGAGCATGAACTAATGATCGGCATTCAGGCACATAACCTTCTTGTTCGGCACAAACTGAGTGAAATTAAATTCGAACATTCTGAAATGCGTTCACAAGAGTACATCCTCAGCTTAACTAACGCTGAAAAAAAAGAAATCAAAGGATGGGTAGTTAAGCATTCCTCCTGTCAGCTAACTTAAAAAATTGGAACTGTATGGATAAGCAATTGTTGCGCTTCATTATTAGCATCATAGGCTCACTTTGTGGACTTGCAGTGATCGCTATCGATGCTAATTTACCATCGCAAATCGCTGGTGGATTAGCTGTGTTTTGCGGTGGCTGGGGTTGCTGTTATCACAGTGGTCGATGGCTGAAGTTTATTAAAACCTAACACTGGAAAATGAAATGAAAGCAATTTTGGGATATTTTGTCTGCGTTAATGGTGCGATTTGGACTGTTTTCGATGACGGCTCATCAAACCACTCACACGACCTACAGGTTACTAGTGACGGTAAGACCGTTGAGTTATTGGGAGAGTTTGAAGGTGCCCCAGGTCCCGATGTCGGTAGACTAATCGTTGATGAATACACTTTGTGGTCGAGCCTCTTAGAACTGTCTGCTCACATCGAAGCTGAATTAGCAGGCGCAACGTTAGAGGAACTGAGGGCCGATCTGGTTCATCAACTAAAGATTCCAGATGAGCTAGATTGGAGTTACCTTCTCGAAACAGCTGCAAGAGCATTGGTCCAAGCCGATCGGACTTCTAGAAATATGAAGTTTGGTGAGGAAGCAAAAATCGGCTACCACAACACAACGAATGACTTCGGTAGTCATTACTCACCACTTTTAGCTCCAACAGTGTAGAAGGAAACATAACATGAAGAAAGGAATCGAATTGGCAGCTGAGCTAATCTTGCACAAAAACATCGTACCTACTTACTGTAGCTCAAAGAACCCAGTTAGAGACGCACCACTTCCATCAGATAGATTGTGGGCTAATGGTTTTACTAAAGGGATCAAAAATCCAAAATTTAATGTCCTGATCAATAAGATAATCGAAGAAGGCAATAAGGCTGTTTGGATGACAGATGCTAAACAAGCACTTCAATTTGGAGACAATCAACCACCCCCAGATAATGATCCAAGGTTACTTGCTTATACACGAGCTCGAACCAAACTTTGCTCTACTCCTCATAATGAGTATTGGTATGCCCTTGCTATTGGCGCACTATCAAGAATGATTGCCGTCAATGGTAGTAAAGCATTTGAGTCAGATGAATGGAGTGAATCCACATTTCTACTCTTTCAAATTGAATCGCACTTTTTAAGGGGCAAAGGGAAGGAGTTTGCAGCGTCGCTTGTCGAATTGAATAACGAGCACTTTGATGGTCGGTTACCCGAACTAATCGGCCAAAATATGAGCCATGCTTTGGCAGAGTTTGCGGTCAATACCTTTGATACAAAGTTCTTTAATTAGTAGGAAAAATCGAGCTTCCGCAAAAGGCATTTAGCAGACTGATTTGAGTGCCTTTGACAGAAGTGATAATCAAGAGATTAAGTGATGGATTTTAGTAACCAAGAGCAGCAAAAAGAATATATCGACTTTCGATTTAGCCAAGGTGTAGATGTAATGCCCACTTGCGTTATTACTGCCAAAAATGGAGAAGTACGGGCATTTGCCGTTCCCTTTTCGAACGAAGATGAAAAGCGCAGTTGCATCCTTGCCCTTAGAAGACTCGTGCAGAAATTGGAAGCTGTCACTTACACATTTATGGCAACTGTCCAAATGGGCGCAGCAAATGGCGTCAGACCAACCGAACAACTTGATAGCCAAGAAGGGGTCATGTTCAGCGTAAGAACTAGAAACTCTGTTGATGTGACACTATGGATGGTAGAAAAATCCGAGGATGGTTCTAAAAGCCCAGTAAACCCGACTAAAACTGGTGATGCTGGTGGAGATTTAAGTGATCTCTTTGATTCTGCACCATACAACCGCCTCACGTACACGCAGAAACGAAAGATAGATAAGCTAGTTAATAAGCTGCTTAAACCTCAAACGTTACATTAACGGGATATGGGAAATTTTAGATGTTGAGGAATTACGACCCAAGAGCAGAGTGGAATGAACAAACGTGGACACTAAGCACCGATGACCTGTTCAACCGTTTCGGATTCTCGGACGGCGATCTATTCGAAGACCTTGCACTAGGAGAGCAAATGGCTTTGCCGAGCAAGCAAGAAATCCTAAAGCTTGTTGTTGAACATCTGCTATTACCTAAAATTGATTGTGTTATTGAGCTTTACGATGTCAATACTTCTCACAATAGAGTACGTTTTGATGATCGACACAAAGGCACATTTGAGCCTGTAGAAATATCGGTAACAGGCGAACAGATATTCACAATATTGGATTCACACTGGAACTAGAAAACAGGGTTTTTCTGTAAAACCCTCAGATGGGAAACATCCACCTTGCAAACAAACTATATAAGTACACAGTGGTTGGTGTAGCTAATAACCAAAAAGGAATATTTGAAATGAGAAAGGTTGTTTATCTAGGGGTGTCATTTATAGCTGGTGTTGCTACTGTATTGGCAGTCCAATCTTTGACCGATAATCGAATACATGACGCTATTGCAGAAAACTCTCGCATCGAAGATGGAGTCTATAAAACTCTGCGGCAAGCATTAGAAAAGGCTGAATGTCATTACTCTGATATCAGATCTCCAACTGGCTCTAACCTTGGCTCTTTGGCTGTGATGACATGTTCGTTAAACGCCACACCTTTGGTTGATACAAAGGTTATTTCAGATGAAAAAGCCGCTCAGCTTATCGATAGATACTTTACTTATTCGAACTATAAAACACCTATTAGTTACGGTATCAATGAGGGAATACTAACTGCTTCGTACCTAAAAGTGGTCAATGACGCATTTACATACTCCGTTGAACGTCACGATGATGAATGGAAAATAACATGTATTAAACCCGTAAGTTCGGGTGAAGTTTGCCCTAAGTTCTAATAGGGTAATCATGTACCCATCGCTACCATAGGCGGATATCGAATTAGGATACGAAAACATGGCAGACGAAAGAAAACTGATTCGTAAAGAGATAGCGCCAGGATTAATATTACTCATTGGTGACGAACTATCGGTTAGTTATGACATCAATAATCCAGATGAACCTGTAAGGGTAGGTAACAACGGACGAATACCTCAACCAATATACCTAAACTCGGGTGAAGTAAGTCTACTCAATGAGTTTCAAGTATACGACCATGCTCTAAAAGCCCTTCACAAGAAGGGGCACTGGCCCTCACGGAAGGAATATTTCGAATCCATCGGTCTTGGATGGATGGAAGAAGAGTTTACCGATGATTCTGATGATGAATGCGATTTAGATTCTGAGGAAGATTTATGTGACGACGATTCAGACTTTGATGATGACAAAGACTCGATATAGGAAAATATGACAATGTTAATTTTATTAGGTATTGCCGTTGGTTTTTTAGGTTTTATCGCGTGGTGCGTATTCGATATCCGCGCTTATGCCGATCTACGGTTACGTTACGAAAAAGCAAACATACTACTTATGCTAGAAAGTACCGAAATTAGTGGTGAAAAGAAAGATTCAATCATGCGGTCTTCAGGTTTAGCACCTGAAGACCTTTAAAGAGGAAACATCGTCACTGGCCAAAACTAAACGAAGAGACAAGGAATATTTAAGTGAGATATCTAATTACAACTGCACATCGCCCCCCTCTATTCTACAAAAATGACGGTACAACTGTTTGCGTTGATCTGCACTATGTTGAAAAAAAAACGATTTCTTCTATAAATGAAAAAGGTGAGCTAAGCCATTTACAGATAGCCGGTACACCACCTTGTGTGGGTAATGTATGGCTGGTTGACTCAGTAGAAGAGTCACTGCGCCGATTGTCAGAACAAGGTGTCCACCCTTATATTAATAAGGCTGCGGCAAAAGCTAATGCTAAAAAGCTTGGGTTGCAATCGTTCAAGTACATTGCAGTATCCTAGAATCTAAATAGTTGGAATAAATGGCATGACCGCTGAACTATACTTTCATGGAACTAGAGCAAAAAAATTCAACTCATTTGATCTTGGCCAACTTGGAACTGGCGAAGGGGCCTACGCAGCACAAGGTATCTATTTTGCAACTTCTCTCAAAGGAGCTTGCAACCACGCAAAATACAAAACCCGCCAACCTGGTAAGCCGTTAGTCTATGTTTGCAAGGTTAAGTCATCTGCAAAAATACTCACTCTGAACAAACCTATTCAAGATCATAGTTTAGATATTAAAGAGCTCTGGGATAAATTACCTGTATGGTTATCAACAAAACAAAGTGAAGATTGGTATTATCAAATAGCTCACACACCAGAATCTCATATAGATCACCGACTCCCTCTCCTCGATGAACCAGAACGCTGCGCGTTGCTTAGCTCAATGGGAATTGATGTGCTTAGAGACTTCGAAAGCGGAGCCTTTGTTGATAGTTACTTACACGGACGCTCGCATTTAGTATTAAACCCGACAATTATAGATATCATTGAAGTTCTTGACGTTGAAGATATTCAAAGTGAAATATACGGTACCGCAAAGCAATACCGGCTTGAAAACGTATATGCACCCTTTGGGTCTACTACCGTTATGAGCAAGCTTCGCCAGTACCCCTTCGATGATAACCTTTTAACTGTTTAGAACGGCTTAAATCTACCTTACACCTCCTCTCCTATCACACATGAGTTATTTATGCGGCGTTGCTTGGTAATTGGTATTTTGTATCTATCATTGATCACTCTAAAACGGAGTGAATCGAATGAAAATCTATTTTACAGCAATTATATCTAGCTTACTTTTGGGCTGTTCATCTTATGAGCAGCCAAATCCACCAGCGAACATAGCATTACATCTGAATACTGGTGAGAGAAACAAATTAATACTAGTACTCCAACAGCCAATAATTGGCACTCACATGAACTACCAAATTTACAAACCTGAAGGCATTAAATCTACCAGCGTAAACCCTAATTATTTTCTACAATACACCTTCGCTAAATCATCTATAGTTGGTGACCCCAAACCTCAAACCATCTTCTCAATAAAAGGAGCTGGAACCTTTCAAGATTTTCTGGTCAATGTCCGAACCCCGAAGTGCTCAAGCAATCAGTACCTTAATTTAGAAGAAGGACACAACGAGATTTGCGGGATTGACATCAACATTAAGCATTTTTAGTGAATGGTGAGGACAAACAAATGACCGAACAAGTTATGTGCAAGTGCGACAAATGTAAGCGCGACATTTTTGTAGGGGAGACTCGAACTACTCTAATTCAACAAATAGAATTTATTAATTCGACATCTTGCGTCCAGCCACTAGATGTTTCATTGATCAAGGTTTTCTGTAGCGACTGTGCAGATAAAAAAAAACCAGCCACTTGAGTGGCTGGTTATTTACTTACATACTACAAGCAAAACACTTTAACGTTTTGATATTTTCGTCGTAAGAGTCGTCTATAGTCCGTTGCTCTAGTGGCTTCGGACGGTAGTGACCAAGACCTACTATAGTTCCTATGTTTGGACTTCCTCCTTGCCTATATTCATCAAGAACTGCCATACAATCGTGAACTAATTTGGTTCGTTTCCCCACTCTCTGCGCAAATGAAACAATACTCTTTGCACAATACACTTCACATACGCGATTTATCCAAGCAACGGTGTACTTCATTTGTGCTAGACAGCGCCCCTGGGCCCAACCAAAATGATGCTCTTCGATATTGTCGAAGTGTATCTTTGGAATGATGCCTGCTGGGAAAGATATTTGAACAACGGTAATATGACTTTCTCTATCATAATGCTCAATATCACGCCAAGCTGAACTTGAGGACATAGCTCGGTGGTAATAATAACCATGGAGAGATCGGGTAATACCACCTTTAGATGTTGAGTAAGTTATTAAACGTGATTGCCAAACTGATTGCAGCGGGTCCTCTCCAAACGAAAACATTGTCATCGTTTCTGACTTATAGTGTTCAAATGCAACAAACAAAGTAGTCTCTTGCTCCACAATAACCTCGTTTGAGTTAACCTCATCGGAGGTTTCCGAACTTTCAGTAGAAGCAACCCCCTGCTCTTCTGGTATCAACATTCCACCAAACATATCTAATTGATCCTCAGACGACTTATCTACTTTTGGTTTACTTTTACGCTTACGGCCACTCTGCTTATTCACAAGAGGCTCATAATCCCAAGTAATCCTACCTTCCTCATCTACCCTTTCAATTCCATTAAAGATGTTATGAACTTCTAGGGTGGCCTTACTATCACGGACAATTGCACTCATTGGGTAAAGGTTATAGAACCCCTTATCCTTCACACAAAAATCACGCTCAACTTTAAAGCGATCAAGTAAGTATTGAGGCATTTTTTCGACAGAAGCGGCTTTGTTGAAGTTCTTCGGGTGCCAAGTAAGCAAACTAAGCCATTCTTGCGCGGTTTGATATGGACAAGACATACATCCCGACCGAGAACGGCCTCGATAGTACGAAGAGTTGAGTAGATTGAGCTCTGCACCTATTTCACATACCTGCTGCCTATCAACTGCAACATCTTCAGCAATAAATGGATGTACCGTTGTAACTCCTTTAATACCGATGATTCCAATGCGGTCTCTTTCATCATATCTCAAGCCACTATATGCAAATACAGGGGTAGCTCCTTCTGATGATTGAATGAAATTTTCCTTAATATATCGGGACCACGGGGCTATCTTGAGCGTTACAGTACACCACCTGGTAACCGGACTAGGTAGATAACCATTGCCTTCAATTCGTTCGTATAGATCGTCTTCATGCACTCGCGCAATCGACATTCCCGTAAGCTCTTCTATCCAATCCAACAAAACTGGGACACTAGCGGGTTCGTCGCCTGTATCACAGAAGATGGCTTTCCAGTTAACTTCAGGAAACAATAAGGCTAAACAAGCGGCCAAAACGCTCGAATCAACGCCTCCGCTCATACCTAAAAAGTGAATTGAATTAGGGTTGCTTGTATCTATTTGTATGTTTTTCCAGTTAGGGATTACGCGTTTAATGACATCAATTGCCCATGCACGTAGATAGTAGATTTCGCGGGTAGTTTTATTATTTACAACTTGTAAAACCGGTCTTCTCGTTGCTCGCTCTATAGTGTCAGAGGAAAAAGAAGATAGTGAATGTGCGTCAAGCGCAAAATTATCAATTGCAGCTAACATAGTAAAATCCTTGTGGGGAGAGAGCTTAAAGCTCAAGTATACAAAGGTCACCGTAAGGTGAATGATGGGTAAGTGGTGCAAACCAATTGGTCGTGTGACATTAAGCACCTAAGTCACTTTGGAGTTTTAAGTATATAATCAGCAGTTATAGACCACAAGTTACCATTAGTTGTCGGTAACTTCCTATAATGCTACTCTTGTTTTGAAAAATGATGCATTGGCACTTATAGCATCGAACGTTTAACGTGTGCCCTTTTCTACCTTCGGTTACCCAAACCTTTAACAACTTAGAGCTTTAAGCTCCCTCCCCCAAAAGGAACTAACATGAACCTCAATCAAGCTATTAATCAAATATTGCAGTACTCAGACCAACCTAATGAAGCTATCAATATGGGGCTGATTAAGCGTTGTTTAAAAAGAGCTGCTTTACTGCACCACCCAGATAGAAACGATAACCATGACGAAATGGTTACCATAAACAAGATGAAAGACATTATTCTTTCCGATCCTAGTGCTACAAAAAGGGTTCTAGAAAAAATACTGCTCGCACATCTCATAACCCAAAACCTCCACGATCATCCGTTATACAAAGCTGGAGTACCCAGTTGGTCTTCCATGGTCGACCTAGTCGATTCTAAATTCGTTGTTACTGACGACGAGATGGGCTCACTAAATTCAAGAACTGTAAAACCTAACAAATTCACCTTTTATACCGATACATACCTCCAAGTGAACCTTACGCCACTTAACGATGAGTCTGGAAGTATTCAAATCTATGACACTTCCAATTTTGGTAAAACTACCAAAGCTACTTGTGTAAATATTGAATATCAGCTAGCTGAACATAGCAATCTAAGTACCTGGGGAGTATTGACTCATTTGCTCGAGAGCGTAGAAACCAATTCGTTATCAGAAATGCTCCTAAAAATAACCAAGCTATCTACGATTGATATCGATAAAGACATCTTACGTAAATGTACGGTTTCTACTTACATGGAGTCTAGTCGCCGGTTGTTTAGTCCTGCTAGCATGTTGGTGCTTCCTCCAGTAAAACAGAGCGAAATACTTAAAGCGCTGCATGCGAAACGAGGACCCAGTATCAGCCTGCTTTATCGTATAATTGCTACTGGTCAGTTCCATAACTTCATGCTGAGCGATGGAAGCATCTATGGCCACGAAGTACAAAAGCAAATGATATGTAACCCACTATTTATATTCGAAATCCCTGAGTTAACAGAACGCCTTAAGATAACTGAGTGTGATGGGAAATATCAGCTTGAATTTTGGCGCCATAAAGCAAAGTACGAACTCAAGCTAAATTTAGACAATCGTTACATCACATCAAGTCCTATAAAACTAAACCTACCCTTCCTCTAACTCCACGCTGGTGGACTAACACATTGGCGAGAGCCTATTACCCAAAAGGAACTTTTTATGAATAAATCACAACCATGTGAAAACTGCCAAAGACCTTTATCCTTCAGGGATATTGAACAAATAACCGCTGAAGCCCAGCAATTCAACGTAAGTTATTGTGACGTTGCTCGATTATGTATTGATTGCAAAAGTACTCGGGATCGACATCACCACCAGCAATCATGCTTTGAAAATGAGTTAGATTACCCAATTTAAACGCAAGCTCCCAAAAGGAAACAAGATTATGAACGATAATGATGACCTTTCTCGAAAAGCTGAAACCGCTAAAGCGCCATTAACTGCAGAAAGCGTTCCACGCTTAGATAGCCACATAGATATGATTTATTTAATCAATGAGCATGGGCACTATTTCCAAATCACTAAAGAGGCATGGAACAAGTTTGACTCTGACTATCTGTTAAGAGCAGGTTGCGATATTTACTCGACAAAACAATCGATGTACGACGCATATATGAAATCGACAGGTTTCGCTCTCGATGAAATTGAAGGCTCCGAAATCGAGATTACTCTGAACGAACAAGACGAGTTAATTGAGCGCGATGATAGAGGCATTTATACTCTCATCGAAGAAGATGATGATTACAATGATTGGCTTGCTGCCTATAAATTGTAGTAACCAAGCTCCTGCCGTTCTTGATTGGTAGTAGCCTTGCAATAAAAAATCATTTATGGGGGCTTGCCCCCTTAATAGACAAACTAAGAAGCCAGCACTCAACATTGAGTGCTGGCTTCTTGTTGATACAACTATAAAGTGCTAATCCTAAGTAATTGATAATAAATTATTTTTGTGAATTGCAAGCATATAGTGATACTGGTTTAACTGGCCTTTTTATAGCAAAGACAATAGTTAATGGTCTTTAATAACAGTGACCTAGAACCTAAAATATCAACTTATGGTTGTATTATCGTTTTATGGTTGTATCAACACTTCTATCAAATGAGAGGGCGATATGGACCCACACGATAAAGAGTTAAGCTATAACGCATCAGTAAGGCATAGAAACGTCTTGGTTAGCATCAATTACGACCATCTAACAACCTACTTAACATCAACATTGATATTAAGTGACAAACCAAATCTTGGGCCTATCACCTTTACCTGCCAGATGGATCACCGCGAGGGTAAAGTGTCGACAGTCTATTTGAGCGACCTTGTTGGGAATGGGCGTAATACCCCTGAACTAAACAATAAAGGGTATGGACAATTTTTGGTTGCGAATACATTACATTACCTGAATGCGGGAGGGCGTTCTCCTCTTAAAATTCATGGTCGCTTATCTAACGCGGGGAATAATAACGGTCTTAAAGATCATAATCGTCGAGTCTATTTTTGGGAGAAAATTGGCTTATCAATAGAAGATCGAACATCTGAGTCTAGTAAAATGGTCGGTAACTTCTTGCCAAGCAACTTCGAAAACTCACTTCTACCAATGAGTGAGTATGTTGACGATGCCACTAATATCGAACATTTTTCTATCAGTGACTCAATCAGCCTAAACTCCTGTGACGAGTTGTTATACCCAGTAAAATTAGAAACGCTGCTGCAAGCGCAAAAAAAACAAAAGGATAAGATAGAACAAGCTGATGATTTCATCAAAAGCATGGCATTAACTATAATTGCAATATCCTACCCGCTATATGATCCATCAATCACTGCCATTTTGGGGGCGGTATTTTTTGTAATCTTCATTAGACCTTTGGTTCTACTTTACCTACCAGAATCGAGACGCATGAAGAAAATACGAACCTTAGTGGATGAGACGCAATCAGAATTTAGACTTGAACTACATGAACTTAAAGACAAAATAGTTAAACTTGAGACGACATCCTGGAGCTTCTTATTAAGAGCTCTTTATCACTACAAAATGAATGATCACATCGATTCATTTTCTAAAAACTTCGAAGGGAACAAGATCAATAGATCCACTCTTTCCGCTCCTTCCCGCATAAAGCAATACGTGAACAGCCTTAACGAAGTCAAGAATGCACATAAAACAGCATCTAGCCTTACTCTAGATAAGTTAACCTGAGAGTTATTATTAACAACATTGTCCATCAAACATTACCACCATATCCCCCTTAAGGAGACAACCATGACACTCATCGATAAGCTAATGAAATTAGGATATGAAGCCGATCATCTTGACGATGTAGTCGATAAGACTGCTTCGGCACAAGCCTCTCGAATTAACAACGATGGAATGAAGGAGCAATTGTATTTTCTGGCCCAGCAAGGATATACCGAACCTGAAATCATAGCGATGATAGAAAACCAACATTGATAGATCATAAAGGCCGCCATTTGTGCGGCCTTTACTATATGCGAAAACAGATGTAATCTTCCCTATGAAACAGATAACACCGATGCTTAAAGTTATCAAAGCTCATGCTTGCATCACTTATTAACCCTCGCGCTTCTGCGAATTTACCCTTCAGAGCTATTAGCTCTCATCCCACAAGGAAATTACATATGAAATACACCGCCCTCTTAGCAATTACACTCATCTGTTTGACTCTGTTATTTTTTAAGCTTTCTTTGATCTCTTCAAGTGCCGCTTTTGCTACTTCTCATATTGGGATTGGCTTGCTGGTCATTTTAGCGTTCATCAAAGCTATGAATATGCAGTTTAAATCGAAATAAGAACTTCTTAACTTTCTTACCTTAAAAAACCTCCCTGCGGGACACTTCCCGTATAGGCGTAGTGTTTCGCTTTTTATGAGAAATACACTATGCCTACAACCAAACCTATTATTGCGATTCAACGTGTTTTAGATTCAGTCTGGACAATTGCCTTTGCGCCAATATCTGACTGTGAAGCTGAAATTTTAGCTTTTACTAGAACTCATCATGCTCATGACGATGACCTTTCAGAACTGCCAATCTTCAACGTGGTAGAAGGAGAAGGCCGCATAGCTACGAAAATCCAATGCAGAGATCTACTAGAGTGTGTGGAGTACAAAGTTGCGAACCCACAATTCATCTTTAGTTATAGCGAAACGATTCCTACTGAAATTCACTCGCCTTACGAAACTTTAGACTTAGATACGGACCTCCAATTGCTTTGTAAAATTGAAGCGTCAGGTGCATTTTTAACTAAGCCCTTACCAAAAGAGCTTTTCAATAGCGCTACCAACGAGCGAACTGAATTTATCCAAAAGCACCTATGTCTGACATTAGGTAACAGCAGTCCAAGTGATGTACTAGAAAGGGTTAATAACGTGGCCTGTTCAATGCAGAAGTTTATTCAAACAAGCATATTGGACAAACAACCTAACTACGCTGTTATTTGGCACTACGAAGGGGGCTCCCCCATTCTATTTACTTGTAGAGCTGAGAGTGAAGACGAAGCTGAAGCGTTACTTTATGGATATCTAATCGACCATGAAAGCAACCACGTTGAATTTCACATTGATTCTATCGGGCAGCTGGAACTCTAACCAACAAAAAACATTATGTCTTTGCGGGATAACTAACAATTTCCCACTGGGCAATTGTTAGTTTCTCGCCATCTAAATTGAGGAATTATCCCATGTCAGACCCAATAAACACCCCTCTTCAACTCGTAGGGATTCAAGAGGAGTTCACTAATTGCCTAGCAGTGACCTGTGACAACACTCTACGTCTCTCCAAACCCGTTACAAACGCCGCTCGTAAGCTTGTTCAGCATTCAACTAAGGATTACAGCATCGTTGTTCCTGATACTATTGAGTGTGTTCAAGCGGGTGATGGTAGTGGTGACTGGGTACCGGCATTGGTTTTTGTACCTAATGAAGCCGTAACGGAAACCTACTGTGAAGTTCTAAAAGAGAATGGGAATAAAGGGCTCCATATCCAAGTAGAGCGGAGTTTGTTTCAACGCCTCATGGATATTGACGTATGTCGTAGCAATTTTAGCCCCGATCATTTCAATATTTCTGTGAATGAGCTGGTGGCTGAGATCATACAAGCTCACTTTGTTCATTACGACGCAAATGAAATTTTATCGTTTGACTACGTTGAAGTGATCCGAGTTTAACCAGACTTCCACTTAGAATTTGGTGAAAGGTTCTTAACAAATCAACTTAACCCAGCGGGTAAATCTACCTGCAAGGTATGATTTACCCTAGATAGAGTAAACCATGAAATATTTAGTCTTCCTTGATGAAAATCCATTTGGCGCAAGTATAAGGCCAATTAAAAACCTCAACGCTTTACAGGATGTAGCTAATGAAAAAAGAAGTAGCTTTCCAAATTGCAACGATTGGCCTATCGAAACAGAAAAGCAATGCTTAGAATTAATTGTTAACTGTTCATGGTCTGATCAAGTGCACTTGGTCACCAATCGAAATGAGTTGATGTCGATATCTAAAAACAAGCGATTTCAAACACTTGTTACTAACTTCCTTGAGATAAATTAGCTCTCAATATCTTAAAAACCCAACGGGTACACCTTACCCGTCAGGGCATAGGTGCACCCGAATTAGGAGACACCTATGAATACCTACCTAGCTAAGGTCAAAGTTAAATTTGGCCAGCAAGAAAAAACCATTCACCTTTTAGTACAAGCTTCGTTGTCGACAATTGCGCGTGATTATGCAATTTATGCTGAAGCCTCTATGGAAAAAACTCTCGATTGGTCTGGAGATTCAGTAGACGATATCGGGGGGGAGGTTTCTTATAACGCTACCGTTAATAAAATTAACTGCAATGAAGTAAGTGTTCTGAAAAAACATCTTCCATGCGTAACTGCTGATGAAACCCATTTAGTTGAGAGCGGGAACTACAAGCAACATGCTGCCACTGAACCCACAACAATCTGGGAAACCGCTTTAACTGAATCAACAAGATTGGTACTCAATAAGCCTATTGACGGTAATTACTACACAACTTACTTATACATTAATGAGTCAAACAGCGTGGAAGTACCGAGCGGTGTGTCGTTTTCATTTGACGAAAGTCTAAAGTTTGGTTTTTCGTCTAGAAGCGCCTTACTCGGTCACATCAACTACATAGCTAAAGGGATCGAATCAGGAATGATCAAAGCGTTAAATATTGCGGGTAACCACATAACTCGTGACACTGCTTTTGATATCCCTGCTGATGATCTATTTAGCCACGGTTTGAGTGCGCTACGCGAACTTAAAGTGAGCCAAGAAAAGTCTTAAAGAAAGGTGGTTATTTCCATAACCGTCATCATCAAGGTTGAAACATCCCCTTATGGGTTCGTTTCACTCTTGTTGTTTTTTTCTAAGAACGAAGCACTCCGATCGAATTGGATTTTAAATGATGAAAATAAGCAGCACTACACCACTACCCCGAGATGACTTTGCAATTGCATACTCAATAGTAAGACTTAACAACTCGCACATTGGTAAACAGAAGATACTAAGAAGAACACCTTTGATAATAACCAACCTTGATACGCAGTCCTGGATACTGCGATATGCCATGGGCAACAACGGTTCAATTAAAGGTCTAACCAAAAAGGTAATTGCACTAGACTACGATGCTATCAGTGAATTAGGGATTCAATATAACCAACGAGCCAACTTAGAGATTCGAAAGGCCTCTCTCTTCGAATCGTTGTTTTGGCTTATGTGGTCACCAGACCTAAACATACGATTGAATACGAGATTCGCTTTACTTGGTACCATCCTTGGTATTGTAAGCTTAATTATTACCTTCATTGTTCCTTAATCAAGAAACCCGCATAAAACTGCAAAATTGATTATTAAACCCCGCATTTCACTCAACCAAACGAATAAAAATGCATACCCCAAAAGGAAAACAACATGACATTCAATGACACATTTACTGCAAGCATTGAGCAAAATCATCAACTGACAGTTGGAAATCTATACCAGCCAGAAGCAAACACATCACACCCTGTAGTTTACAGCCCTCAACATAAAGCATTGGTTACCATTAACGGTAACCCCTTAGCGTTTAGTCGAGAGTCGGCAATATCTTTAGTAAGGCAAGAAAAGCCGTTTGTGAAAGGAGCTCTTGTAACCTTTATGATCGTCCGACATGTTCACTCAACTCGCTACATGATGGGACCCAAGCAAGCTGTCACACTGTATGACTACGATGAACCAAAAAATCGTGCAACTTCGGTCGTTTATGACAACAAAACAGGGATTATTTATGCCGCAGGTCTTAACCAAACCGACAGTCATGCGCTTATAGAGCGATCCCATGAACGACTCGGAATGAAAAACCTACAAGCAATTATGCACCTTACATTCGCGCAACATTGCTCTGAGACCATACAAGATATAGTTGGATGTAGAATAAGCGAATTAAACAATTGCTCATACGCATGTAACTAATCAAGAATAAAGGCCAACATGAATGTTGGCCTTTTTATTTGCCTGTAAATTCACAAATCGTTCAAATATTGATACACTTTAAGTTCAAAATGATAGCTTCGGTGCTTTGCTATCAAGACTATGTCTTGCACCACTCCCTTACTTCGAGCACTTCGCTCACTTTTATTAAATTAGCAACTGCTAACTACCCCAAAAGGAAACAACTCATGCCTACTCTTATTGATCGAACTCTATCTGAGAATCGTGGTAACCCTCGCGTATGGATGGAAGGCGAAAAGCTTGCGCGTGAAGGTATACAACCTGGAATGAAATACAACCTAATACCTGACAAAACAGGCATTACGGTTAAATTCACTTCTGATGGTGGTAAATACATCGTTAACAAACGCACTAAGCGAGGAACCAACCTAACCCAACCCCTCATTGAAATTCGCGATACTCTACTATGGGATATATTTCCAAAGGGGCAGAAGCTCCGTGTAGTGATCAACAAAGAAGAAATCAATATAACTGCACACTACATGGACAAACGCGTTCAGGAGCGTGTTGAAAGCCTTGTAGCTGCAATTAAACAAGGTAAACGGTTGCGACTTGGTTCGGCATTCCATGGTGGTGGCGGTTTAGATAAAGCAACTCATTGTGGGCTAGGTCTCGCGGGGGTCAAATCTAAGATTGCTGTTGCTATTGAGAAAGAAGCTAAATACCTCGATTCTTCTTTGCGCAATAATAAATCTCTATTCGACTCTCGCTCTGTAATCATTGAATCACCGATACAGGACCTAAACTTTGGTTATGGCTCCAAGCCATTCTCATGTCACGGTGTATTAATGGGAATCCCCTACGAAGGGAGCTCTCAAGCAGGCAGAAGTAAAAATGGCCACTGGGGCAACAGCCAAGGTGGTCATGCAGAAAGCCACGCCGAAGTCGGAAGTATGTTTTTCAATGCTCTAGAGTTTATTAGATCATGCAACCCAAGCTTTGTGGTACTCGAAAATGTAGAGGCTTATTCTCATAGTGCTTCTGCAGACATTATTCGCTCAGTACTTACCTCTTGGAAATACAAATTTACCGAAGTCACATTAACAGGTACCGATTTTGGTTCACTAGAAAAACGTCCTCGCTGGGCATTAGTGGCCATAACTGAAGGTCTCGAAGAGTATGGTTATAATCTTGCAGATCTAGATCTTACAAATATCCCCGCTCTAAGAGAAAAACCAGAAAATCTCTCCGCTATCATGGAAGATGTTCCTACTGATCCTGAAAATAAAATTTGGAAGCGAGCTAAATACCTAGAGGACAAAGAGAAATCTGATCAGGCTGCTGGTAAAGGGTTTAAGCGCCAGTTACTAACTGGATTGTCTGAATTTTGCGGAACCATCGGAAAATCATATGCAAAAATCCGAAGCACCGAGCCTATGATTATGCATCCAGATTACTTAAGTAATAAGCTCATACGCCTATTTACTGCTAAAGAGCACTGTTTGCTTAAAGGTTTTCCAGAGTCATTTGTAAGTAACAACTCCACAACTACTGCCCACGAAATTCTCGGTCAAAGTGTCATTTTTTATGCATTTGAAGCATTAGCTTTCAAGATCGGCAAATTCTTCAATAAAGACCATCAGATTGAGTTACCACTCGCTGCTTAACAGGAAAATATAAAAGTATGAATATTCAACACTCATTCTATGTACCTTGCACTTACATTGAAGCTGATATTTATCTAGAAGAAGGATTCAATGGCGATACGCACCTAACTCGCTCTCTAGAAGAAGCTAAGAGACTTGCTAAGCTCAATTGTGAAAAAAGCAACTTAGAACTGAGTTGGGGCCGCGTTATCATCGTAGAAGCAACAAGCGAAGCAGAAGCTTTGGTTATTACCCCTCGAAATATGGAAATTATTCCACTCTAAAGTAACGAAACTTTTCGTTTACCTCCTCCCATAAGGAAAAAACCATGAAATACAACAATGAAGTACAGCCAGCCCAATCAGAAAGTACACTCTCACTTAAAGATTATCATTTAGTGAGAGTTCATCACTCGGCTCCCGTAATTGACGCACCCTGTAGTGCAGGATGTGGCCATCGCGCCAACCTATATGAAAACGCAATGCAATTTATATTCGTTTGCGAACATTGCAGTTCTCTTTCTGTAGTCAAAGCCAAATACACAGAACCGGCAACAGCTTTAGAAGAGATTTTGAAAAAAATAGACAATAGTACCTGGCTAAAAGAGAAATTGTTGTTTCTTGCCTTAACATGTCGTTATTACTGGAAAAGTAAAGGTGTATATACAGATGTACCATTGGATTTTTCGCCGTTTAACTCGAAAGTTGTCTGCTTGGTAAAATCGATTTTCAGCGATCAAGAAACTACAAATAAACTTGCAGAGGCTTGTTTATCCTAAGTAACAGATCAGTAACCGGCCTTATGGCCGGTTTTTTTTGGCTGGTGGATTATCGATTAACACCGCGCCCGTCGCTCGGCAACGAGGGGCGAACACCGAAGCCGATCACCCATATTCAGGAGTTAAGTACTGGACACCGCGCCCCGTCGCTCGGCAACGAGGGGCGAACACCGAAGCCGATCACCCACCCGAAGCCGATCACCCACCACATTCGGGGCTGGGTACTGAACCACAAATAACTTTCTTCGGACGCGTATCAATAATCAATAGGCCGTTAGTTGCAACAAGCTCAGAAGCAATTAACGTACTTTCTTCGATATAAAAAAATCAAACCCAATGGTATCTACTGAAATGGCGGATAAACCTCCCATAAAAATAGGATAAGCTTCATGACTATGTTGAGTGTTCGAGTAATTGACGAGATTGAAAAAGGCCCAGCTTCTCATTGTTTCACTGATGATAATGGTGAGTTATTGATAGACACCTCCCCAGACCGTTCTGAAATTATATTGAAAGGTATCAATTGTAATCCATCGGAGTTCATCAAATGGTTCTTAACCGTAGAAGAGTCCAAAGGGTATTATGATTTAGTTTCGGATGGTTCAGATACTTTAATAGATATAGGTGGTTCACCGCATGATTTTTCTGCAGGTAAGGAATTACATATTAGTTTTGACGAATACTTTAATGCGCTAATTGAAACTAAGATTACCACTGCAAATGCTCAATTAGACAAATTGATTTTAGATAGTAAGGTAAAATTAGGAATTGGAGATTCTATAGAAAAGACCTCATTATCAACTATAGATAAAGCTATAGAGGACTGTGACTCTGAATTTGAAGAACTATTCGATTTTGAGTATCAATTCACCACTTTATAAGCTTTATAAATGATTGGTGACTTTGCCCCCAAGTTCGTTAGTTCGAGAAGTATTAAAGAAATAAAGATAGACCCTAGCGTTATATGATCGCTATAATCTCAATCCTAGGTAACACACGAATAACCTAGAAAGAGGCCGCTAGCTTTATGCAAGCGGCTTTTTTGCATTTAAACCATTCTAATCAATACATTATTTATATAATGATTAACGCCACCGTCCTCATCACCATTATTTACATTTGGATCTAACTCATAAAAATCATAGCCTGGGAGTACATGCTTCATCATGGGAGTTGCTAAATCGGTGCGTTCATTAGAATGTGTATCAGGACAATCCTTTACTTCAATAATGTGTTTATCATCACCAACAGACAACATAAAGCTTGAAGCAAAGCTAGACACATCGAATTCAGCACCAACCATGGAACGTTCGAAGCTGATTGAGTTATTTGATTTTAATAAATGGTAAATAGCTCTCTTTGCAAAGTTACGCTCATTGTTTGTATTAATTGGCATTAACCAACCTTCAGAAATGATTGGAGTGATATACGCAGTATGTCCCTGAAAAGCTCGCCCCTCTCGCGGCCTAGCTATTGAATAAACAACCAAATAAGGACCGTCACACTCTAGCTCTTCAGCGTGAACTTCATTTCTAACTGCGCTCGATATAACTTTTTGAATATAAATTGGCTTACCGCCATCTAGCACCAAATGCTTACTATCCCCTTTCTCATCATTGATCTCCAACGAGTCCACAACCTGAAAGACTAATGCATGGGGTCTGCCCCCTTCCTTCCAATTACCATTTCTTTCGATGCTATAGAGCTTTGAACAAGCCCATTTATGACCAACATCGCCATAAAATGACCAATCAGACAAAAGACGATCACGTTCAACACAGCCAAATTCAATACCACTAGAAGCCTGTATCAACTTTTCTAGGGCTGAACGTTTAGTTAAATTGTAAAATTTTTCGGGGTCTACACGATCAAAACCGGCAGTCCTAATTAAATAAGTGATCAGCTTGACCAACTTTGGTGCTGGTTTTACTACTGAACTACTAACTTTTACGCCGCTACCTAGAGAAGGCTCTTTATCAGGATCTGCACTCTTAGAAGTAAAATCGTTCAATAAGGAAACAGAGTCAAAATTCAACGGTTGCTTTTCTAGAATCCACTCTAATGATTTGGGGTCTCTAACTATCTCCCCTGATATTATGCGGAACAAAGGGCATGAATCATCGTGCCCCCCTTTGACCGGATGACATACAAGTCCTATATGATCGCTGGCCTGCAAGTACTTACGTGTAAACATTAAAGCTGGTGGTGTGGTGCAATGACACTCAAGATGTAAACCCTTCATGTTAACATCACGAAGTAAGTCCTGAGCACCTAGTGAATACCGATTGTCTGGTAATAAAAGTTCTATTTCATCACTCCGCAGTCGACGAACAAGCTGTCCTGTTTTCTTATCAATGAGCGTTAAATTAACCACACTGCCTCCTTGCTATTTAGCACGTACCATTACATTTATAAAAATCGCATAATAGTTCTTTTAATGACGTGAGCCATATCCCAATAGACTTACCTGCTGCATGCCAAGGTAACGGGGATACACTATTTCCGTACATCCTATGAATTGCCGAAATATTTCCGGTTTTCCTAACAAGCGAATGAAGCCCATTTGCTACCTTATCCATTACAGTCATTAACGAATCTGGAGCTCTACGTATACGTCCATGCTCAACATAGGTAAAGTGACGTTGATACTCACTTTCAGATGGGTGGATCAAGAATGGAGCTCCAACTTTAGGAGATGCGTAAGTAGCCATCAGAGACCCAATCCGCGTGTCATCTGGGGTATAAACTGTATTTCGAAAATTCAGACGCTTGTCATTGATCTTCTTTTTTACATGCTCCATCTTTCGCCATCTTTTATCATCTGGCGTGATAGGCTCTAAAATATCAGACAGTTTTCTATGACTTACATTTACTGGAGGATGAAGATCTGCAATGTAGGATTCAGGAAGTGATTTATCTCTCGCGATCACACAAGAGCGCTCTCTTGGTTCAAAATCACCATATAAATCACCTCTGACGGTCGTCTCTTCAAACAAGTAATCACCCGCTAGCTCCCTCTTAAATATTGAGAATGTTTCAGATTTCAAAAATGGCTTTGAATTTTCAATTAATATCACCGAAGGGTTCATTCTTTTTATTACGACGATTATCCAAGTAAACAAACCACCTACAATCGGATGCATTAAATCTCGCATATCCGCTGGGCACAGCTTGGAAGTGTTATTGCACGGCCAGCTTATCTCCAGAATATCTACTCGCGGAAGATCAGTAAGTGCCAATTCCCGAACATCAAGATTTGAAGCAATAACATCTGGAGAAGCATTATCCCAAATTGGGTTACCCTCCATAGAGCAAGAAAGAGCTAAAGGATCGCTGTCGTTAGCTAATTGAAGAACGGCCTTTAAACCAGCATCAGCCATTCCATTAAGTACATTAAGTGAAAGTAATCCTATACCGGCGAACAAACTTCCATACTTGACACCCTTCCCGAGGCAAACTGCTTGATACAAGGACTCAATACGCTGAGCTTGGCGCAATTCTCGTGGACAAGGGGTAATCTCTATAAGCTCACCTGTTACCGTTACCACCACCTTACTAATTCGATGAAACGATCTGGCAATATCCTTTGAACGTAATTCAATGAGAGCTCCCCTAGAAGTATCAATAACTGATTTGCTTCCCGAACTAGATTTTTCTATCAATACGCAGTTTTTTGAACACTCCAAAGACAATTTTGTGCCAGCAGTATATCCAAACTGATCAAGTGAAAACGAGTTGTTAATGTAAATACGAGCAATATTGTTTGATAGATGCTTGCAAGAATAGATAAAAGTAGAAGATTTCATAAGGACCTAAATATAGATAACACACAAAACTAGGACATCTAATATTAGATACAGTTCACATTAACAACAATGACATATGCAATTTCTTGATGAACTCCGCGTACAGTAATATAATACAACCATAAATAGGCCACTAAAATCGTTCCTCCATTAATGATTTTAGTGGCTTTTTTGCTTTTATTTTAATAAGTTACGATTGACAACAAAGAGAAGCTATAGTGAGAATTTTTCTAAACATATACAGTACTCTCATCGTAATTACCTCAATGGTATACATCAACTCCTCGGGCTTTTTAATCGACTTAATTAATGGATTATTCCTAGGATCATTCTGCTATATAAGTTCAATCATAATATTCAGAACCACCAGTAACATACCAAAAAAGGTGTTTGGGTTCGCATTTACTATAGATATAAAAGCAGAATGGGTATCTAAATCACTAGCTCTAACATGTTACACCGTCACTACTGCCATTGCACTTGATGTAAAACAAGCCGAAAACATTGGCACAATCACCATAGGATGTGTGATTCCCATTTTTCTCTACATCGCTGCAAAGACTCTGGAAACAAAAAAATAATGATCAATTCAAAAAAGCTAAAACTAAGTGCCGAGGCTATTTCAAAGACCTTGAATATCAATGCTAATGATGGGAGAAATCTAGTTGTAACCGCACTGAAGCTTAAAACGTGGGGGGAAACATTGGAAAAATCAACAAGCGGCCAAATATCGATACATAGCAATTTAGAGTGGTCCCAAACCATACTTTCTGCACTAAAAATTAATCCTTCGACAAATCTTATAGAACTCCTAAAAGCAACCTCACCACTAAACCCAAAACCAAAATCTATTGGGACATATAATTTAGATACCAATAATACAAATCATAAATCTAAAAGAACCCTTATTAATGAGTTAAGTCACCTTAGCGAATTAGGAGAAGTAGAGCTAAGCGATACGGTAAAAAGAATGTCAAAGCCTCAATTAATGAACATAACTACACTTTCTCAACCAATAGACCGAGAGCCTTATATGAGATTCATCTATGGCATCTTAAAGTGGGATATCAAAGCATGTTCAGAAAAAGATTGGTACGGCAATGGATACTTAGGCTCCATTGTTGAGGTAGGTGAGCAAAGACCAATATACATATACAATATTGTCCTCGCTCCTGGTAACCAGCCAACTAGGTTAGAATTGGATGTAATTTCCCACTTGAGCTCTCTTGCTAGTGACAATGCTCTCAATCCTATCCTGTTGTTTTCCAATACACTAACAAATGTGCACAATAAAAAGCTAAGCATTCTCGGCTTGCAAATGCACAAAGGCACTTGGTATTGGCTACTTTCTAATAGAGTCACACCCGTACAACAAACTTGCTCAGAGTTAGAAGTGAATTTTAAAGCCACCTTGAAAACAAAATCCATCACAATGACACATAAACCCCATAATCACCCAGATGTAGTAACTACCGGTAATACGTATACGGACATACTGCATGCTATAGTTAATGGAGATTTTGTAGAAATTGATAACAGCCAGGGATTAGAGCTAATGTCAAAGCAACACCATCACTTAAATGATGACTGGTTCATTTAAGTGTGTACCATCGTCAGCCTAAGTTACTAAAATTTAGCGCTTTTGGCTTAGTTACTTACATTGCTTTTTCTAGTTACAAATTAAAACCACAATTACGGAAATCATAATGGACGAACTTAATCATTTATACACATCGTTAAGGAAACGAAATAAACTTGTTAGATTATTCGAATATCTAGATTTTGAACAAGCTGATGAGCTCAAAAAGGAGATTGACGCAGCTTTCAACGCCAGAAAGGAAGCTCATGACACTCAAATGAAAGAAATGGAAGAAAAACAAAAACGAATCAATGAAGTTGTTAGCAGCGTGTCTCATTTAGTCTCCAAGGGAGATGTTGATTTCGATGAGATTCAAGAAGCCATCGAATCTGCAAAAGCAAGTGCGAACAAAAGGACCCCCCGCCCCCCCAAATACAAATATCTTGATAAAGGTGAAGAGAAAACATGGACAGGTCAAGGCCGAACTCCAGCAGCCATCCAAAATCAAATTGATCAGGGTAAAACTCTAGAAAGCTTCCTAATCGAAAAAGATAAGTGAGTTGATAAAAATTTGAACGCCCTCCAATCAATAATTGATAGGGCGTTTTTTTTATTGAACAACCATTACCTAGAACATAAACTCGATACTCAATTAGTAACTCTGGCGTTAAGTTACTTGAAATACGCCCCTTCTCAAATTGGTAAACTACCCCTAAAGGAATTTAATGATCAACTTAAAACAAACTCACTGCCCAAACTGCCACGGAAAAATTGGGTACTTTGACAAATTTATAGCAAGTGTATATGCCTGCCCTGATTGCGGGTGGTTAGCTTTCGATCACGAACAAACCTCCAAACCTGTATCAACCTTAATGGCCGCCGAAATGTGGTTATACATACTTTCTGCTACCCAGTGCGCCGTTAGAGCCGAACTTAAAGTTCTAATGGCTCAATCTCAACAGCCTGAAATGAAAATGCTTGGAAAGCTACCACCAGGCCAAGTAATAGACAATATCGATACGATCCTGAACTAACTCTAAACCCCACATTCAAATGTGGGGTTTTTTTATGCAAAGATGAAAATCTTACTTTTATGCGGCGTAAGATGAAATTATGTTGAAATCATGATTGCAGAATAAGATCAGAATACAGTTCTTGTGAAAATTCCATGTTTAGTCGAAATGAAACAACTGAACGACAACATTTGGTATAGGAGCAGTCCATCTTTAACCCAATCTAAGCGAATGACACACATAAAAACATTATGCCGACATGGAATTTACTTACTATTGGCTATTTGGTAAGCACCACCCTAAACGCCCACGGCTGGTGGGTGAAGTTAACAATAACCCCATAGTTGACAGGCCTGCCATAAGTATGAAACGAACTACGAGTTGGAGGGTTAACCCAATCCAAGAGCTAAATTGAAACACAGTTTACGCGTAGAAAGCATGCCGAACACTAATGAAAGAACACGCCCCCTGCGATTTCTGCACTTCAAGAGTAACCCCTCCCCAAAGTGCAGATGCAAACCTCAAAGACTGACATGTAATTTACTTAATCACTAACAATAGGAGTGAGATCGAAGGTAAAAATCTAGATCACACTTTCCAACATGTATTATACATAGCCATACGAATGAGAATATCACCTACCCAACATGTGTTTTACGTGAAATCAGACAATAGTCACTTACATTGGTTTTGCATGATACCCGTAGATGTTTGTTACATGCGCGTCATCATGAGCACTTAATCCATCACACAGCACCTAGACACTAACCATTAAACTTCAAATACTATTTTTTGGCGGCGTTACTTGAATCAAAAAATCAAATTACAAAATTCAGGTCAAAAACATGCCGAGCCCAAATGAAACCAACAAATATGGTAGTTCTAAAAACCACCTCAATCTAACCCTCCCCCATAATCCTGACATGTATTTTGCCCATAGATAGAGGAAGATTTTCGCGTAATCAGTGACTTAATAAATCAAAAACGATCAAAAATAGTCGAACAAACACACGTTACAAAGAATTAAGAGGATCTAAATTGCGACATGTGTTTTACGCAAGCAAGTTGAAGGAACCGAATTGACGGCTAACATGTGTTTTACGAGCTGGAGAACGACAGTAAATTTGAGAAATGTCTAAATTGCAGTAATTTAGTGTTAGTAAGCTGTGTATAAGATGTGTAAAAGCGGTGCGTTTGTGGAGATAATAGCAATAAACCTGACAAGTAATTTACTAACCACGACAAGTAATTTACTTAATATAACCTGTAATTGATGATCATGCTTTCGTAGGCTCCTTGATCCATCGTTCCGTGTTCTAACATGTATTTTTCACACACAAAAAACACCACTCCCAGTAAAAACAATGGGTTATAACTGTTATTTCAGTTGAGAAAATCAATGGATCATTAAGATCATTTAAAAACAGATCAAAACAGTAAAGAACTAAGAAATAATTAAAATAATTAAAGATCTTGAAAAATGAGGTTCTCAAACTGAAAATCAAAATATTTGCGTCGTGTCAAAACCATGCTAACATCAAATAAAAATATCACGGGTAAATCCATGGCCATTTACAAATCAACGATACTAGAACTTAACGATGCGTCAGCATTGTTACTTCAAACCTTGAGTGAAACATCTCAAAAAAGTGTCAAAGCGGCGATCATGGCAACTTTATATGCGCACAAAATCGATAACTTACCTTGTATTGAGCTAAACGAAATAGCTGTAAGATCAAATACAAGCATAGCGACTGCCCGTAAAATTTTCACAATGCTAAAAAAAACAGAAGGAGTTAAGGTCTCTCCTGCAAATACTAAGTACGAAACATCACAAATTAATGTTCAAATGTACCAAGTTCCAGATTTTCAAAGTTTAAAATTACCAACAGCCGAAGAAGAAAAAGAGCAAACTCCAAGGGGCTCTCATTCTACAGCTAAGGTCCAGTCACGACTTGACCAAGAAGATATCTTCATTCCGCCAACGTATCGAGGCGAAAAAGAGAAGATAAATGCAATGATCCCGCTGAAGCGTAATGATGCTTCTTTAATTGCTTGCGGTAATAGTTTAAGCAAAGAAAAAACCTTTATTGATAAGTCAGGATACGCTAATAAAGCTACTTCTGTTATGGGAATTGTTAACGATTTTGATATATCTATACTCGATATCATGTTCCAAAAATCTTCAAGGTACTATCAAGCCCTATCTGACGAACGTTATCAAAACTTAACCGCAACAACAAAAATTCCTATCTTTATGGACGATCTCCTTAGAGAAAAAGGCATGGCTGATTTAACTGAGAATAGACTGTTGATTTCAGAGTCAATTCGGAGAATATGGAGCACTCAGTACAGAACACGAAATGCTTACTTTTCTACTTCAGACTTTGAGCAAGAGGATAACTTCCAATATTTCTCATCTTTCACTGGCTTGACTGCTAATGCCGATACTGAAACAGAATCTATCAGTGGCGAACTTATAAGACCTTATGTGGCCATTAACTTCTGTTGGTCACCACAACCGTTTGAATACATTACTGAAAATCCACACCTGTTTGTGCAGAGTTCAACAATAAACTCTTTGCCAACCCTACTCTATGCACTATATCGTAAGTTAAGACTCGCTATGTTGCATGGAACTATAGCTGCACTGATCAGGGATACCAAAACATTATTCGATTTAGTTCAACATCTATGGGATGGTGAGTCTCTCTCTGCACATAAAAAACTATGTACTACGTTAATACAAGATATTAAACACCAGTACAAAAGTAGAAACGGATGCGTAAGGTTTAATGCTGTCGAAGGTAATGCTAGAGCAGTATGCGCATATCTAGACTTGGGTGGCTTTCAATTGATAATTGATATCCCCAACCCTGATAGGCCTCAAAATGCATGTAACCGACAATCTACGGTTTTTATCGATTATTCAGAGCGAGCTGTTATTGAGCATGTTGGTGCTAAGTATGATCCTATCAAAACAAATAACACTCCTACAACCGCTAACCCTCTAACTGGTAAAAAGAGACAACTAACAGCCTTGCTAAAGCTCAACAAACGCTTTAAAAATTTAGAACTACAATCTGTCTTAAGTGTTTATTATTTTGGATATTCTTATGTAGATGAAAACAAAAAATCAGAATTTCTTGTTACAGCTTACACCTCAAAAACAGAACTAAATCAAATGTTCCAAGAGACAGCTGATTTGCTTATGTGCAATGTTGAACAGATTGGTTACTTTCTAACAGAGAAGATTGGTAAGCTTAAAGCTATGCCAGATATTGAATTGTCAGATATTGAATATCTTGAACAGCAAGGTTATGAGAGAAATGAAATTCTATCCTATCTATGTGATAACATTCGTTCAACTCGTCGTCTTAAGCGAGAAAATTTTGCTGAATTGAAAGAAGTCCTTGAAGCACAAGCAAGAGAAATGTAAATTTCAAATCTACTAGTGACATTGGCGCTGTAAGTCACACCCGCGCCCCTTTTAACCTTTGCTATTTTAGCAATCTTTTTTTATATAAATCTAACTCTTACCCCAAAAGGTCAATTATGTTTGAAAACTTCATTTCTAGCCATCCAATGTACTTAGAACCTCTCATTTCATTAGGTTTTACCTGTGAAAGGTCAAAAACAAATGACTCTTTTTACACCCTATCTAAAGGGGAGCTTGTAATAAACTGTTCTGTAGGAAGTGAAAACCTTAACTTTGAACTTAGAGGTTCAATTAAAGGTGGAGAAAACGATTTTGCACAAGTTGCAGAAACGCTCGCCCATGTTGTGAACAACTATTAATACTCCTTAAGCCTTCAACTTTGTTGTGGGCTTTTCTTTAAGTGATTATTGCACCTAAAGAAAAGTCCACAGCATTATTATTTGTTGGCTTTAAATTGTACAAATTGGTAATATATTTTTGTTCGTGTTGTTTACTAGAGGTTTATATGGGTGACAAAAAAGTTAATGAATTCATTTATTTGAATTTTAAAGGTTTTTCTGAATATCTCCCGCTAATTGCTAATGTTAACTTGTTGATTAAAAAGAAAATGTTAGCTAGTGGTTATGCGTCTGAAGATGTTAGGAAGTTTCTAGATGACCATTTTTCATCTAGTCGTTATCGGTTGAATCTGGTTAATTCAGATATTGGAAGTGCTAGATATAACCTTGAGGGTGAAAAGACATCTGAGGTTATTATGTTGTGGCAAAAAATGCCATATGTCGCTAATTTATCTGAATTAGAAGTTAACCTACTTAACCCTAACGGTAGAGTAGCTATGTCTGTATACCAGAAAACAGAACAAGAAAGATCTAATACCCGAATCATCAAAGCGAAGGCTTTACTTTCTAGGGGTTATAGCCCCGACACCATAACTAATTTAGCTGGTAGTAAAGCTTTTGAGTACGCTTTAAATCAAGAGTCCCACGCACCTTCTGAACCGTGCACACAGGTCATGGAAGCTGCTTTTGATAATCGTCCTAATTTTCTAGGTCTTGACTCAGCAGCTCAAAAAAAGTTCATAGACCAACTTGTTTCTGTAACTGATGTAAGATTGCTGCAACAGGTTACTGGTAGGAATGAAAACCAGTTAGGTTCAATTTTGCTTGATAAACTAGCCCTTCAATAATTAAAAGCCGAGCATATGCTCGGCTTTTTAGTGTCTAAAGGTTACGCCGCTAAAATTTTAGATTTCAAACTTACAGAATGGAGCTACTTAGCTATAAGCTTTTCTTAACCAGTAATTGGAAGAGTAAATAATTAAGTGAGCAGTGATAATCTATTTCGTCCACCTGTAGAGCGCAACAATGCATTTGCTCTTGGAGCTACTTCGATAGCTCTATTCACAGTCCCATGGATGATACCTTCCGGTGTAGCTCAAGCTTTTGGTTTAGTAACTGGAATACTTGCTTATAGGGAATTTAAAGCAGCCAAGAGAGTGCTGGATTTTCAAAAATACATCAGAACTCCTCGCCCATTTGATATGCATCCAGAAGATATACCCAGATCCAACACAATGCTTTGGCTGGGGTTAGGGTTTAGATGGAAGCCTGTACATACTCAGCGTCTATTTGATTCTAGAAGAGACCCTTCATTTACAGAAAATTCGGATATTTATCAATGGTTTCGAGAAAACGAGATAAAAGTCGGTTATACACAGCGACTTTCTTTGTTTGAGAAGTCAATTTATCCATTTAGAAAAATCATATCGAAGTATAGCGAGAGCGAATCAATTCTAAATTTGTGGCCACCTAATTTTGATTTAGGGGGCTATTCTGCTTTACATGGCGTTGAGCCGAATGAAAGTCACAGGCATCAGGAAATAGGACAACGGAACGGGCACACCCTTGTGATCGGTACTACCCGTGTAGGTAAAACGCGTACTGCCGAAATATTGATTGCCCAAGACATTGCTAGAAAAAAAGGAAATGATTTCGAAGCTGCCGTTGCTGTTTTTGATCCAAAAGGAGATGGTGAATTATTTGCTAGAACGCAAATTGAAGCAGCTAGAAATGGACGACCGTTTTACTTCATTCATCTTGGGTTCCCTGAAATATCAGCCAGGTACAACGGAGTTGCTGAGTTTGTCAGAGTTTCTGAATGTGCTACGCGAACTGCGGGTCAACTGAATGCCAATGGTGATGGGGCGGCTTTCAAAGAGTTTGTATGGCGGTTTATCAACATGATTTCGCAAGCTCTGTTTAGTATGGGAGAGACTAATTCTTTTTCAAAAATCAACGAACACATCCAAAACATGGACGGACTATTTATTAGGCTGGCTGAGTTCATCCTAAATCGATATTCCAATTCACTAAATTACTTATCTGATTGGATGAATTCTGTAGATCTGATTTCGCAAGATGGATACAAAGGTAACGATAGAGCGTTGCAATCGTTGTCTGAACGTTGTTATGCACTATATAGGTTTATAAATTCACAACCTACTTTGCTTAATGATATCGACGAAAATTATAAATCTAACTTACAGAATTTAATGCACTGTGTAACCCACTACGACAGTACTTTCTTCTCAAAAATTACAGCAAGCCTCCTCCCTCTTTTGGAGAAATTATGTAGCGGTCGAGTTTCTGAGATTATTAGCCCTAACTATACTGATTTGGAAGATTCGAGACCGATCATTAGTTGGCCAAAAATATTACGAGAGAAAGCTGTAATTTATATCGGTTTAGATGCAATGCAAGATGCTGCCGTTAGCACGGCTGTAGGTAATACCTTGTTCGCCGATCTCCTCTCTCAATCTGGTCAAATTTATAAATTTGGTGAGAATTTCGGTGTTGTAGATGCAGATCATGATCAAAAAACATCAATCTACGTGCATGCTGATGAGTTTAATGAACTCGTTGGTGATGAGTTTTTACCCCTATGTAATAAGGCTGGCGGTAGTGGTGTGAAATTGACTTGCTATACACAGTCAAGATTTGACTTAGATGTAAAAGTAGGAACTGACAAGTCAGAGGTTATTTTGTCAAACTTCAATACCTTAATCATGATGCGAGTAAAAACAGCTAATACGGCTAAATTATTGACTGAACAGTTACCAATAGTACAAATAAAAGATGTAACAGAGGTTAGCGGAGCAACAACTGATCGGGCCGGTGATTTTACAGCTAAGAACGAAGACAGAACGAACACGAAAGATTCACCTCAAATTACTGAGTCTGACATCATTAATTTACCTATAGGCCAAGCCTTTATTCTTCATAGTGGTAGTAAGTTAGAAAAAGTTAGATTTCCCCGATTGATTGAAGACAGTACAAGTAAATTTCAAGCTATGAGGCAATCGGAATTAGTCGGGATTATGAAGAAACGATACAAATCATCGCAGTCAAATTCAGAATGGTGGAAAGACAACGACGATTTTGATTGGACTGCTGGTTTTGACAAGAATTACGAATTTGAATGGAATAAAGCGGCTTAATTATGGGTGATAAGGATCGTGACGATAAGAGGCACCAAGAAGAAAAAAGCAAGATATTCATTGTTATACAAAAATCAATTGCTGTTGTTGTTGGTGCCCTGTTCTTATCAGTTATTTTAGAAGTGATTTTCATAACGGTTGTATACCCTGAGATTGGAGCAAGACATTCGATTGAGGTTTACTTAACTGAACAGTCCTATATCGCACAAGATTACTCTAGTGAAGTTTTAGGGGTTAGCCCGTATGCTCTATTGAAGATTGTAAGCAATGTAATTAATGATTATGTTCTTGGCTTATTGACGGTAACTGGAGTGGAACAGAATTTTGGAATGGTAGGGGATAATTACTGGGAGCTTATAGATGATTACATCATAGCTATTGGAGTTGTTATCTGCATTACTGTGTTTAGAGCTGGAATACTGCTTTTGTCATTGCCTGTTTATTTACTAGCTATCTTTGCTGGCACAAGTTACGGAGTTACAAGGCGAGATATACGAAAATATGATACGGGGCGTGAGTCAAGTCGTAGACATTATCTTGCTCGTTCTTTCATTTTACCTAGTGTTTATTTTCCATGGCTTGTTTACTTATCGTGCCCTTATGCGATACATCCGGCTTATATTGTTGTTCCTACAGCTATGGGCACATTCCTTTCGGTTCGATATACAGTTGAATACTTTGAAAAAGTTTTTTAATGGAAAGCAGGATTACACAGAGTTGGGGTCTATTAGAGTTATGAATATAAAGTTAAAAGCCATTTCTATCTTACTTGGTGGTCTGGTATTGAACTCTGAAGCTTCACCAATTACGTATAGTGAGTTGACCCAGTTGGATGTTTTGGGTTTGAAATTTCAAGAGCTAAGTAAATCTGGTTACGATTTATCGCCAAGTTATTTGTATACAGCAGCCCTTGCAACTTCAACCTATGCAGAAAATGGCATGTTTCAAAATTGCCAGAAAGAAGGCTTTTATATATGTAGGTCTGTCAGTGATTCTTCTTCGGTGGAAGAGGAAAACTATTTTTTTCGCATGGGCGAATATTTAACTCAAGAACTTATCGATTCGACTAAGCGAATTTACGTTCAATATAGGCCCATAACGAGATTAAATGGTGAAATTTATCTTTTGAGCGCAACGAATCAGGGTGTATCTAGTGTTTTAGATGACGTACCTCAGCAGGTGTTTGTTTCATATGATGAATTATATAAGATCCCAACATCTTTAAAGGATTATGGTTTTGATATGAGGATTGATTTATCTGACTTAGATTCATTAGGGAGTGATATCAATAGCGGGTTTGTAAAAGTTGTATACAGACTTAATTGGGCTAGTAAAGATATCGAAGCGCTATCCATTGAGACCGTAAATTTCAACAATATTCGTACTGAAAGAACCAAATCAGTCATTGACGATACACCTTATAGTGCTGTGAAGTCAGAGCACTTATCCTTAGTACGTTCTATCCCTTTAAGATTGGACAACAATAACAGGCGTACAGATAAGACTATTTTTATTAGGGTAGAAAATTTGTTGAACAACGGAGAGCTAATGGAAGCCTTAATGGCAATCAACGATATCCCGTTAACAATACAAGTTAGAAATATTCATCAGTTTCAAAACCTTGTATACACCGTTGTCGACGAATCTAGTCGAGCACTATTAGCTAGGCAAACAGATCCGATAGTTTTGGTAGACAATGAACTATTTCGGGAAATTCGAAAAGTTTCTCTTCATCTAACTATTCGCCCTGAGTCGTATGATGAGCTTGTTCACGCTGGAAAAGTGATTGAATCTTACAATCAACTACAGTCGCTACCATTGATCAATATTATAGATATTCAAGCTGGTGACACTATTTTTAGCCCTCAAACAAGCAGACAAGAGTTTATTTTGGTGCAGCAATGGGATGGCAGGAGACGTAGGATGAACCTAGCTTTGCTGAATATGCTAGACGCAGAAAAACAGATTGAAATAGATAACGACTTTTCATTTAGTGGTAAGTATATGTTTACAAAAGGTGTTTCAGATGATTAATTTTCACAAGGCATGGAAAATTCGTATATCTTCTATCGCAACTTGGTTTGTTTTAGCTCTCGCTGTAGTAGTTTTGTTTAGTCTTTATAGCAACTCTAAAAATCACGCTGAATTTAGGATGGCTCTAGATAGTAATGGTAATAAAATAGTGGGTATCAATAAAATTTCCAATGATCGAGATTTGTTGGGTTACCATTTTTTAAAAACTGTCTGGAATAATTCTGGCGCTAAACATGAGGTAAAAGTTCGTTTAGTTGTTCATCCAGACAGTAAGTTCACTTCAACAGGTGTAATTGGGCCGTACTATTTTGAAAATATGGGGTTATGGTGGGTAGAAGACGGTGTACTAAATCTAGTGCCAACAATTGGTTCAGGAACCAGACTCCCCTTTTATGGGAAGTTGAATATTAATAAGGATAATATATCAACAAGCCAAGGTTTCAAGTATATAAATGAAGATTACATACCTAGAATCCTACCAGAAGAGTACCATTATACAATTTGGAAGGACCCTAGGTTTTATGTGGGAATTATGCTAATTGTCAGTTTTGGTGTATTACGTAGACATTTGGCGGCATACCAAAGAAAGAATCAGGCTGCACGTTAGATAGGTACAGGTATAACTCAAGGTAGTTAGACACCTTAAGGTCTATAATGTCAGCAAGGCTTGCATTATTAAATCTATCCAAAAGAAATGAGTATTCCTCCATGCTAATCGACATTGAACGAAGGTGTTTGATGGCACCTTTCGTTTTCCCTTCATAGTAAGTGTTTATATCTAATAGACGCATTGATTTAGATGCTTCAAGATCTTCAATCTTAATCTGTTGATTTACGACTGACCTATGGGCATTTGCAAGAGTTTTAAAACAAGAATTTTTGCGCCTTGCATTGCTTAATAACTTATAGTTCAAATGGCTTAATTCAAATTTGATATCACTTAGTACCATAGACCGCATACGCAGGTATAACATAAGGTCGTCATAGGCCCCTCTTTCACAGTTACTAAATACGTAAACAAAATTGGTTTTTGGGTCTTTAATGTCTATTGAGAAATATTTAGCTATTGTAATCCCAGAACGTAGTCGATGGATGGACTTGGTAGACCTAAAATAACGTTCTCGAATAGGCCTGCTTGTTGAAGCGAGGCTTGATGGATTCTCTTCTGGTGAAAAGTTGCTATATTCATTAAGTGCAATATCCAAGCAAAACTGCAAAGTGTCTTCTTTAGTTGTAGTAAGAGCTAATAATTTTTCTTTGATTTGCATGATTTCATCTAACCAATGGGTTTATGAGCATTGTGTAACCTATGTTGATGGAAAACAATAAACGCCGCACAAATACCCCTCCCCTACTCTCACCATAGATGGTTTTGAACTGTATTCTTAATTTGTGATATTTAAGGAGAAAGATATGAACCTGAAAAGTAAAAGCGTTTTAATGTGTGCATTAGTCCTTTCTGCATCCACGGCCAATGCCTCATTTAAACCTAGCACCATGTACGTTGGTTTAGATATGGGGTCGAGTCGTTTAATTGAGTGCTCAGATGTATGTGACGATACAGGTCTTGCGATGGGAGCTTTAGTTGGATATCAACTAAATAACTGGTTATCCATCGAGGGCGGTTACATGCTGGAAACTAACTATAAATACAACAACGAAGATTTAATGGCTCACAGTGGCTTGGTTGGTTTTAAACTCCAACATCATTTTAATAGTGATGTTGCTTTTTTTGTTACTCCTGGCATTAGCATCACTGAATTCCAATTCGAGGATGATGCATATAATGATAGTGCTTTTTCTGTATATGCTGAATCTGGATTCCAAAAGTCGATTTCGAATAAATGGGATTTAGAGGTCAAGTATAGACACCGATTTAATGCAGATGTGCCAAATTTGGGAGGGTCAGAAGCTTCCCAGATTATGGTAGGCTTGCGTTATAATTTTTCTAATGATGTGGATGATGAAAAAGCCAAACTCACAAAAGTTGTTCCTGTTAGTAAGACTGTAGATCATACGACTGAGACCTACCATAAGAATGAAGAAGATACAGTTGTTACCGTGTCCAAATTTGTTTTATCTGAGTCTTCCGCTTATAAGCTACTTTTTGAAAATGACTCTTATAAAGTATTAAATGCTGAGGGTATAAGCAAACTTGTTAAATCGCTCGATCTGGACTCGATTCAAAAAATAAAACTCATTGGATATACAGATAGTAATGGGTCTGAATCTTATAATATAAATTTAAGTTATAAACGAGCTGAACAAGTACGCTCGTTACTTGTTCAGCTAGGTATCCCATTCGATTTGTTTGAAATTGAAGGTCTGGGGGAGTTTGGTGCAATAGCAGATAACTCAACAAGTAAAGGTAGAGCTCTCAACCGAAGAGTAGAGTTTAACTTATATTCTTTAGATTGATGCTTTCCGAGTCTAACAGGAACCTGTAGTGTAAAATTCAATATCTACTTATTTTGGTCAATTCGGTTACTTTAACTAGTAACCGGGTTGTATCAGATTCCACCTTACCTTCTATAATTTAGTGGGTAACAGTACTTCCACCCTTTAAATTCCAGTTACACCTGTTACCCAGTGGGTAACGGTACTTCCACACTTCAAATACCAGTTACACCTGTTACCCAGTGGGTAACGGTACTTCCACACTTCAAATACCAGTTACACCTGTTACCCAGTGGGTAACGGTACTTCCACGCTTCAAATTCCAGTTACACCTGTTACCCAGTGGGTAACGGTACTTCCACGCTTCAAATTCCAGTTACACCTGTTACCCAGTGGGTAACGGTACTTCCACGCTTCAAATTCCAGTTACACCTGTTACCCAGTGGGTAACGGTACTTCCACGCTTCAAATTCCAGTTACACCTGTTACCCAGTGGGTAACGGTACTTCCACCCTTCAAATATCAGTTAAACCTGTTACCCAGTGGGTAACGATACTTCCACTCTTCAAATTACAGTTAACAGTCATTACCAAATTAAAACAAAAGACATACTCATCCTTTAATAGTCAATACATAAGCTCAACGCCGCTAAAGTTGTCTAGTGAAAAATATCACTTTTTACATTTGCATGGCTAAATGTTAGATGAGAATACATTTAGTGAGTGCGACGGAAATGATTAATAACAAACTAACAATGCTGATAGCTGTAGCTATAAGTATCGGGGGGTGTAAGTCAACACCTGACCCAATCGATCAATTTGAAGTAACTCCTGGGTCCTTAAGGTTACAGACTCAGGTATTTAGTGCTAAATATGGTGTGGATGTTGTTGCTTATCATCATTCAATAAAACCCTCCGATGACTATATAATTGACGCCCCAATCTTGCTGTCCGATCCTAACAGTGACCGTCAACGTGCATTGCAAGAGATGTTTAGTGGAAGTCCATATATCCCGCTAGTTGAGAAAAACGTTATAACAATCTATCCACTTACAACAAAATATATACCTTTAGCTGGTACGCCAAAAACTGAATACAAAGTTTCAAATATTCAGCCAAAGAAAAACACCCCACTGAAGCCACCCCCAGAAAAGATTACAGCTAAACAAAAAGTAAAAATTGCTGAACCTGCAATGAGTGATACTGATATCTGGCTCGGAACCTCTAAATCAGACTCTGTCATTAAAGATACAACCAAAGCAGCATCAGTATCAAAATCGGTCGGAAGTAAGTCGAAGACTAAGGCAACCCAAGTAAAATCAAATGCTTCAAAACAAACTGGTGAGCAACAGGTAGCAAAAGCAACACAAGACAAAAAAACTGATCAGAAGCCATTAGCAAAAGTTAATCAGATGACGCTTGTTAAGGGACAAAGTTACAGGGACGTGTTGGGTGAGTGGGTTTCTGAATACGATATAGACCGTGTTGTTTATGCGACCAGCCCGACGTTGCGAAATCGATTCATAACACCATCTGATTCAAAGGTGACAATTAGTAGTAAATCGATTAATGACTTGTTTACTAAGTTATCAACTTCGTTAGGAGTTGAAGATGAGCAATTCAAATTCAAAGTTCGTATTGTTCCACATAACGGTAAAAAAATAGCAATTGTTCATCAATACCCAACTAAGAATGTTGGCTTGTTTGAAATTAAGCGTGGCTCATTGAAGCAAAACGCATTCAGACTAGCTAAAAGATTCGACTATAAAACAGTAGAAGATGATGACAGCGGGTACACATCATGGATGCTAGATGAAGATCCTCAAATATCGGCATCTGCATTAACAGCAATACCAGAAAATGTAAGGCATGCCTATATCGTGCTACTTCAAAATTTCAAAGTGAAAGCTCAACTTCTTGATGGTGATAAGACGGTTTTCTTTGAGCCTAGAAACAACTTTACTTATAAGGGTGCAAAATAATGAATCGCAGATTAAAAACATTAACATTAACTGTAGTTGCATCGGCTGTACTGCAAGGTTGTGGTTGGAATGCCTACAAGGCTTATGATGATGATATTGCTGAAAGTAAAGCAGAGCTAGACTCTCACATGCAACTTTTGTTTTCCTCCGACGCAGCAGAGTACATAGATACACCACCTAAGTACTTAAAGTCCATTAAGATAGAGAGAAAGCCCTCTTGGCTAACAAAACGCTCAATATCTCTTTCAACACATGAACCTCAAACTATATCTACTGTTATGAAAACAGTGATGAAAGACCACCCAAGTTTATACCCACTACTTGAAGATGAAACTGGAAGTGTAAAAGTAAGGTTAGATGTTAAGGATGTCTCACTTGATTACTTATTAGAATCAATAAAGGCACAAGCTGATGTTCACTACGAAATAAGTGGTAGAACAATAAGATTCTCAAAATTTGATACGGAAACATTCCAGATAGCCTCGCTACCAGGAGCAAGAACGTTTGGTATGGGAACTGGGGAGAATTCAGGTACTGACTCTACCGAAGATGCTAGTAGTGACAGTGGTAAAGTTAAATCGGGCATAGAAGATTATTCTAAGATCTCAGCAGAGAAAACAGAATTTATAACGTCTATTGAAGAAGGTGTAAGAGAGATCGTCAGCGAGTCAGACGGTAAGGTAATAAAAAGTAAAGCAGGTACAAACCTAACTGTAATAGCTCCACCATCAAAAATGGCTCTTGTAGATAGATATGTAAACCAAAGTAATGAAGATTTAACAAGACAAATAGTTTTGTTAGTCAGAATTATAACCTTTACTTCAAACAACTCGGCTTCAGCTGGTATTGATTGGAATTTGGTTAAGGAATCATCTTTTGGAGCAATTAACCTTGGGTCCTCATTTAACAACACTTTAGGTTCAGACTCCTTTTTAAAATTAAGCCCAACTCGAGGTGGATTAGCTGGTACAGAGCTTTTGATCTCGGCAATAAAACAACAGGGAAAAGTTAGTGTAACAAATGAGTTGCCAGTAACTCTTTTAAACTACAGGCCAAGTAGATTTGAATACAAAGACAACACAAGCTTTGTTGCAAATGTAATTAATAACGAATCAAACGAAACAGGACAAACCACTACCGAGCTCGATAAAGATACAGCAACGGACGGTTATACCATGTTTGCAATGGGCAAAATTCTTGATGACCAAGTTCTACTTCAGTTGTCATCTGAACTACAAGCTCTTAAGGATTTTGATTTGACGGCAATTAATGATGTAGAAGTGAAATCTCCACAATATACGCAGTCTCTTTTTGCGCAAACCAATACCATTAAGTATGGGGAAACATTGATTGCAAATGCGTTTACACAAAAAAATTCAAACATGGAAGAAACAAGCCAATTTGACAACCAATATTTAGGTGGAAATCTAGGTGAAACTAAAACGATTCAAACTGTAGTGTTAGTAACACCTACTTTATTGTAGGAGGCTGAGTATGAAACGAATAATTGCGAAGAAGGAGAAGGGTAGGGTAAGCGTATTAAAGAGAACTTTACTAAAGATGCTCGATGACGAATACACGTTAGTACGCTTTTTCGAATCTCCTGAACAGATAGTTTTAGTTGCGTCTAAAGATGATGATCATAAGTACGCAAGATTAGAGGCATTGATTCAATATATTGATCTTAAGTCTCCAAATAGTACATATATCTACTTTGGAATGGACTCTAAGGGGAAATATAGAACCTTCAAAAATTCGAATGGTGTTTCTAATGGTGAAAACGTTACTGAAAATGAGGTAACAGCTAGACAAAATCTTGTCACACTTTTATCTGGTGATGTAGAAAATGTGATTTTCTCGTCTACTGAATTAGAAAGGTCTCATAAATCAAGCATTGAAGAAGTCAGTGGCTTACTTGGCATAAATAAGTTGATGTACTCCGTAGTTACGATTGATGAGATAGAGGTTGAAGCGCTATCTACGGAATCATTCAGGCTATATGAGCGCACTCACGTAGTGTCTGAACTTAGGTTAGAACAAGCTAGGTACGTAGCAAGGGTAGTTGCCTTTTCATTAGTACTTGCTGCGGGATTAGTAACAGTACTGAATTTTATACGACCTACACTAGAACAAGACAAGATAGAGATAAAGAACGACTATGTTGGTTACCAAAACCAGTTTATTGGTACTCCATTGGTTACTGGTTTGGCTGAAATGGAGAAGCTATATACATCATTAAAGGCTTTATCTGGAGTAAGCGTAGACAACCTAATTTTCTCTAAAGGACGAACTGAAGCAAATATCAATGAGTCAAGTAAGATTTCGCTGGGCAGCTTAAAGTCTATGGTAGATCAAGTTAGTTCAATTAAATGGAATTTGGCTCCTAAGCCTTACATTACCTTGACCGAACCGTTCGATAGAACAGAGGTAATTAATTTCGATAGAACCTTTAGCTGGGATGTTGAACGAGTTTATGTAGCATTAGTTACATCTGCTGGTGCCATACCAAACACAAAAGTTTCTTTGAAAGATATTGGCACCATTAATAACGCCAAGGTTTTACAAGTAGAAATGGTTGCAAAAAAATGGTCTATAGCTGAGCTCCAATACTTCAATGGTCTTGTAGCAAGATCGCCAATCTATCTCACCCATGCAGACATAAAATTTCACAACGAAAGCATGGATATCACTATGAAAATTAAAATTATTGGTGGAAAGAATGAAATCAATTCTAAGTAAATCAACAAAAACAAATCCTATTTATTACCTTTTCCTAGTGGTAGTCGTTGTGTATTTTTGCTGGCCGTATCTCCTAAAACTTTTAGAGCCTAACATCGTGATGAAGCCAAAGGTAATAGTACAAGCTCCTCCTACATTAGCTGCGGTACCAAAGATAATATTAGATGCCGAAGAACAGGCAATGAGGTATGACCCTCAAATGCTGAAGCTTGAGCAAATGGGCAAGATTATAAAAAAGAAATCTGAGATATTGGATAACGCAACTAAGCATGATCTTGTCGTTGAATTTGATGACCAAGTGGTAAAAGAATCATCTTCAGACGATGAACTTACTTATTCAGTAATCAATAGAGCGACTGGTAAGCCGAAAATATTACCGGAGTTCGATTTTGGTTTTGATAAGGACGTTTTAGACACCGCTTTGGAACAGGTTGACTCAGAAACGGATACAAGCCAGCTCTTAAATGAAACACTTATGCATCCAGTACTTCTCAATAAAGTGCGCGTTGCAATGACTTATCGAAGTGAAGGTGCAATTAAGGTCATTCTAAGCGTTGATGATGACCAATGGGATACGAATAATTCTCCGTTTTTTAAGTCTCTACGTGTAAAAAAAATATCGTTGAACCAAATTTGTGTTAGTGAGGGGGATCATAATGAATGTTTCAAGATCTGATTTTACTGAAAATGAACTGAGGCACTTTTGTGCGGTTCTTCAATACGATTTCACTAATGAAATCAGTTCAGCTGAATTAGCTACATCGACAGACTTAGTTGATTATATGGAACGAGACCCCACTATCGTTATAAACGACGGGGGAGTTATATACACCTCCTTACCAACAAATCAGAGTCTAAATTCATACAAGGAAGCTGTTCAGCGAGACTTAAATAAGTCGGCGCATGTAAAAATCACACTCCAGAGTGTAATTGATAGCGCAAGAAGCGATGGTTTAGAACTTGCTGGAGAGGAAGCTAAATTATCAGATTCTGAGAAAAACGAAGTCAGTGACATAACTGATCAGATTCTTGAGGCTGGAAATAGTAAGGGGGCGTCCGATATTCATTTACGATTAAATAGTAGAGGCGCAACCATTGAATTTAGAGAAAGTGCATTTTTGGTCCCACATGGTGAGCTTTCACTTCCCTTAGATATGGCTAAGCGACTGTTTACACATTTACTGAATAAGGCAAAAGACTCAACAAATGGTGAAATGGATCTAAATAAAATTGTAAATGGTGGATTTGAGAATACCATAGAACATGAGAAACATAGATTCCGCATTAGCTTTCAGCCGTTGAGCGAAGGCCAAAAGCACCATGGAGTACACGTTAGTGAAGCAGTTATTCGTATTCTTCCAAAAGTTGGTGAAAAATCAATAGATCTAAAGACTATGTCGCTTCCCCCAAGATTTGTGGATACTGTAAAACGATGTATTGCTCAAAAAGCAGGTGCCATAATTTTGGGCGGGCCTACAGGCTCCGGTAAAACAACACTAGCTCACGGAGCGTTAAGCCTAGTTCAACCTGGACGTAAAGTTAACACTATTGAAGATCCAATTGAAATTGTAAATAAAAGGTTTAGACAGACTGAAATTGTTCATACAGACAACGGAATTATTTTTGAAGACGCAATTCGTAATATATTGCGTCAAGATTCTGATGTTGTACTTGTTGGTGAAATAAGAACGCAAGAAGCAGCAAAATTATCTGCTCAAGTTGCACTTAATGGCCATCTATTGCTTGCAACATTACATATAGGAAGAGTCTCTGAAGCATTTAGTTATCTACATCATTACTTAGGGTTATTACCTATCCAAATAGGGAGTGAATCTTTTAGTACGTTATGGGTATGCCAACGCTTAGCCACTAAAGTTTGCCCTTCATGCGCTATTTCTTTTCTTGATGAACCTAACTCTGAGCGTAAAAAACAAGCCATTGATGTAATGGAGCACTTTAAATACCCTACGCATAATCTTAGGTTTAGAAATGTAAATGGATGCCCAGATTGTAATAAGAAGGGAGCACCTGGTTTAACGGATCGAATACCTGTAATTGAGTACATCGAACTTGATAATACGTGTCGAGATTTTGTTATGGGATCAGATATTGTTGGGATGATGAAATACCTTGAAGGCCAAGGTTGGGAGTCGATGCCTGAGCATGCTGCGCTACTGGTTGCAAATGGATACCTAAGTATAGATACCGCTACTTTGGAAGTGGGTTCTTTAAGCATCGCTTCATTGGGTGGGCATATTCATTACGAAAAAAACCATGAATACATTTCCGAGCCTGATGACTTCTATGCGTCACTTAATGTAAAACCAAGGGGAGCTGAGGCTAATGGAGATTAAAAAGCACATTGATCCAAAAGCAATCGAAAGCTTAGCTTCTATATTTGGTGTTGACTATAAAGTGAGTCGACTTTCATCAAAAAAGCAAAAAGCTATTATTATGGAATGGGAAATTTTGTCTCAAATCAAGCCCATTTTAGATATTTGTACGCTAAAAATTACAGACCAAAAGGACAAGCAAGTAAGGGCCTTTTGGACAGATCTTCAGAAACAGCTTTCAAGAGGGGTAGAACCCAAGGCTCTGGATGATTATCTAGATAAGAAATCCGCCAATATAATCCGTACTGGTCTTGAAACAAGTAATGTTACAAAAGCATTAGGGATTGCATTACAAAGTTACAGCGACGGAAAAAACATTGTGTTAGAACTTACGCTAAAGGCAGTAGCCCCAATTTTAGCTTGCATGTTTTTTATGGTTGTTAGTCATTTGACTATTGACGGATTTACAGACTCTATTAATCGTGTTGGCTCTGACAAAATGCCACCGGCAGTAGTTGTAGGTTACGTAATAAATCAGTACCTGGTGAATTGGGGTGTTTTGACTGTTCTTGGACTGGTTTTATTTAAACTTATGGTGATTGTTGGGCTCAACGTATGGGTTGACCCTTTGCGCTACGAACTTTCTCACAAAACATTTTTACTTAAATTGTATAGATACAACTATACGGCGTCATTGTTCAAGCAGTTACTAATGTTAAGAACTGCTGGAATGACAATACATGAATCAATTGCAAAAATAAGAGCTTCAACTGAGCCTTTTGGTAAAACATTACTGTTTGATATAGAAGTTAAGAACAAGCGAGGAACAAGTCCATACGCAGCCATCTGTGAAAGTAAGTTTTTAGATGAAGAGGATAGAAAGCTACTACTAGATACAAATGAGAGTAGTAGCAATTTCGAATTTAAAGGCTTGGATCTAATGATTAGTCAGAATACATATAAATATGACGCTTTATTTAAAAAAGTTTCAATGTTCTACAATGCATTATGGTTTTTGATACTAGGGGTTATGTTAGTAGCAACTGTTGGTGGGCAAACGCTTGCCCAAATGACAGCCGCAAGAGTCATGATGTAGCTTTAATCACAATCACATATAAAGGTAAGCATCGTAATGATGCTTACCTTTTTTATTCGTCAATCAACAATTTCTACGCCGCAAAAGTTTGCGATTTGATATGCATGAGTTTGGACAAGAGTGAAGTATAAATATATTTGTACTTAAAACAAACCATGGATATCACTATGAAAAAAAACATCAAACGAACCCCAAGGCTTTCGAGAAAGCAAGCTGGCTTTACTTTAATTGAACTGATGATTGTTATTGCGATAATTGCGGTATTAGGCGCTATTGTTCGTTCTGGTGAACCCTCTGCAAAATCCTCCTCTAAAGTAAGCGCTCAAATTGAACTGATTAAGCAAATTAAAACACAGGCTGATAAGTATCGAAATAACCGCATTAACTTTTCAACTATCAGCATGACTCAACTATGTACATTGACATCACTTTCTAAAGCTATATGTGGTCCAAGTAATGATGGAGTTGCGACTAACCTATATGGCGGTAACTATGTTGTAAGCCCAGTATCTTCAGATCCTGGTCAGTACACAATTCAGGTTACGAATATTGATGCAGGTGTTGAACCAGAGATGGCTGACGGACTAGCTGTATACACTGCAAACCAAGCAGCATGTTCAAATGGTCTTACTGGTTGTACTACTATTGCTACAGCTGCAAATGTAGTTACTGGTACGTTTGAGTAGGAGTTGATAATGCGCAAACAATTTGGTTTGGCGCTCTATCAGTTACTTATCTTTGTGGCGTTGAGCTCTTTAATGGGCTCAGCGCTCTTTGGTATGAAAGAGGCGCACTCAACGAGAGTTGATATGCCTTTTATAAACAGCGCAGTTATCGACTTACAAGTTGCTACTTTCGAATACTACTCATTAGTAAGTAGTACTCTAAATAACGACCCACTAAGAACAGTTTGTGACAACTTCACAGTCAATATTTCTGATTTGAATAGTGCTGGTTTGATTGAGCAATGGAAATTAGACAAGGCTCTAAAAGTAAATTTTTCAGTTGAATTCATCCGATCCCCAACATCCTCTCCAAGACAACGAATTATAGGTTCGAGAGTCATTGTTACTTTCGAAAACTCCAGTGATGCAACTGATTATTCAAGTATGTATCTAGTTAATGGACAAACCCTAAATGCCATAAACATAGATCAGCTGTTTACTCAGCGGGGAACAAAGAACTTTTTGGGTCGCCTGTCTAGAAATTCAAATTCAGGCTGCTATGAAGAAGGTGAGGCTTTATGATGAAATCAATGAATAAACAAAAAGGTTTAATGGGATTCTTCCCTGTAATTGGATTGGCAATACTAATTATGGGTTTAATGGGTACACAGTTGTTAATCACAGCCGATATCCGTAAGGTTAATCAGTATGAGGATACTATAAATAAAAAGATAGAAACTATAATTAAGTCTGCATGGATGTACCACTTGGATAACGTTGCTAATGTGACAGATCCAACGCTTATAGGCAGATGGCCAGCTAATATTGCAGCTCTATACAATGTAAATTATCTTCAATCTTGTAATGCCGGTGCGACCTGCATTCCTGTAGATGTTACCCCATGGGGCTCGAATATAACTTTGACAAGGTTTACTCCCCAAGATACCTCAACTCCTTCAAACCCAATTAATCTCCCAGCAAAAATTAGAATTTCCCTGAACACCTCTGGTTCAATGCCAACCGGATCAGGAGATATAGGTTTTGCAAACGAAATAGCATCATTATACCCAGCAGGCGCAGTTGTAGGAACTACAGTTACCTTCGAAGTTGCAAGGCCTGGAGTAGAAATAGCTCATGATGCACTAATGCCAAGGAATGGTTCTCGTGGCCCAACGGCTAACTGGGATTTCGAAGGTTTTGAAATATCACGAATGGGTGACATCACATTTGATGGTTATACCGATATAAGTGGTAACCCTGTCTCACTCAGAGATTCAGTTTTTGACATCATCGGTCTATATGGACATGGGCAATATGTAAGCCACCCTAGATGTCCTTCAGGCAGCGTACCACGCATTTACTTAGCAATGTCTCAACTGGTAGGTAAAAACGCTCAAGCGGTTAAGCTGGGAGCCTTTCAAACATATGCATTAAATGAATCATCAAACAGAAGGTGGCGAGTACAAATTCGATACTACACACAAAACTCTTCAGGAACAGGGTACTGGGAATATCCGAGGTCGACTGAAGCCAAAGCGCTTACTTTAACCAGATGTGAAACAACATAATTGCACATCAAGGTACTTTTTGCACAATGTGGTTGACGTGTCATATTGTAAAGTTTATGATAACTGAAACGTTATGGAGGATAGATATGAAATTTTTAAAACTTGGCTTAACCGCACTATTTACCTTGCCTACTTTTTGTTATGCAACATCATTCGGTTCACTACAGTCAAATTCCATTAGTAGTTACAGTTCATCTCAAGCAGGGTTATCTCTGCCAGCGTGCTCTTTTGATTACACAAACATTGGTATTGAGAACATTCAAAGAGTAGCGTTCTACGTCACAAATGACGTATTAGATTACGCTACCCGTGAAGAGGTTCGACAATGGATAGATACTCAAGTGACATATTCCAACCAAGGTCTTAAGAATAGTTGCGTTGAGTTTCAACAAGAAGTAGCGGTTGTGAGGTTTGTAGAAACCCCTGATGATCAACCTGATTATGGTGATAATTTTGTTTATTCAAAAGAAGACCTAACTGCAGACTTGTATCAAAGTATCATTGCTAGTTTAGATGTTGATGATAATCGAGTTGGAGTAACTACACCGATGGGTCGAACCGGTGAAATAATCAAAGCCGATTGGGTCAAGTTATCGTTTGACCGTGTAGTTAACGTTAGACCGTATTACAAAGCTACTCCAAATTTAGGGCCTATATGTGGTGTTGGTTATGGTAACTGGTCGAGACCCAATAAAGCCGAACAAACTTGGTTGGATGCTCCTGAAAATTATTGGGGTGAATCTCAGGTGCACTCTGATGCTTTTGCAACTGTTGTCTATCCAAACGATCCTATTTGCTCTTCTCCTGATTTAATAGCACACGAATTAGGTCATACAAACGGTCTTTCTCACGAGCGCCCTAGTAAACCAGCTAATGATTATGAAGATACTTTAGGTTTTGCTGCTTCTTGTAATGGCGAACATAGCATCATGTGGAGTGGTACCAAAAACCATCGGAGCGTACCGTTCTTTTCTTCGCCTGATGTAGAATCAGAAGGCATCCCTTGTGGTGAGTCTGCTACTTCATTCGGAGTCGACTCCACTGAAACTCTAAAATTTCAACTAGGAACTTCTTATAAGCATTCGTCTCCACGCAATACCCCTTATCAAGGTGCGGTAGACGCTGGCTCTAATGGTTCAGTTGGAGATACAAGCACTTGGAACACCATTACAAGTAATCGATTTGACAATATGACGATCTCAGGCACAACTGATTTAGGTTCAGTACCTGTATCAGTTAATGAACTTGATGGATCAGTATCTTTTGTAGTAAATCGAACTGACACCTCAGATACAGCAAGCGTGATAGTTCGTTCTTATGGAGATGGAAATATTGTTAGTGGTGTTGATATAGATTCGGAACAAACGGCAGAATTCTCATTGGGTGAATCTTCAAAGACAGTGACATTTAATTTGTTTGATTCAGGACTTTATCGTCAGAACGGAACCGTTACCTTTAAAATTGAGGCTGCATACCAAACCTCAGAAGGTTCAAGTGCCGAAGAATCCACTCAATTCATAGCAAGCCGACTAGGTGAATCAGGAACTGTATCATTAGGAGATGCTTCATATTCTTGTGATGCCTCATGCGAAGGGAGTGTTGAACTAAAACGAACAGGTGGTGACGATGGAGATATCAGTGTAGATGTTGTGTATAGACTTGATGGTACCGAGGTTAAACGTCAAACCGTAGCATTTGGTGACGGTCAGGTAAATCGAGTATCTACAATAACCCATGCTGATTTGGATTCTTTGACTGTTGACCTTGAAAGCTCCCATCCATCGCTAGTTCAATATAGTAGAGCAACATTTGTTGATAGTAATAATGGCGGAACTACGCCAACACCAACTCCAGACCCGAGTGAAGGCGGAAGTAGTGGCGGTTCTTTAGGTTTCTGGCCTCTTGCACTCTGCTGCTTATTATTCCGTAGAAACAAGTTGGTCTAAATACATATACCACCCGAAGGGGTGGTGTAAATTTATGAGGTGCCATTTGAGACAGTTAGACTTTAAAGAACGTCGGACACATCCAAGATGCCAAGTTTTAGGGAGAGTTTTGGTATCAGTTAAATCAAGGTTTAGAAATACCTTAATATTGACTGGAAACATACAAGATCTAAGTCAAAGTGGTCTTGCTCTTTATACTGAAATGTCTGATATAAAGTTGGTCATCGGTCAAGTCTATAATATTGAACTTATTTTTGCAGGTGAGCCTGTAAAAGCCTTACACAGGTGTGCTCGATTTAGCCAAAATGTAGATGGTGCTGATATTGTGGGTTTTGAATTGCTTAGCCCTGATTCTAAGTTTAAAGCCGCTCAAAGGTTCATAATGAATGTAAGCTCAAATTAAACAAAACACTTGGTCGCGGAATGACAACTACCGTCGCCAAGGTGACATATTGTTACAATGGCAACGTCAGGCTATAAGCTTGACGTTTTGTCGTTTAGAGGGTATATTGACTCACAAATGACGTTATTAAGGGAAGTACAATGAAGATTGAACAGATTGACAAACTTGCAAAAATCGCTGTTGAGCTGGAACAAGAGCGTGACAGTTATTACGAATTCATGCTCGAAGGTTCAGACGTGCAGGTTTTATACTCGTCTGAAGATATTTTTAGATCTTTTCGTACTTATCCAAGCGCACGAGCTGTGCGTGATGACGTTAAAAAATTGACTGGTGAAGGTTATGAGTTTAACAAGTTAAGTAATGGTCATTTAGCTTTAACTCATAAACAGGTTCAACTTCTTGCGGAACTAAAAGGTGAGCCCCAATATAAATACCGAGACTCAAAAGCTATTACTACTATGATTGGCAACCTTAAAGGAGGTGTCGGAAAATCTCAAAGCACTTGTAGTTTTGCAGATTACTTAGCTTTATCTCCTGCACATATTGCAAGTCGTAAAAGAGTATTAATTATCGATCTTGATCCGCAAGGTTCGATGACCTTTCATTACCTAAAGCATGGTGAACTTGGCGACTATTTCTCTGCTATTACACTGATGTCGATGGAAGGCGAAAGTATTGACCCTGATCTAGTTCGAAGCCAGTCAATCAAGGAAACATGGACAAATGGTATTGATATTATACCTTGCTCTACAGATGAGGGCTTTGTAGCTGATACTTTGTATGAAGTAGCCAAGAAGCAGGGGGTAGGGGTGCATGCTTTACTATATGAGAAGGTAATACAACATGTAGAGGATGATTACGACTTCATACTGCTGGATTGTGGCCCTCATTTAGATGCTGTCCTTAAGGCGGCTCTTGGAGCGACTCACTGCTTATTCGTTCCAACTACTCCGAAGGCCATAGACTTCGATTCAACAATTAAATTTGTTCAGCGCGTACCTGAAATTGTTCGTGAAATGATAGAAGAAGGTTATGACTTAGATAAGCTTAAGTTTATTAAAAGCTTTATAAACATGATGTCTGATGGGTCATCCTCAAAGAATGAGATCTACAACATGAGTTCAGAGAATGATTTAGCAACATTATTTGGTCCTGATGTTATCCAAAATTCGGTTCAAAGCTCGGATGTTTATGCTCGATGCATGGCTTATGGTAAAACAGCTGTATCAATAAACCCTACGGACTATGCAAAATATATTGGCGTAAGAACTAACTTTGTTGATCGCCGCGAAGAGCTCCTAAATTGGAGCAAAAGTGTTGCTAATGCTGTTATCCATGAGCATTCGAAATTTGGAGATTTATAATGACCAGTGCACAGGATAAACAGAAGCAAAAAATAAAAGAGGCTTCAATGTTCGGCGCAGTCCGTCGCCATTTAAAAGAGCATGGCATCGAGCTGGAAGATGGAACAATCCGAGACAACGTAAGTAGATTGCATGAAATTGTTGATGCGGCAAAAGCTTCAGGAAATAAAGGTGATTTTTCTGAATATATCGAAGAACACAAAGTAGAGATTACGGAAATTAACCGTAACATAGATCTTTACTTAACTGGTGCTGATAAACCCATAGAACTTAACGATATGGTTACTGATGCCCTGCTACCAGGCAACAAGCTAACAACTAAGCATATGGTGATAGTTCCCCCTGCTCTTATAGAAGACTATACGTATGTAATTGAGGAGAATACGCGTAACCAAAAATCTCTCAATGAAAGTACGCTTCAATACATACTCAAGACGCTATCTACAGAGGGGCAGCACAACCCAGCCGAAGCGTTCTGGGATGCAGAGCTCAATAAATGGGCAATCATGGATGGTTCAAGTCGTAGGTGGTCATGTAAATTGGCCAATAGACCATTTAGATTCTGGGTGTTGACAGAAAAACCTACAACGGAAGTAGCAAGTTACTTCTCTCGTGTAGGTAACGATACAAAACCACCCTCTGCTTGGGAGATAGGCAAGGACATGCACTCATGGGCTCAGCAAAACGAGTGTACAGATCTAAATGTAATCGCGGAACAATTTAAAATCAAAAAGCCCCGTGTATCGGTGTTATTAAATGCTTTCCGTATAGTGCCTCAAGATGTGTATGACCTATTTCCGTCGAGTACATCAATAAGTCGAGAGATCATTGAGTCATTGGTTCCCTCTTTTAGAAGGTTGATTCTTCTTGCGAAAGGTGACGAAGTTAAAGAGGTTGAGTATGTCTCGCAGCTTATTAGTGATTTTCTAGATGAGAAGACTCCAGCTACGGATAAAGAAGCCATAGAGTTAATTCAAGAACTGATAACCGATGTTGCTCCAAAACCAATTGGAGTAAAAAAATGGTCAAGTTCAGCAATTGGCCAGTTCAAATACAAGCCAAATAAGGAAGGAAATGGCTTTACCCTCGAAGTCGAAGGTTGTACCGCTGAGTTTTTAACAAAAATTAAAAATCTCATAGAAGACAAATAATTTCTTAAATTCACCCCATCAAAGCCAGCTTTCGAAAGCTGGCTTTTTTCATATTCTTTCCTGAAACCTCCAAGTCAATACCCCTTTCATACGCCGCACAAATTGTCGATTGAGAATTAGGATATCCAACGTAGGTATCTCTAAAATTGAGCCTTATCCAACAGATTTAGTGAGATGGACTTATGAATAAATTTGGGTCAAAGCTCTTGATTGCCATGACGTTACTTGCCTTACCTATAACGGTAAGCGCTGGAGAGATGGCTTATCGGGAACACCTGCTAAATGCAAGAGCTCATCTAGAACAAGCAATTAAAGCATTGGATCGAGCTGAAAATGCTAAAGCCCCAAATACAAGGCATACGTATAGCACCTCAAAAGGCAAGGAGTACACCAAATACGTAATAGACGGAATTGATTACTATTTTCAAACACCGTTACAACCTCAATTTTCTCCAGAACAATTCGGTACGGAACAATGAGTGCGGAGTTTATCGGAGATTGTAATGGCAAAGTTGAATGTTTGATACCTGCATTCGAGAGAGTCGCGGGTACTGGCTCAATTCAACTGCTACTGCAAGTTCTTTTGGGGATGATGCATGGGATGGTGCTTTTGATGGGCATTTATTTTTCGTATCAGATACTTCTATCTCTAAACTCGAAAGCTTACACACCAATGGCAATTTTAACTCATGGCGTACGAGGTGCTGCCTTAGCCACAACAATTTTTATCATTATAGGAACATAAATTATGATTAAGGCATGTAATCAAGCTGTTTTAACTCTTTCGGTAGTACTTTTTGCCACTCCAACTCTAGCCATAACCCCCCCAAGAGCTCCTGCTCTTGATGGTCTCGCTCAAGGTGAAACTAACTGGATTAAAGTTGTCCAGTTAGTCTCGGAAAATTCAATGATGGCTTTAGGCCTTATTTTTTCTGCTGCGCTTACTGTAATCATGATTGGCGGGATAGTTGTAGCCTTGTTTAAAGAGCTTGTTACGAAAGAAGGCGGAACAGGGAAAATGCTATTGTTTTCACTTGGTGCTGGAGCTGTAGGTATGACAGTCGGTGCTTATTTGATCAATGACTTAATGACCATGCTAGGGAAGTCTTAGGTGTAATTATGTATTCAAATAGACCACTAGATGAAATCGCTGTCAGCCCGTCAATATACAGAGGTGTTTCAGTTACTGAACTGCTGGGGCTGTTGCTCTTTACAATGATTGAAACAATCTGGTTGGTAGGTTTCATCTTTAAGGCATTCCCATATAGCGGGAGTGTAGTGTTTTCAATATTTGGTGGTCTTGCTTACGCGATCGTAAGAGTTTACAAACGCGCAAAGGCATTTGGAGATTTAAAAAAGGAACTGCCAGGTGCTTTAGCCTATTTATATTTAAACAGAAAGCTAGAGCTTTACATGAACTTACCAATAATCTGGGCCTCATGTATTTGTCTTTTTGTTTTTCTGGTTTTACTCCCTGCAATTCTATCGAACTTTGGTATGGCTGGGCTAAGTATAGGTCCAGCATTTCACTTCACTTTAGCAATTATCCGCCGCCTCGCAAAAAACAACGCAGCCTTTAGAACACCTATCAAAAAGTCAGTTCAAAAAGAGGTTATTACAAGAGATACGGTGTTTGATACCAAATAGGAAACTATGATTTATGAGCTATAGAGACCAACTTGCGCAAGCACATAAGATAAGCACTCTTCTCTGCTTCGCAATGATAGGAATGATGGGCGGCTTTTTGTTCCTTGGTAATGCGATCAACAATTTACCAGAAAAGTGGACGATGGATACTTCTCCTGACTTAAACATGGCTTACACCCGAAATTTAGGTGATAGAGATAAAACGCAAATTCACGGTTACGCGTGGATGATGCATATGTCACTTAACTCATGGTATGAGCTTGATAAAAAGTTTGACGCTTCAAGGTACCGAGACGATGTAGAAAGTCTAAATGAACAACAACCGATAAGCCTTTTGCGCGACTTCCGTTGTTATATGACACCTGAGTTTAGATATGAACTAGAGACTCGTACACGCAATAATATGAGTCTAGGTCAGTATTTTGGCCAAGAGCGTGTTGTAAAGCTAATCCCAGGCAAAGCGTTTGCCGATGTGAATGTTTACTCATTGGGGAATTCATGGGTGGTCGATCTTCCTGTGCGTCAGTCGGAATATTGGAAAGGAAAGAAACTCTATGAGCGCGATATAAGCGTGAAATACAGAGTTGTAGGTGGTGATTCACGGTCCGTAAACTGTAGTGGAACAAGTTGGAATTTCCAATTAGCAGGTTTTTACGAGGAACCTAAAGAAATGGTAATTAAAGGTGATAGCAATGGTTAGTTTTTTTAGAGTTACCCTTGCACTTGCTTTCTTGTCACTCTCTTGTTTAGCAAATGCCATTGAGGTCAAAGTCTTTGAAAAGGAACCCATCTCAATAGTTTTAGAAGTCGGTAAGCAAAGAATTATTGAACTTGAAGAGCATGCATCAGTAAAAGTACATAAATCCTTAAGTGGCAAAATCAAAATAGATCCAGCAAATGGGTCTCTTTACATCACCACTTTAGAAGAATTCGATAAAACACCGGCAAGAATTGTTTTAAAGAATAGTAATGTTCAAATTCGCGTTAATTTGTCTTCTGTAGCTCCATCATCTATGCCTGTTGAGCACATGAGAATAGAAGTATACAAGAGAGGGGGTGAAGCAAGTGCACCGAGTGATTCGACCATCACCTCACAACAACAAGTGCCTGACTTCATGAAATCCAGTCCTGTTACAAATGTTGGTCTATTACGTTTTGCAGCTCAATTGTACTGGCTACCAGAGCGTTTGAAGCCTCAGCTCCCTAGTGGAGTATCTCCAGTAAGGCTGCAAAAAAAGTTAGATCTATCCACTTTAATGACTCATTGCTCGTTAAATGTTTACGACTTCTCAGTCATAGAAGGTTTTAAAACACGAGATGGTAGATATTTAACCACCATAAAAGTTGTCAATACAAAGGATGATACTCGATACCTAAACCTCACTCACTGGAATATGGAAGCTGAGCTTATCTCTCCTAGACATTTATATCTGGGGCCTTCAGGTACAGCAGCCGATATTACAACTGTAGCTGTCATTACAACACTTCCGTTTGCTCAGGCAATCAACGAAAAACCACATGCTTTTGCTGAGTACGGTATGGATGAAGGGTGCATTTAATGAGTAAGAAAAAGAATAGTGCTTATGTATGGATCGGTACCATAACTCTTTGCCTTCTGATCGTAGCAGTATGGACCTTTTGGCATAACACAATATCTCCAAAACTTTTGAAATCTGAGCCGTTAGTTTCATCGTATGAGTCACTTGTGGATAAAAATCAAACTACGGAAACTGACTTTTTACCTCAGCAAGCTGTTATTGAAACTGTAACCGCAGATGCAAACAGCGCTTTGGAGATAGCTGAAAAAGCTATGGATGTGGCAAACAAAACGAAGAGCGAACAAGCAACATTAATTCAACAAGCTTACGAAAAAGGGCTTGAAGATGCGAAAAATGACACCATTCAACCTCCGGTCTCAGCGATAAGCAATAATGATGACCGTGCAATTAGTTGGCTCCGTGATAAAACAGAAAGAGCGAAGAATAACAATGAACAAGATTCGTCAAACCAACCCTCGGTTGAGTATAAAACTGAAGAAAAATTAGGTGTCGCACAATCAATAGCAAGGCTTGCGAACGGTGACCCAGCAGACTTAGTGGATCGTGTGACGAATTTACAAAAAAACAAAGAGTCCATTTATGGTGAAGATTATACGAACAAATCAGAAAGTCTTACCATCGGGGATCTTGAGGAAACTTGGTTTGGTAAGTCGAAAGATAAATTAGTTAGTACCGGTAATGACACTGGAAGACCCGAGGGGCTTTCTAAGTCTAACCTTTCAGTAGCATTAGATCCCCAATCAAGCCAAACAACTTCAACAACGGGAGATGAATGGATCACTTTTGAGCCTGTTGACGGATATAGTGAGGTCGATGAACAAGGTAATGTAACAACAAAATACCCAACAATCATTTCAAAGCGCCCTTCGTCATCACTTAAAGTTCCATCGCTAGTAAGTGAAAACTCAGAATCTCAATCAGATGCAGAGGTTGTTGTAATTCCTTTCGCAACGATCAACGCCGGAGCAAAAATTGTTGGTGCTAGAATGCTTGATGGTCTAATTGGTAGGGTTCCTATCTCCGGTAATGTGGATAACCCATATCGTTTCTCAGTCAAAGTTGGACCAAGAGTTTTAGCAACAAATGGACTTACAATTAACGGCCTAGCAGGTATGGAGTTTTACGGTGTAGCTAGAGGTAATTACGCGGATAGCTGTATAGAAGGCTTTGTAGACGGCATGACCTACATCTTTGAAGATGGCAGCATAAATACTATAAGCAAGGATACAGCTTCATCAGTTGGCTTTGATCAAGATTGGATCGGTAGACTTGCTGACGAAGAAGGGAACGAGTGTATCCAAGGCGAAATTCATGGAAATGTGAATAAAGTTGTTGGGTTAAAAAGCTCTTTGGCAGCTGCGCAGGGGGCGGCTGGCGCATTCGCTGAAGGTGAAACAGAGCAATATACAAACCTTGAATCAGGCTTGCAGTCAAAAGTCATCTCAGGAGATGCCTTCACTTATATGGCTAGTACCTTAGCAGAAGAAGGGCTAGGTGAAGCAAAAGATATTACAGATACGCTATTCCCAGCTCCAACTATTAGTGTATGGGCCCCTAACAACACCGAAGTATCAATTAAAATCACTCGCCAATTAAATATCGACTATAAACAAGACGCTAGACGTATTAACTATGAGTACACACAAAATGAATATGATCAAACTTATTATACTGAGCTTGACTAGCACCTTATTAGTAGCGTGTAGCTCAAGTGAGTCCCACATTCCAAAATCTGGAATTACGGTAGAAGATGTTTATTACGGTGATGGGGGCATAACAACTGCTAGCGGCCAGCGCAGTGCTGTTAATAGAAATGTTGTACCGTGGAGGCCGACGACTGACTATGAACGTGCAGAGGTAGATGTCTACACTTTGCACAATTCGCCTAGAGTTCCTTTCAGAACATTACCAAATCCGACAATTTACATATATGTACCACCAAAGCTATCTAAGACGGAAAGAATACCGATTCCAGGATACTTCTCTGAGTTTAAATTAATGCAAAGGGATGAGTACGCTCTACCAGGAGAGGTTAATTTATCGAACGGTGAAGACTATCGCATGCCAATGGAGAGTAAATGATGGGTTCAGGATTATCACAAGATCAAATAAAGGTAGACGAACAGTCTGCTATGGGCCACTTGAATAGTCTTGTCTACTCAATGCGTAAAACATTGGCGCATTACTTAAACCCAGACAAAGAACTTGCTGAAGAGCCAGTAACCAGAAAAGAACATGAAAAGCTCTATGAGTCCTATGAGCGTTCATTTGGCGCATATATGCCCTATGCTGGCTATGACAATGAAACTCAAATTTTCACATTCGATGATGGCGTTAACTCCGCCATGGTTTTTGACGTTAAGCCCGTGCCAACAGAAGGCCGTTCCGAGCTAAGTAAAGAAGAAACAGGGCTGGCAATTCTTAAATCGTTAGCTGCAGCTTTCCCTGAAGAACCAACTGAAGATGGTGAGTGGGTCATTCAACAGTATCGCTGGAAGGATGATGATCTAGAGGCGATGGCAGACGAAACATACGAATATGCTGATGCATATGCAAAAGAATCTCCGTTTTGCGAGTTGATGCTTAAAGGTATTCTAAAGAAACAGTTTAAAGGAATGTCCCAAGGAGAAGGGCTATTTCGTGATAGCGCGGTGACGGGGCAACCGTTTATTGGCGGAATTGAACGTACTAAAGTAGTTATATATCGAAAAGTTGGAAAAGTATCAGGTAAAAAGAAGAGATCAATAAATACAGCAAAAGAGTTACAACGAGTCGCTAGGGGCTTTGAGATATCAATGAGGGCCGCAGGTATAGATCTCGTTCGAAACACAGATTTTGATTTCTTTTACTGGCTGATCAAATTCTTCAATCAAAGACCAGAAGGGGTGAACGGGAAGAGCTTCTTAGAGGGGATTGTGCCGCGTGTTGATAATGACGGTCTTATCCCTCCTTCAGCCAAAAGCGCAATGTTCATGAATCGACCACGATACGACTCAGAAGAAAATGTTTACCATATTGGTGACACGATACATAAGCTAATTCGCGTTAATGGTTTATCAGGTGTACCAGCAACAGGTCAGCTGACGGGGGAAATTACGACTCAAACAAGTGTAAGTTGTTTAACAGATCAAATGCCTGCCGGTACTATGATGTGTATGACTTCAGTGTTTGTTAGTAAGGATGATTTAGTAGCAACAACTCGCCGAAAAGAACAAATGGCTCAGTCAGATTTATCATCTGAAAATGAGACAATGAGAGATAGTTGCCAGCATCACCGAAAAGTACTAAGTAGTAAAGGTTCTCGAGCAACCATGACAAGTCTAGTCTTTTACGTACGTGGAAGTTCCATGGATGAGTTATTTGACCGTACATCTGAAGTAAATACCGCTCTTATTAATAGCGGCCTTACTCCGATAGTAGAAAGGAAGTATGTTGACCCTCTTGCTGCCAATGCCTTCATTTACAATTTACCAATGTGCTTTGATCCAACAGTAAAAACTGCTAAACAATGCCTGATTCCAATGTATCTAAGTGACGTGGTAAACATGTCTTTCTTTTTTGGTAGAGAGGTTGGATCGGGTAACCCACTTTTATTAATGTTTAACCGTTCTGGCTCGATATTAACAAAAGACCCCTTGCTGAAGAAAGATAGGCAAGCAAATGCTCACATGCTTGTTACAGGTACGACTGGTGCCGGTAAATCGGCAACATTGGTTTATTTATCATTACTTTTAGTAGCGATAAAACGCCCTCGTTTATACATTATTGAGGCTGGTGGCTCTTTCCGTCATGTAATCGAATTTTTTAAAATGTCCGGTTTGACAACTAACAAAGTGACGATCATGCCTTCAGATGTCGCTACAGGTTATAAATGTCCAAGATTAGCTCCTATGGCTGACGCTTCATTACTTGTCGATGATGGGGTGGTCCGATTAACTGAACAAGAATCAAAAATTGCTAAGTTTAATAGGACGTGTGGAGAGGGAGATAAAATCAAGTATGTTTTAGATGACCCTGAAATACTTGATATCCCAGAAAGTGAGATGAAAGTACCTGCAAAAGATGCTTACCTTGATGAAGCCGACAAAATGATAAAAGAGCATAAATTGGCAATCAAGGCTGAAATGGCAGCAGATCCTGATGATGAATCTTTAGAAAGTGAGCAGAAAGACCGATTGGGAGAGTTAGAGTTAATTGCCTTCTCGATGGCCACTGGTGGGATGGAGAAGGAGATAGAGCGATACTATCAATCCGATAAACGTTATTTACGAAAAGCAATCATGAACGTAGGTAAGTTGAGCTACATAAACAACGAAACTTCTAATGTTACTATGTTATCGAATGAACTTTATCGTTTATCTGCCTTTCAGGATGATAACGCGCCTCCTATCTTTGAAGATCAACGCAGACGACTAAATGAAATGGCCAGCGCTATTAGTATCTACACTGAAGGGTTTGAAGGGGAGCTTATTAATGAAGAACCAGATACTGACTCGGTCTTTCCAGATGTTGATGTCACAGTAATAGATCTGGGTACCTGTGCGAAGCCAGGTAATGAAGCCTTACTTGGAATAGTATATGTGTCGCTTCTGCAACGTCTAAACGGATTGGCAGAAAAGTACCAGATGACAGGTCGCCACTTGATTAAAATTACCGACGAGTGCCACCTTGTTACCAAGAATGTACTTACAGCGCTATATATTGTAAAGGTCATAAAGCTATGGCGTAAGTTAAATAGCTTTGCATGGATGGCGACACAGAATCTGAATGACTTCCCTGGTGAGGCCGAGAAGATGTTATCTATGATGGAATGGATCATGATGCTACTTCCTAACTCTAAAGAAGTTGATTTACTTGATCGATTGCGTCCATTAAGTGACGAGCAAGTAGATATGGCTTTAGCTGCTCGTAAGCAAGATAGAGCTTACACGGAAGGATGCTTATATGGTGCTGACTTTAATGCTTTGTTCCGTTGTGTCCAGCCATCAGAAAGTCTTGCTATGGCGGGTACTGACGGTGAAGAAAAGAAAGAGATAGCTGAGCTGTCCAGGCAATACAAATGTGATCACTTTTCTGCATCGCTGATTAAGGCGGTAAAGCTCGACCAATTGAGAAATATTGAACCAATTAGATATAACGTAATTGCAAATTCGGGGGTATACGATGAACAAGAAGCAAGCTAATCTTCGTCATTCGATAACTCTTGCCAGCTTGCTGTTTGCTCCAATTTCATGGGCGAATGCAATTAAGATTGATGTATATATTCCTCAAAATATGGAAGTGTACGTACCTTCTGGACGCAAAGTATCTGAGTTTAACGTACACAAGATTGATGGATTACGACAAAAAGAAGCTGAAATATCAGCGTTACTGCCTTCAGATCCGGTTTTGGCGCAAGCAAGATTAGGTTTATTCGTTGAGAGCGGTGAATACAAAAAATACGCGCAAGATCTAATGAATGGTTGGAATTCAATTAATTCAGCAGTTAACTCGGGTATTAAGAAAATTCCTGCCATTATCATCAATGATAAGTTTGTAGCATATGGCGTAGATCCGAAAGAAGCACTTCAAGCTTATGACAACTACATTATTAAGCATGGTGCCCAATGAAAAGAATAATAATTGTCTACCTTGCTTTAATGTCATCTATTGGCTCAAGTCATGCGAACGAATCTAGTGCCGTACCTTACGCTGAGATCATGGCAGCGACTATGATGCCGCAATGTGTAGAGTGGAAAATGGTTGGCATGTGTTTTTGGATGACCTGCACCCCCTTTGGTTGTTCCTTTAGCTCTTCGGCTAAGGTTAACCATTGGAATCCAGATCTTGTCGTAGAAGTTAAATCGGATGTAAATAAGTCACCATTAGGCTATACCGCTGTAACAGGAAATATATTTTCAAAGGTAGGTATGGGGGTTATGGGTTTGATGGGGTTCCCCTCTGATGGCTTTCAAAGTTCGTCTGCTGGTAGCAACAAAACAAAGGCCAGCGGAGGTCAAGCATCGTCTAACATAAGGTTTTATGACGCAACAGTAGTTGGAAATCCAGCTATAACACAGTATTCACTGACGTATGGCACCGCCTTTGGTACCGTTGGTTGGTGCGACTCACCCGCAACACCACTTCAAATTTATTATGACTCGCTTCTTGACGCGTTCGAATGGCGGATAGGAATGTTTGAGGCTTTAAATGCTTCACTTCAACTGCCTCATCTAATCGGTCCACCTGGCGTTGATACATATGGCGATTTATATCCTAGAATTGGAGCAACAACACAACCATCTCCATACAAAGCCGCATCAACATTAGCTTATAGGGCAGCGCATATTGCTACTAATTCAGGAACACATGCTACCTTGGCTACACTACCCCCTTTTTCAACCACAAACTTATCGTACCCAGTACTTCCCATGAGCAACTACACAACACGCTGGTCTAATATTAAACCGTTCCCGTCAGTAGCTTGTCAGCCTATGGCGACTCAGCTTCAGCATAGTGTACAAGAGGCTTCAGCACACAGTGAACAACAGAACTATTTGAAGGGTTTATGGAACAATTATACATGTTGTTACAGAAGAGGCTCGACACTTATATCTGGGTGAACGCCGCATAAAAACTCGATTCAAAATACCTGTATAAGTTAACTTCTAAGTTTTAATTACCGTATTGATCTCAATACGGTAATTTTTTATGCGAAAGAAAATATTAGCTGTTTCGCTTGCGGTCTCTGTTTCCTTTGCAAATAGTGTTTTAGCGGATGAACAAGCAGAAATCGATGAACTGAATTTAAGTTCAGCGATGTCGCACGTTCCAGAAGTGGCTAACACCTTACTAAGTAAACGTGGATTTCAAGATTTGTTCAGCGTACGAAACTCTGGCAGCGCAAGTTGTGGAAACTTCGACCCAATGCATTCGATTGAAAATAGCTTTAATAAGGCAAAAGGACGCGTCCAACAAACGTTTAAATTATTACCAACTGCAATTAAGTCTTCTTTAAATCCAACCTCACTAGCTGCCGCGTTGGTGCAGCGAAATACTCCACAAATTTACGAGATGATGATGAATGGGATTTCTATTGGGTTTGATGATTTCAATTTATCGAGAAACCTATGTGAGAAATTTCAAAAAGGCCTTTTAGATTCAATTCCTGAAAGCCAATATAAAAAGGTATCTCAAGCAACTGAAATTGAAGCCATGAACAGTGTTCTTAAGCGTGGTGGTCGGATAGATATTGTTGACGTGTTTGGGAACGAATCCGCTTCATCTGAATTAAAAGGCGATGCTGGTATCGATACACCAATGGGTAGAAGAGGTGGTGCAGGTACGCCTAGGTTTAAAGTAAATTCAGCTGCTGAATATGGTTACCAAAAAATCACCACATCGACAGTCGATGAGGAACCAGTAATTCCTATCAATGCTGCTGTACCTAAAACTATGAGGGATTACTTCAAAACAGGTAAAGAGGTAGAAGACTATGTCAACTCTATAGTAGGTTCGATAACAATAGCCACATGTGACGATTGTAAAACACGAGAGGTGACCCCTGGGCTTGGCATCTCACCTCTTATACAAGAAACTGCTTTAGATTATTTCGTTGAACTAGATAAATTAGTTAAATCCGATCTGAACAAAATAACGCAAAGTCGAATCAATGAAGTCTCTGTGTTCCCCATTGCCATCGTGACTTTTACAGTCATTAAAAACCTTAAAGAATCAGACACCGCAACAAGAAATGTCGATATGGCTCTACTTGCCAATGATTTGGCCACTGCGGAGCACGTACAAAGAATTCAATACGCGCAACAAGCAATGATAGTTGGCAAGGCAATTCCTGAGTTCGTTAGTAACAATGCGCTAGATATGGATGTTAACTCTCAAGTGCAGCTACTAGATATGCAGTTAACCAATATTCTAAGGAGTCAGGAGTTTAAAAAAGCAATAGGCTCCAATGCGTCCTACAAAATTCTTCAGCGTCGTAAAATAGAACAGAAGTACTTTGACATTAATACACCAGTTCAGAACGGGGCATTCTAATGGCGATTAGACAAAGGAAAGCTCCGACAGATGAAAAACAGCAGCAGTTAGATGTTCAAAAGCAGTTTCGCCGTTTAGTACTAACAATATTCATGGCTGTATTATTGGTAATCGGATCAATTTCCTACTTTTTCGATATCGATTTCAATAATCCTTGGTTCAAATATATAACGATGGCCATATCGTTCTTGGTACCAATTGGTATGGTTTTAAGGATGTTTAAATTTAAGCTCGATCGAGCGAAGCGTCTTAGGTTATTACGTTTAGCCATCGGCCTTTGTATTGTGGCTCTGATGATGGCAATGGGAGCTAAATAGTATGTTAGTAGCAAACGAACTGTTAGATATCTTTATGCTCCCGATTGGTTTTTTCATACAAAATAGATTGTATGATTTACTATATTATACGGGAATGCTATGGGTACCTTTTATGATTGTCGCAATGATGATTGTCGTAGAAGTTAGAATGAACGGCTTGAAAGGGGAGGAAGCCGTTGAAATGATTCTTTCCCAGCTCGAAATTCGATTCTTAAGTATGGCCGTGGTTTTAATGATAGCTGTTGTACCCTATACAACAGGATCTAGCAGCACCCCCGCAGATATCGACTATTCGGTAACTAGTTGTAACGATAAGTACAGACGTATTGTGTTGGGCGATAAGGTAGGAGATTTTAGAGATAACTTCTCTTTTAACCATGAAATAGAAAGCTATCCTAACCTTGCCTACGGGGTAACCAATCTAATGTCTACGGGAATGGTAAATGCTGTAGTAGCAACATTACCTTGCTCTATTGGATATAAAGATTTTGAATATGCAAAGGCAAATACGTTTGTTAGAAATGGAAAGGTAGCTAACTTAGCGGATAACTTCGCCCGTCAATGTTATGCCCCAGCATTAAGGGCCGTATTGGCTGATAGTTCATATGAGTTTAATGATGGGAAAGACGCGTTCCTAGAAGAGTTAGGTGCTTTGTCTAAAGTGATCGTTGATCAGTATGCGAAAACTGACCCTCCACGGCTAATGACGACAAACATAGAAGACTGGGAAACCCCACCGTTCGATAATATGGCTGCTTCTAACTCAATTACAATGAGTTGTATTGATGCCCTTGAACCTATTGCTAGCTCCATTTTGGGAGACGATGGGGTTCAGGCAAGCGTGACGGTTCTAGCGCAAGCTCAAGATAGTGGTTTCTTTGATAATATGATTATGATTGGTAAACCTGATTCAAAGTATTCAGTTAAGAACGAAGACACCATGCAAGAAGCTGTCATTCAAGAGGTGTTCCATAAAATAATTGGACCAGCGGATGCGGGTTATACTTCTGGAGAAGAAGGGCTTCCTGGTAGTAATGTGACGCTGTGGAATATTACTGAGCTTAGTATATCGAAAGTAATTTCAGTTGTAGGTGCTGCAATAGCTTGGGCGATCGCATCGGGGACGGCGGCAATAGCTGTTGATATCATTCCATGGATGATATCAATTTTTCAAGGTGTAGTGGCTGGATTATCAATCATTGTAATATTTTGCAATTGCTATTCGGGTAAGGGTGTGATGATTGTATTAGGCACAGTGATTGCCTTAGAATTTTCGATGTTGGGTCTTGAGTTGGCTATTTGGATTGATAACGTGGTATTTGAGATACTTCACGCAAGGATAGTTTCCTCTAGTGAGACCTTCTCAGCAAGCCCTCACGCCCCGTTCTTAGCTGGCTTTGTGTCACTCTTAGTATATTTATCCCTTCCAATGTTTGTCTATAAGTGGTTAAGCAGCAACATCGGAGGAGGTCATGCACAAGGTGATTTGACTGGTAGCGCTGATCGTGTCGGTGCGATAGGGATGGCAGGAACAGCCAAGTTAATGGGTACGATGGGTAAAGGCATGAAAGGCCTAAGCGGCTCCCTTAAAGGGATGAAAAAAGGTGGTGATGCCTTACGTAAGAGTCTTAATTCATCTGCCGGTATTGGCGGAGGCGGCGGAGGCGGCGGAGGCGGCGGTAGTGCGTCGACTCGCTATAGGGCTGGTCGTAGCTAACCTATAAAAATCAGCCATTGGAATAATTTTCAATGGCTGATTTTCTTATTAAGCAACGATAGTTGCAGCGGCTAATCCACCAATAACACATAACCAGATCGGTGCTGCTGGTGCGACTAAAGCAACACCAAGAAATCCCGCACCAAAAAACACCAAATACAACATTACAATCCCCTCACTATATCTTTGCACTCGTCGTAATACCGACATGCTTTGCATTTTCTAGGTTCAGGCTTTCGAACCTCAATCACTTCACCATTGGCTATACGTCTAGCCATACTAATGACATCCTTCCTTTTTTTAAGGAGACGTTTGGCATTTGGTACCCGACGCGTAACTGTTTGATTGGCATTTGAAACTGTTACGTGTGACACGCGTTTACTACTATTTTCACTAAGGGCAATCGCCCCCATTTCAGCTTGGACGAAATCACTTTCAAAGATTCCATACTGGCGAGACTTTTTTTCGACGACGTGAAGTTTATTAGGGGATGTCTCATATACCATATCAGGTGTGGCACCAATCCGAAGGCTACGATTAAAGAAGGCATAGCCACGATTGTTTTGGTCGTCTATGTAATAGAGCTTCCCGCGAAAGCCAAAAGGAGTTTTAGAATAAAGAGCAAACCTAAACAACCAGACAAGACAAACAACACATATCGACACCGTGATAATGGCCATACTTGCATCTATTAAGAAAACCATAAAAGCACTCCTACAATCATGACAAGGACAATGACAATAACTTTCAGGTAAGAAGTTCTATTGTAAGACTTACACTCATCGTTAATCCTGTTGTGAAACTGATTCCCTTGCTCTCTAAGCTGATGGTGCGCTTTCGATATTTTAGCCCCTTGGCGATCTCGGGATGCAGCATATGGACATCTTTCTACTTGACCAACTAAGTTTGCTGATACAGGTTTTTTACTAGACATAGATTACTCCTTTAGGGTGTTCATAAAGGTATATTATGACACAAAGTGGTACGTGTAAAGGCATTTGACATACACACCAAATAACTTGTAGACTTGTTATGAAATTGATTACTTTGACACATATGTAATCAGACTTATTTAAGTCGTGTCACTTTTACCCTTGGTCAATATGACCCCTCATGCCTACCACTGGCAATACTCGTTGCATTACCGCAACACACCCAAAAGGAAATACCCATGGTTATAATTTCAACTAAAACTATCTTATTACTCGTTCTACTGATTATTGCATTATGGAAATTAACACCGCTGTTAGATAAGTATGTTTTTCAAACAATCAAATCTGTAGTGATGTTTGCAACATATCGCAGTTTAGGTTTATGCACTTCCAAAGGAGTTCCTACGGGCTCATTACAAGTAGCTGTAAAAGCTAAACACGCAAGAAAGAACGCACAACAATCCACTCAACAACCGAAATCAATCCAACCTCATAAAGTGAAAAACAAAAACCGTCGCGCACCAATGCTTACAACGGCTGGTAAGTTGCCGGTACCAAATTTGTTTCCTCGCACAGGAGAGAAGGCACAAGTTTTTGCTTCACGCATCGACTCTGATTATGTAGATCTCAATAAGCCATCTTACTTACGAGCTGGTGGACAGGTTAAGTTAGATTCATCTACGAATACGTTCGTGATGGAAAAAGCTTAAACATAAAGATCATACAAACAATACAAAACCTGTTACGAAAGTAATGGGTTTTTTTTGGAGACGAATATGCTCAATAGAAAACTACACGCAAACAACTTCCTTCTTGAGGGGCCTGTATCTGACATTCAATCGGATCATGTCCTAGTCAAGTGCCAAGATGTTTTTGTAAGAGTCGAAGGTGTTCAAAATATGGATATCATGGTTGGTACGCAAATATTTGTTAACGGGAGCTACTCCTACGAAAACAAAATGCCTGTCATTAAGTCTACATCTAATGGTTACTCTGACTTAGTACAGCCTTTGAATGGGTATATTGAAGGAGAGGTAATAAAGGTAGACCGAATGGGGTCGGCTGAAAAGCCTTGGGCGAAAGTTCTTTTACGTTCCACGCACAAAAATGCAGTGAACAAAGAGGAAGTACAATCGTCAATATGTCTAGTTAACTTGTCTAGCGGTTCGTTAGCTACTATCGAGTACGATATTGGCCTAGGAGATATTTTGGGGGTGAATGTTAATGTGTCAAACAATGATGTTGAACTAACACTCAAAGTTTGCAACATAAAGCTTCACTATCCCAAGCCTATCTTAGACTTGTTCGAAAAGTATCGACAAGATCCTCTTTCCTATAGAGGGGCGGAGTAATGTCAATAATACCAGTAATGTCTGGTTACTATCGTGATGACTCCTTTATGGGGGTCGTCACGGAAGTTCAGGATGAAGTAATAGTAAAGCTCGACACGGGTAAAACCGTTCTAATATCACAAGCATTGAAAAATGGCGCATCATTTTTTATAAAAGATAATGATAGCGTTACAGAGATGCTTTTTTGGTACTTAAAAAGATCCAGGAACTTTTCTAGGGTTATCGTGCTTGATAGCCATAGATATACGTTGAAATTCAATTCACTCAATTCGGTATCTGTTTTCGGAAACGGTTGTTCTTTTGATGTTGCTTTAAATTGCAGCTGGTGGAGAGCTCCTTTATCGGAAATTGTTAGCTTAGCCTATAACCTCGGAACAGCGATTCCAGCACAAAGAAAAATTCGATTTCAAGTGCTACAAAAAAAATATGAATTAACCGATTACATAGGCCTAATTAATGTGGGCCGCGTATTGGAGATTTATCAAGATCTATTCGATGGTTTTCATCAAAATTATCAAAAAGAATTATCAGTCATGCGAAGTCCTGATGTATGTGAAATTAGAAGAACTGAATCATGCCAAAGCATGCTTTTAATTATACAAAAGATATCTTCAAGAGTTGATTATCTTCATTCTTGCCTCTCAGCAGACATAAAAATATCCCAAAAAGTGGAGATTTAACATGAGCAAACAACACAATGTTGATTGCATGGGTTTGATTTGCCCTGAATCAATACTAATACTCAAACAAGCTGTACGTGCGGCTCAATCTGGTGACATCATTATTTATAAAAATGACCAACCTGAAGTGCTCCCCGTTAGAATCAACCAATACGGCACTCACATTCAAAGCTTAAAGAAAAATGATACAGGAGAAGATTTCTTTAAAGTGATTGATAAAAATACATATTCACTGGAGGTCGCATAATGAAAGTGTCACTTAAAGACTACGGATTTGGCGAAATGGAAGTAAGCGCTCCTGATTCGATTAGCTCTAATCGTTCACCAGAATTACTAGCTCAATTAAAGGCTTCAATCGCTAATGGTTTAATGAACTGTCAATCGGTTGTTGTTGGATCTTTTAAAATCCCAGAAGGTTTTGGGAATGTAGATATCCCGTTTGTGGCGGATATTCGAGGTGAATCAGTAATGTTAAAAGTGGAAAACTAATGCAGTATAATAAATTAGAGTATTGATGTGAAATGCATCAATACTCTTTTTTTTAAACAAGCTAATATAACAACTTCGTAAAATTTAAAGGCCAATATAGTGAAATCCAAGAAGCTAAATATTCTATTTGCACCCCTCCTATCTTGCTTTGCAATGAGTAACACAGCTCATGCAAACAGTGAGATCATTTCAGTTATTGATACCCTTAACATGTCCAATGTTAAGTACCACAAGACAAGTTATGATGATCTCTACTATGTACAAGGATGGTCTAAGCAAACAAACTCCCCAGCGTCTGTATTCGCCAATGAGGATGGAAGTGCTTTTTATATGGGAGACATTGTTTATAAGGTGTCAGAAGGGGTTTACCAATCACTTAGTGCATCATCAAAGCTTAGAGAGCTAAAGAAGGAGCGTCCTATTACATTTATAGCCGACAACCCTACAGCTGAGCTTAATGTATTCACAGATTATACCTGTACATACTGTGTTAAGTTTCATGAAAACATCGTCCCTATCTTGTTGAGCCTTGGGGTTACGGTAAATTATTACGCCTTTCCTAGAAATGGTTTAGTAACAATGGAAGCTCAGCAACTATCACAAGCTTGGTGTGCAGATAATCCTCAAGACGCGATGGACATATTAAAAAGTGGCTCTCAACTATCATCAGCTAAGCCATCTTTGAAAAATTGTAATAACGACATACTTCAACAGTATATGTCAGCACGAGTCTTTGGGCTTACTGGTACACCAGCTTTTATTACTCCAGATGGCGCAGCGCTAGAAGGTTACCCACTGACAGATAAGGGTGTACAGGTAAAAAATATACAAGAACTAAAGAATTGGTTGATGATGCTTGGCATCGAGGTATAGATATGGGTGTTAGACAACGTTTCAGTACAAAAGAGTTACAAATAAGAAAAGGTTCAATTCAAAAAAAATGCGAAAACCTATATTTGGCAATTGAATTATCAGACACAGATAGTGATTCAAATGTTCTTTCTGAGCAGCTGAATAAAAACAAGGTTGCCATTTCAAAGATCAACACCGGTAGATACGGAACTTGCCATTTTTGCAGTGATAGTTTGACCCTCGAACAAATAAATGGTGATGAATCATGCATGTCTTGTCTTGAGTGCTCTTATTTAGAAAAATATGGACCTGAACTTAGGTTAATCCTAAAGGAGTCGCAGGAAGCTTTGATGTCTGCCGAGGAACAGTACCAGGTAGCTCTTTCAGAGCCGCTTTTGGGTGACGAAGGAGATCGTAGTCAGCGTAACGGGAACATTGAGTTAGCCTCTTTTCTTCAGAAAAGATGTAGAGCCACCGTTGAACAGATTCATTTAGCAATAAGTAGATTTAATATCGGTGATTTTGGGTGTTGTGATTCGTGCGGATTTGAGATATCCGGTTCAAGATTAGATAGCAACCCATCTCACTTACATTGCATCGATTGCTCAGCTTTATTAGAGCAATTTAATCGCTAAATAGATATCGCTTGGTTTAAATGCAAACCTTGTATGCTAATATCAAATAGTTAACGAACCACCCAGGCGCTTTAAGTGGAATGCTGAAGCATGCGCCCCTCAATAACTTGCATCATTGATGCCATTTATACAGCCCCCATAAGGAAACACTAATACTATGGAATTTGAACACGTTCACAGTGGTCACAACCTCTCTTCCGATCAGTTTATCGATCTAATAACTCAGTCTGCGCTATCTACTGATATTGATGAACTCCACCAACTAAAAAACACTGGCATCGCCCACAATGAAACTGGAGCTGTAAGTTTGATTTCTGGTTTCATTTCAACTCAAACCACCACCCAAAAGGAAAACGCTATGACTTAAGCTAAGGAGGAAAGTGCTTCACGTATTTAAAGAAGTCGTGATTATTCTTCTGACTGCGGGTATTACTACACTTAGTCAAACCCAATTATTGTACAGAAGACTATTATTCTTTGGTGTTCTAGGCTTTATTTTAGTTGTCTACATTGAGACTAAAATTAAGCACGTCACTGTATTTAACATCTTACGAGATTATCTTGTACCAGTTGGTTTAAGCTTATTATTTCATGCTTGGATGCTTTATGTGCAAGAACAAGGCACCCCGCTGGAGATAGCGATGTACGCTGTATTCGGCTGGGTTCTTGTCGTTACTTACTATATGACTTGGCCTTTTACACGAGATAAATAGAAAACTTAAAAGGGGCTTCATGCCCCTTTATCACCCAAAAGGATACAAAATGGAAATTATCAGATATCAATTGACCTGTGAGCCTAGGGTCAAACACACATATATTCTTCAATCTGTAAACGCCTCGTTACCTTCCCATATGCCTGGTACAAGCGAGATTGACAATATTGACCGAGCTATTGAATTGGCATCAACATTCAACTCAAATGCTGAGATCAGAATTATGAGGATGGTAAAAGGCACCAGTGTAACCGCTGGGCTAGCTGCAAGGATTTTTCCGCAACCTTGTCAAAATAGTTTCTATCCCCACTATGAAGATATTCATAATTTAGAACTAGCTTACTCCGGACCATTTGAACTGCAACGCGCATTGGATATTATTCCTTATCTAGTCGAGTGTGGTTTAAGAGTTTTTGTTGTTAGATTCGGCTGGGGTTACAACGTTGGTGTCATCGATAAACACATTAATGTTCAATCAATGTTGATAGAGTTATGGGGTCAGTCCATAAACACTAAATCAACTCCGCAAACAGGTGCTGATATAATTAATGGCATCCTAAAAGGTGCTACACGAAAATCGGCCTTTTTAGGAACTTTGCTACGAAACGATATCGATGCTTTGAATGAAGATGCATTCGGTAACTTCTTCGCGCAAATGGAGGTTTGTGAACGAGTATTAGGGCAAACAGGTGTTGTTCATATTGAATCACGTTCCGTGTATACCCGTAACGCAGAAAAACTAGATTCGTTGCAAGAGTGTAGCGAGGTAGATGACTTTGGTTTCGCAAAAGTACAAACCCCAGAACTAATGGTTCAATAAAGGCCTTATACGCACAATGAAAAGGCTAAATATGTGTAGCCTACTCTTTATTAGAATGGCTACATATTTTTGCTATTGTGTGCATCACATAGGGCAATGACGGTATCGCTTAACGAGATATCTAAGTCTTTACTGGTGTTTGACAGCTTCTGCCAAGCAGAGAATGTTAACTCAACATTTTTGTTTGGTTGTTCGTTCTCAAGCCTGCTTACTCGCAACCTCTTAGTTCTAATTGAGTTTGATAGGCGACCCATCCAAATGGAAGACATATTACTCTTCACCCAAGCATCAATCATAAGAGGCTCGGTCATAGATCGAAGTTCAGAGATAGATTGTTTAATTTCTTGACTGGACAAAAACCTTGTGGGATTGATTTTTTCATCAACTCTTCTCAAGATGTAAGTTTTTTTCCAATCTGATTCGTTCTGGCTCATAGCATCACTCAGCTCTAATGTTATTGATATATATGTTTATTACGTATCGTACATTATTTAGCGAGCATAGTTAGGAACGCCGTCAAAAATTCATATACCTAAGCAAAAATTAAATACTAAAGAACCTTTTAGCAGGATCTTTGTCTTTATTTCTACTCTTGGGATTAATCTAAGACCTCCAATACTCTTACCCCAAAAGGAAACAAAATGAAAAATATTTTTAATGCACTTCCGAAATGCGCGACCATTTATGGCCATATCGCAAGTTATGAGAAGACTCGCGACGGCTTCAGTTGCATCTTCAAGCATTCTGGTGCCTTTCTGAAAGCTGATCTGTGTATTTCTGAAATAGCTTCGTTTCATGAGCATGATTACTCAAAGGAAGCTATGACAGTTGCTCAAACAAAGTATAAGAATGCTACCATTCGCCAGTTGAATTATCCTTTGGCAATTAAGGCTTTAGATACTCAAGTAAGACCTTATGACCCTGCGGGTTACCATTGTGGTTGGAAGTCTATAAGTCACAATGGTTATCACATCGGATATTTCAATTACAAAGAGAATGTGTTGGTAATCTTGCATGAAGAAGATTTGTATAAGCATACTCAGAAAGTTATTCAAGTCGATTCTGGTGGGTTTAATCTTAAAGGAGTGCATGAGGTCTATAAATTGAATCTTGTAACCCCTGCGAAGTATGGGTTCGTAAGTGACCATGTTAATAATATTGCTCAAGCGTCAGAAATTGCACAAAAAATACGTGAATTTTATCGTTCGATTCATACTTTGACTGAGGCCAGTGTTACAGATAGCGCCACAGCGTAAGTGAAAATTAGTATATAAATCAAAAAAAACCGGCTTTCGCCGGTTTTTTTATAACTATGCAGGAGCAAAATAAGGAGGGCTAAAACTATCAGTTGTCGTTGAGATGTTGCTGGTGGATAGCCGAATTTGGTTAAGTGCAAAGTGAAACTCTCGGACCAGCACAGAATCACTACAGTAGAACCCAAGATTTAAACAAAACGTATCTGATTCCTCATTAGCTACTGGTTGCAACTCGAAACATGATACAGGGAAAAGTTCACTTCTCTTAGAGCTCTCAAGGAAGTGGCCAACTGTTAGACATAGCTCACCTAAAGCCTCCATTGATTGTGCACTTGAGCGGTATATGGCAACTTGACTTTGGTTTTCTCGATACCCGCCACCAAAATTTTGAAGTCTGATATCAAAAATATCCCCGAAGGCGTGACAATTATATTCCATACCGTCATTAAAGGTTGACTGGCAAGGGGTGCGTTCAATGATCGTTGAATCAACGGAATCGAATGCGTCTATATGACCGATTTTAAAAGGACCAACGAGGTCTATGTTCATCGAAAAAGTCATTGTACAAGTACAGGCAACCTTCGCAGGGTCATCTGTAACTTGGATATACTGTAAAGAATCTGGATCATAATCAAAAAGTACAGCCCTGAAATTATCATCATTCAGTGAAAGATCATTCGCTCCAATCATAGGCGCTTGTGCTTGTAGGCTAGCTTGAACAACTTGAGACAACTCGGCTTGTTCTACCTCTTCAGGTAGCAATTTTTCGTTTGAATCAATGATTGCATAGCAAAAATCAGTGACAGTGTAGCGAGTTGCTTGGCAACGGTCGGCGGCATAGGGCTTGGCCATCATATGTGGAAAGAAATTTGCAACTTCTATTTCAGTACTGAGGTTGTTTTGAATACCGGTGCACTTACTTAGGATGGAGCTTGTTGTTTTGTCGTTAAGTTTGCTCTTCGCTATCTCGATATACATTTGAGGAATAGCAATATTAAAACAAACGCCATTTGGTAGTGCGCTATTAAAGCTCCAACTTCTTGCGATAACCTCTCGTCCAAGCGTATTTTGCAGGTTGTTCATTATGTTTCGTGTGACATCATGACTTGTTAATTTAGGTATGTGGTTAGAGGAGCTGGATACCATCACTTGAAGGCATACCCATGGGCAAGATACCGCATTTATCCCTTGGAATTTTTGACTGTTAATTGATGTGCGAGAGGGCTTATCTTCGATATTGCATAGTTCATTAACCATGCTTACTATCCTATCGCTTTTGCTAGCTATCTCTTCTGAGGCGCTCTCTTTAACTGTAAGTAATAACTGGTAACCATCCTTGGTCTTTTTAATTAAAGACCATTTTCTGCTTATTGAATCTTGGGAATGATGAACAAATGTACGTTTCCATACTTCTGATATTAGACCGCTACTAAATTTAAAATTAGGCAGCAGGTCAATGGCTACATCAACCGAGAGAAGCATCCAAGCTGATTGATCTTTCATAATGACATTACCTTAAGTGGGCTTTGGGGCAGAATAGAACAAGAATGCTATAAACCTGCCGCGTATAATCGGAAAGTTATGCGGCGTTAAAATAAATTGATTTGTCATAAGAGATTTTGTTGCTAATAAGGTTGAGAGATCGAGAAAAGATAGATATGCTTAAATAGTTAAAAGTAACTCTGACGCTTAAAAGTTACTCCGTTATAGGCGCGTCCTTTCCCATCTAGGCATCTTTGCCACTTACATACTTTTCCCTTAAGGAACTTCCATGAAATCAACTTCACGGCTTTCTCGGGCACAACGAGAAAAAAAACAATCAATTAAACACTTTCAACTGATACGTTCTGTATTAATTCAACACTTGCAGGCATCTAAATTAACGGAAGTTGACTTAGATTCTTACGTAACTTTGGCATATGAATTTTTTGTATTAACCGCAACAAAAGTCGGTAATTTTCACGACTTACCAACCTCATTAGTGGATGTTGCTGAGTCAAGAAAGTACGGACTACCACATGAGGCTGTTCAATCCATTCAAATTGCATCTATGATGCTAAATATACGCGATGGACTTAATAGTGAAGCTTCAGAAGCGCTACCAGTTCAGTGCCCTAGTTGCGGCAAGTTTTGCCTATTAACTGCTAGTCACCATGCGGGGCGGAAGCCAAAGCATGTCTATTACTGCAATGATTGCGACTACTCAGTACGTGCATTTTCAGGTGATAAGTGGCCAGCAGGGATACCAGCAAGTAGAGAAATAAGGTTTGAGCGTGGACAGTTAAAACTTGCTATCGATAAAGTAGCAATTGAATGTGGACAGTCACCTCGTTCTATCAGACTAAAGATGGCTATTGCAATGGGCTTTCCAGTAGGAACTGTTGCATCAGAAGGGAATATTTTAAATTATCAATACTTAGATTGCTATAAAGAAGCTTTGTATAAAGTTAAAGCCAATTGTAATAAACAGGCGGCTTAAATCTCGACCGTTGAAGGTGCTTGATATGGCACTACAACTACCACACAAGGAATAAACAATGACTGCAACTTTAGAAAAAATGACCATCTCAGAGTGGTTTGAGAGCCATACAAAAGAGCAATTTATCGAGGAGTTTGATAAGTGCTGTACAGGTCGATGGGAAATGATTTTCCAAGCCCTTGGCTGTAACGAGGCTCTTGAAAGCTACAGAGGTGGTTACAAGCATGTTGGATGCCCTAGGCATGATGGTAAAACAAGCACTAATTTTAGAATAATAAAACAATCATCAAAACACGGAAAATGCCCATTCCCTGAAAAACCAGTGGGTGTGTGTAATTCGTGCGGCACTTTTGTTGGTCTACAGTTACTTTGCTGGCATCTAGGCAAAGAAGGTGAATATTCAGAAGTGCGTAAAATGATAATGAACGCCATGAATTGGACCTGGGGATACGTATTAAATGAACCTCGCTTGGATGCAGCTTTAACAGAGGCTGAATACGCAGAAATGCGCAGGAAGGCTAAGAAGCAAGAGCAAGAAGCAACAGCCAAGAGGATTGAGCGAGAAAAAGCTTTATACGAAAAAGATATACGGGTTAATAAGTTTCTAAAGAGTGAGTTAACTAAACTCTTCAAAACTTGCATACCAATCCATCACCCAAACGCAAAACCCGCACGTCTTTACTATTCTTCTCGTGGTATACCTACTGCAGAAGATCTTGGTAAACAAACCCTTTCACATATCCGCTACACGGAGAAGTATCATTTAGTAATCAACAAAATTGATTACGGATATTGGTCTGCAATTGTATCGAAAATCACTAACATTGATAATGAGCTATTAAATGTACATGCTATTTTTATCGACGAAAAAGGTAACACAATTAATCCTACTGTAACTATTAATGGTACTACGCATGAAGCACCATCAAAAGTTAAGTCACCTGCTATGAATAGAATGAACAATGAAGGGCGAGCAATTAGACCCTTTAAGCCAAATTTGATTCAGGCAGTATGTGAAGGTCAAGAAGTTGGTATGATCGTTAACTTTTTCGAAGGATTACCGGTGGATATGGCTGGCGATGCTAATAGTATGGAGGCATGGCTTCCTCAAAACGGGGTAAAGTTAGTTTTCATATTGGCTGACTTCGATACGCCTAGCACTAATCACCCGAGCGAGGGGGGTAATGGATTATCTTCGGCTTTCAAGCTGCAAGATAAACTTTTAAGCATGGGGGTTGTTGCTATCGTAGTTTATCCTGACTTCGATATTCCGGAAAACTCAAAATCAGTTGATTGGAATGATGTGTATGCTTGTTTTGGAACCCAATATGCGCCAATTGCTATCCACAATTGGAGGCAGCTTGAAAAGACATTAGAAGTAAACTTCAAAGGTGTTGTCACTAGCGATTTACTCGAAGCCTTTTCGATACCTGAATCTGGTGTATTAACTCAAACAAATTAAATGGGAAAATAACCTGTTCTTTAAATCAAAAACCAGCTCAATGAGCTGGTTTTTTTATATAAAATATAAGTATAAAGTCAGTTGCTATTTAAGAATACTTTGTACTTAGCCATTACATAACCAATCGTTTTCTTCTAAACACAAGCCCCAAAAGGTGTAAATGTACTTCAACACAGCCAAGTGCTGAATGTGTGTATTTTCCCATTCTCAATAGGAACGGCACACATGATCCAGGCCAAAGCGCAAGCAAATATTCTTACCTCTCACCAAGTAACCAAGGTATTTAGCCGAATCAGGTTAATGTCCAGTCCTCACCAGAAAGCCGCGAGTATAGCTCTATCTCTCAGCGGCCTACGAGTTACTGAACTGTCAAAGGTTGCAGTTTCTGATCGTAACTAAGCGTGGCGAAATTCGAAGCGAGATTGCTTTGAGAGCTGCGATAACGAAAGGATGCAAGCCCAAGGCCTATTGGTTGTCGGAGCGCACTAGAAAGCTACTACAAGCTTATATAGACCACAGATTAGAGCGAAAACAGGGGTGTCGCTTAGAGAAGAGCGTCAAGGATTAAACGCTTCAAGCTCTTTTATCCTCAGTGTTAAAGGGTTTCCATACTCACTCAAAGCAAAACATAGAGCGGCGCATGACGGCACTGTAAAGACCTACGAAGCAGTAGATAGTGTTGAATTATTGGTGCACGAGATAACAACTTGAAAAAGCGGCAGTATCAGCGTTATGGTGGTGCGCAATGAGTACCAATAAGATGAGTAAAAATACATGACTCAAAAGGAATTCCTCAACAACACCAAAGCTAAGCTAGGTGTTACTTGGGACGAATTAGCCAAGCAATCAGGTATTAAACCAAGAGCATTAAAAACCTATCGAATGCCTGAAGATTCAAAGGATTACAGAACTATGCCCGACCTCGCAAAATCAGCAGTAGAAAGGTTAATTAATTAGTTGGAATGGTACGCATCGCGTACTATTGTTGTGTATCGATTAGCAAGATAACTAAACTAGAAGGGAAAGTCGATGGATCTACATCAATTAGCAAAAATGAGTGAAGCTGATATTGCTTCATGGGTTCGTGGTAATACAGGTAAATTTTCGCTGATATCTGACAGTGAGTTAGAAAGCACTATTGATGCCCGTGACCGTTGGGAAGAGCGAGCAACAGAATTAGCTAGTGATGTTGGTACGCTACTCAACATCGATGTTGGTGAGCACACTAGCGCTAATTGTCCTGTACAGAATGCCCTTGATGCTGTTTATCAAGCAACTCAAAAGAAAGCCAAAACCGAGGCACTGAAAGAACGCCTTAGTGGTGTTCTCAATGACGAGCTCATTAACTAGTAGGGGCAAGGTTATGGCATGGGTTATTGAAATAACACAGAGGCTTTCGGTTCGTAACAGTGAAGAGGGGCTAGACAGGTCATACGTTACCGCAATCAAACGATGCGGTACGAATTGCTCAATTACTACTTCTTTCGATAATGCAAAGGCTTACAAAAACCGTAAGCACTTTCAAAAACTACTAGATTTTTTTGAACAGTCTGGAATCGCCTATGAACTAATTTCAGTCGAAAATAAAGGGTGATCTTGTGGCTAAAGGAATATCTCTACCTAAACAAGTAGAGAGTCTTAAATCAGACGTTGGGCTTCTTACTCAGCAACTTGCTAATGCTTCAATTGCTCTCAAGTTCTTAAAAGATATTGGTGTTAGCGAACACGCTGAGAAGTATATTGACGACATTCTAGAGCTATCAGAAAAAACGTTAGCTCAAACAGATAAATCGAAATACATCTAAGTAGAGGGAAAAATGCCGAAATCAATACAACTCATCATCGCTTTTGTTTTGTCTTTTTCGTTAGTTTTATCAAGCGCAGCATTTTATATGTCGTTCGATATTTATACCAAAGCGCAAAATGCAGAACGTCAGAAAATGTGTGAAGAACAACAAATCATGGACTTCTTTGAGTGTTTAAAGGGATAGAGGGAATTGAAAGTATGGATGCAAACGACATTCTAGATAATTATGCGAAAGAATTTATTTCAAGAGACTTAGCTAGTGATTATGACGGTTCAATCGATAGCTTGATCCCTGCAATAGTTAACTATGGTGATGAAAAGCAAAGTATAGAAATTATGGTTGGCACATTGGCAATGCAGAACTTCGCAAGGCGTGTAATTAGGCAATTAAAAATGTCATACATGTATCGAATTTTTGCTCACTATGACTATGGTGATCAATCCGTTTACGTTGAGTCTTTTCTACCTATAGAGGATATGCGCGATGTTTGTCGTTACATCCTTTTGAAAGGAGAACAAATTCTCACTCTAGAACATGATGAAGAAGCCATTAGTCCTAATAACTTTACGGTGGCTGCAATTCTTATCGCTCATTATGGCTGCTCGACGGGCATCAGAGAAGAAAATACTATTGAATTGGAAATGCACTCAATACGTGATGGTTCAGGTGTCTACGAGGACGCAGATGTTAGATTTGCGCAATGGAAACCAAGCGACTTGGAAAGCATGATGAATACCTTACGATTGTTTGTAGGAAGTACGAACGGGCTAGGTAATGTCAATAATCACTACGCTAAGTACCACAACCATTCTTAGAGGGAAAATTCACATGTCAAAGCTAACCGCAGCAGAAAAGAAATGGCTCAAGAAAGTTCAAGCTGTTCTCGATGAATGTCCTAGTGACCGTGTTGCTTTTTTCACAGTCGGGGATAGACAAATTCATGCCTACGACGCTAGTAAGCTAGATGAAATTCTTAACTATCAAAACACAAAACATAATGCTGATTTTTGCAAGGCCGTTGACGCTTGTGATGCAAGTTTTGACGAGGATTTGACGTTTAATCAACCTGTAGAGTCAACAGCAGGGTAACAAGGGGAAAATCATGCACCCTTTAGATCGACCACTGGAAAATCCACTGTGTAGATCTAGTAAGTCTGGAAATTGTTGTAAGTAAGGCGGCGTTTGCTTTGCTTATCAGCAATTTGAGTAAACGAAAGTGCGCTAGTCTCTTCTGGAAAACGCTAAGCGATTTAGGGCTTTTCCAGAGTAGATTACAGTAGTAATAATACAATTAACATTTTTCTGAAAAACCTACGGAACGTTGGCCTAGCCTACTGTTCCAGTGTTATTCCAGATAAGGATATAAAGAGTAATCATGGATACGAGCACTATACAGTTAGGAGTGTTGCCAGATTGGTACACCGCCTTTGCAGTGTCGCCTTTTGGGATTGTTATTGCGTTTGCAATAGTGGTTGGGTTTGGACTTTTAACATCACATAAAGGTTAGTGAATGAGTAACTTTAAACTTCGTGATTTAGCAATGATGTGTCTAGGTGCTCTCTTGATGTTTTGCTTCTTTGAATTTGCGAAAGTCAGCCCCTTGAACGAGCTTAGGCAAGAATATTTTCAACTTCTCGATAAATCGTAATTAAGAGGGAAAGTATGGCTCTAGGCGACACAAGAAGGCGCATGCGTATTATGAGCCTCACCACTGCTGCAAGCATGATTAATGATTACTTTAGTGGTGGTGCTGATAATGAAGAAATCGGTTTGACCGAGGAAGAAGCTGAAATCATGGAACAAGAAAACAAGAAAGTGGCAGCTAAATTATATGCAATGGCTGAGAAGTTAGATAAACAGGGGGAATAGATATGCCTGATATTTTGATTAACTTGGATGAACCATTGTTTGTTCCAAGCGTGGAGGTTTCTCTTCTAAGTATGGTGAAACTTGGCAATTTTACGTGGCCAACAGGTGCAACTTGCGTTACTCAAGAGTGCGATGGTGCATTGCTTTGGTGGAGCGCTTCTGTTGATGATGTTATGGCAGCACGACAAGCGGCAAAACCGGATACTGGTTTGATACCACTTATTGGCTTAGGCGCTCAAGTATCAATTGATTACTACTTGTCGAATGGTCAAGAAGTGGTAGCGAATGACTGGCAAAAAGCTGTAGTAACGATAGATCAATTCACTAATTTGAAATCGTAAGGGAAATTGGCATGGTTACAGGTAAAGGTAAAGCACCGCTTTCAAATGCGATCAAATTAGCTGAAAAAGATGTTATTAAGCAATGCGAGTTCTTAGGTTTTGGTCGTGTCATGCAAATGGCTTCTCAAGCTTGGTATGAAAAAGATTCTCACGGTGCTCTTTTAGTGGGAACGGCAGCAGGGCTTGTAGAAAAGTGCGGTTGCAGACCAGAAGGTAATCGCGACTGGTGCTGTGGTGCGGGTTGGCTGACCAAAAAAGTCAAATCACTAAAAGACCAATCTTAGGGGGAAATTATGAGCAAGCAATGGACACACCAAGAGATTGTCGAAAAGGCCGTGAAATGGCTTAAAAAACCACATGGGCAAGGCGGTACTGGCTGTCACGTTGCAGTCTCAGAGTTCCCCACTGGCTATACTGGCGAAATTCCTGATGCTATTGGATTTAGAGCGCATACCGAACACTTAGGCGGCTCAGTAGTTTGTGAGGTTAAAGTTAGTCGAAGTGACTTTCTAGCAGATGCGAAAAAGCCTCACCGAAACGGGAAAGTTTTAGGTGTTGGTCAACATAGATTCTATGTTGCTCCACAAGGGCTTATTAAGCCTGATGAATTGCCTCAAGGATGGGGGTTAGTCGAAGTGACTAATCGCGGAGGCACAAAGTGCATAGTTGGCTATCCGTCAACGCTGCATTGCGGGAACCGCAGAGATTTATTTGAGGCATCATTATTTGAAGTCGATGTTGAACGTGAAATGAATGTTTTAATTCGCCTCTGTTCACGAATTGGGGATGCAGAAGAACTCAACAACATCAAGCGTGAAAACAATCGCCTAAAGAAAGAAAACGAAACTCTATCAAACCAGGCTCAGAAAATCGAAGTCGCTGACTATCTCAAAGAACTGGAAAAGATAGAGGCATCACCAAGGCCAATTCATCTACAGCGCAATACGGCTAAAAACAGAATCAACCGGCTTCAACGTGAAGCTAATGATGCATAGGGGGAAAACGTGACTCAAATAAAATTTTCAAGAATACAACACGAAGATCACTTGTTTATTGATCTACATGAAGAAGGTTTGTTGATTGGTATAACTGGTGGTTGGAGTGTTGGGATAAATCCTAAAGATGCAATTGGTCTAATCAAAAATGGTAAAAGTTCCAAAGGAGAATTAGTCAATGATGGCGGTTGTGTTGTATTCATTCATGGTGATGCGCGATTAATACTATCCGCGAATGAAGCGGAACAAATGACTCAATTAGTAACCAAAGCGCCATGGTATCAATAAGGTAGGAGGAAATATGAATGTCTACGATCATCCTCAAAACGTTGAAAAAAGACTAGATAACGTCTATCACGGCTGCTGTGAATGGTGGACGTTCAGAGATACCTTTCTCACCTCTTGTAGAAGAATGGGCGTTTCGCTGTTGTGTGTTAATAGACTGCAAGCAAGACGCCATTGGCGTTCTGGATGGACGGGTTTTGAATCTGCCGATTGGTTCAGAATCCTGTTAATCAAAGAAATTTACTAACTGAAGGTAAAAGAGGTATGCCAGATTTGGATTTTACGAAATATTGGTCATCCGAGCGAACCCGCAAAAAGCAAACAGCTCTAACTAAGCTATCTAATGGATTGCTAAAAGAAGTGGTGGAAGACCCATTCTCAAGAGAGTTGTTTGAACTTGCGGAAATTGAAGCGATGAAGGTTGCTGCAAAGGCTTTGAGTGATGCAAAGTTAAAATTTGTAGAAATTAAAGAAAAAAAAGCTCGTATTGAAAAGCGGAAAGCGCAAGAGCTAGCGAACATCAATCAGGTATCTAAAAAACATGCTATTAGGGTGCTAGATTCGCTTAATCCCAACCCTGATACTTTTACCCGAGAGCAGTTTTGCTTGTTTGTGACGGTCGCACACTTTACTGGTTCGGCTTTATATCCTGAACGTTGGGAGCTAGACATAAACGATAGGATCGATGATCACTATTTGGAAAGTGATAACGTTTTAAGGCAGCGCCATGTATGGAGTATGAGAGACAAGGCCCTCAAAGCTTTTGAAGACTGCTTTAAAAGAGCGTGGAAGTTTTCGTTTGAAGATGACTCTTGGGTTGTGAAAGTACCAATTAAAGAGGCTGTGTCGCAGCTTATGGCTCTAATGAACCATGATGAGTATGTCAAAGTTGAAAAGCGTTATGCTGACTTGCTAGAGCCTTTGGAGGCTTACAATCGAGAAGTTGAAGCAATAAAGCGCCGTAAAAATATTAAGTCGGTTTAACGATGGGAAAATATAGATGGTTATGAAAAAGCTAATTATAACAACCTGTTTGACGTTGGTTGCATCGAGAGCGCCACTTCGCAGTTAGCTCAGCTATTCAGAAGAAGCGATTTGACACGTTTTTAGTCAAATCTAAACGTAGGTATTAAATCAGAGAAAAATGTCATTGAAGCCATGTAGTAGTCTGAAAAAATCTTCGTTCGTTATTGCTCATTATCATCAGATGAGTGATTGCGACATAGAAAAGTTGCAAGTAGCAAAAGAGTATATTTCATTACCCCCCATAAAAGTATCAGAACGGGAAAGAGCTGAAGCTTTGAGCGTTGTAAAAACGTATTACAGAGGAGTATCCATTCGCTCCGTTCATCTGTCTTATTGAGTTAGGGGTTTAGTCGTTTTTACAAAGCGTATTCAGGGGTACGCTTGATAAAGGCGAACTTTGCTCAACAGAGAATAAAGGCTAGTTAGTAACCCTTGAACGATTCGACAAGGATGAAGTCAAATTAATGAAAAAAACAGCTACGAAGTCGGAATCAATTAAAATCTAAGGGAGGTCAGTAACATGCGCACAAAAGGTTTGTTAGAGTTATTACTTTTGCTAATCGTTGCCTGCACAATAACGTCTATTTACATGGGGCATGTGGCACACGAGTCAAAGATACTTGACTTGATGATTTCAATTATATTATGGCTTTCCATAGCCACCTCCTGGCTAATGTTTATTGCGAAACTTATGTTAGCTGTAAGCGGTAAAACGCTGGAAGACGTGATGTCTAGTGGTAATTAGCTTCGTAATCAGCAATGGTGGCAATTATTTACTTCCAAGTATAAAAAAGAGAGCTAACACCAGTTAGCTCTCTAATTGTTTTAATGAAGTGAAAAACGTTCTGTTTCTTAGTTCCAGTTATCTGAGTATGCCCTAGCACCACTTGGGCTCATTGCACTATGTTTGGCCTGGAACTCCGCACGCACCGATGCTGCAATCAATTGAGCGCGGTCATGATGTAGCTTAGCTGCCTCAGCTGGTGTGCAAGTTTCAAGGTCTCTTGTTATATATTTCTTATCAAAAAAATTAAAATTAACACAAGTCCAACCATAGGCACTTTTTAAATTTTCTTCAACTTCAGCCAGTTTACCATTTGAATTGTTCATCCTATCTACCTCATATGATGACAAAGTCGATCATCGAACTTTCTCAGAAAAATCGGAAGTTGCTTTTTAGCTAGCTCTAACGATAGTCCATACTCAATTAGACGCTCCACGCTATCACTATCATTGAGGTGATGATAAAAAAAACTGTCATCTTCGGGTATTTTGCCTTGTTCTTTCAAGTATTCACTCATTTCACGATAAGGGTCCATAGCATATGGACCACCATGAGATTCAGAACGAAAGAGCTCAAGTAAGGCAGGGTGCTCACCTTCCATGCAGTATTCTTTAATTTTGCGAAGTTGTTGCATTTGTTCTTTAACTTGCTTCATTACCTTATCAAGTTGAGCAATATCTTCCTTCACAAGATCAGTCATAGATTTAGGTGGGGGTGGTGCTATATGGGTTGCATGTTCGCAGTGGCCAATTTCAGCTTGAGGGCATAATTGGTTAGTCATCGGACTACCGCAGTAGGGGCAAAATTTATTGTCTTTCGCTTGAAGTAGCGGAATAGAGCAGGTTGCAAGAGTTGTGGTTTCTAGAAACGAGAAGTGCGTTCCCAGAATGGTAGAATTAATCATAGTATATTCCTATTGGGTATTTTGTGAATGGCCACAAATTGAGGTTCCACCATTGGTGGAATAGTAAGTGAGTGATGCCAGCAAAAAGCTGTGACAACTGGAAAGCATCAAGGTCGTCAGGTTGTGAATCTAAAATATACAGCATTAAATTTGTTTAATGAAGCATCCACAATAAATTATCAGCGATCAGTAGATATATACGACTCGTTGTAAGCTGTTACTTTCGAACATGCAGAAGGTTGCAAGGGTTTTCAAAGCCTGTAATGCCAGCAGAAACGCGATTCATTAAAGTTAACATTCAATCATGATGCTGTATATTTAAACAGTGTGGAGGGCGAAGGTTCTGAGTGGTTGTGATTTGAGCTAATTAGGGATTATTTCGTCACTTCAATTCATCGTGGAAATATCATTTTTCATGAACGCTCAAGAGCTTGGTTCATCATTACACTGTGACGGAGAAGGGGGGGTATATTTGTGCGGCGTAAGAAGTGTTCAATTGAGTATTGGTATAAAGTGCTAAAAAACGCAAAGGAAAGGCAACGGTATGCAAGGTACGCACTGCTCGATCTGTAATCAAAAAAGTCAGATATTGGATAGTCAGACAATACAAGGGAAGGTAGCTTGCAGCCGGTGTTTAACTCTGTTTGAGCACTTAAAGCAGGGTGAATTAAATGCATCAGAATTTATTGTTTTGTACCAACCTAAATTTGATACCAAAACCTCACAATTGTCTGCTGTTGAATCTTTAGTGCGCTGGGATCATCCCAAACTCGGTTTTTTAACCCCAGACAGATTCCTAGAAGGGTTGGTAAAGTTGGGGTATTCATACTCTTTGTTTAACATTGTTCATAAAATTGCGATGAGAGACCTCGTTGATTGGCATGAGAATGAACTGTTACTGGAAATCTCAATAAATGTGAATGTTGAAGATCTGTTTGATAACCGGTTTGCAAAAAGAGCTTTAACTTGCAATTCGATCGCTGAAAAAGTCGGTTCTTTAGTGACTTTCGAAATTACAGAGCTTCAAGAGGGCTCTAATGAGATGCTTGCCGAAGTAATTGAAAGCTTGAGAGGGTGTAAGTCGCTAAACATCTCTATGGATGATTACGGGAGCGGGTACTCTTCGCTGGGTCGACTTGTAGGGGCGTCCTTCGACGAGTTGAAATTAGATCGAGCCTTCTGTTCAAAAGTACACTCCTCGGAGCGCCACAGTCTCGCAATTAGACATGTTGTGAATTTTGCTAAAAAACTAGGAATACGAGTAGTCGCTGAAGGAATTGAAACGCAAGAGCAAGCAATTTTACTAACTAAGTATGGTTGTGATTATTTACAAGGTTATTACTTTGGAAGGCCCATGGATAAGAAGGCGCTGTTTGACTTTATTGGGAGAAATCAAACTCATACATTAAGACAGCAAGAAGACACAATAATAGAACTAAGATATTTATAACTGAATTTGATACTGTATTGGCCCATTGGCAACTCCAGACTTAGACACCTGGAGTTTTTTTTGATTAGCGCCAACAAAACATATAATATTAGTAAGTAAACATATTGCATCGGCGTTGAGAGCAATAGCATGACCAATGTACGCCCTTATCCCTCTAAGTGAATAGTCACTACTACCCCAAAAGGAAACCACAACTATGACTTCTAGTAAACGTTATAAAATGAACGTTAAGGTTCGTCGATATCATCATGTTAATTACATAGTAAATCTTATTCGAGAGCTCTTTTCAGGTAAAGAAATTGAAGTGAGAGTGTCAGATGATGGTAAGTACTACGGCTATGTAACAACAAAAGATATAGAGGAAGCTTGCAAATCCGCTCCAGCAAGAATCGCAAATAAAAAGTCTATGTTAATTGCAAGATTTGGTGGTAACGCTCATGGGTTTCCATTAGCACAGCATGAAATCATTGAAATTAACTAAATAGCCCCCCCCCAAAAGGAAAAAACATGATAAATAACTACAAATCTCTTATAAAACATCTTTCAAACATAGCACTCGAAATTCCGACAGATATTTCAGAACACGAATGTGAGCAACTCATAAAATCAACTGACGAAATCCATGCTATAGAGCTTAAAAAACTATTTGGCTGGGAAGAGGCGAGTGGTTCAGGGTATGGCTTGCATGTGTACGCTGAGAGTGAGGCGCACCGTGATGCTATATATTTTGAAATGGAGAAGTTAGGTTATAAGAACATTCGAACTTACGTGCCATTAGTAGATAACGGAGCTGGTGGAACGATGCCAGATCCAAACCCGAAACATACTTGGTCGGTTGATGCGCATAGCAACTACATTTTTGCATATAGTGAATCCTCCAAAAAACTATTAAACATCATAGATAAATATATGAAACCATGCGACGAAGAGTTCATCAAAACCAAAAGATGCGATGCGAATACTGGTCTATTGGAGTATACATTTAAAACCAAGGAACGAGCAGACCTGGCCCTTGCGTTTATGATGTTTCAAGCTTTGAAGATTGCTGATTTAGCATCAAGTAAGGGATACGAACCAACCTTTTCGTTTGAAGAGTTTAAGGTGAGTCGCAAATGGAGAGATGTTTATTCAGCTTCTTTCAAAGTAGCTTATGTTGACTAATGATATTCAAAGACGACACAGAAATGTGTCGTTTTTTAATCCGTAACAGGTGTCTGATAACTGCTTAGGTTTATGTCAATTAGGACTCACAATGCAGCGATAGATAATCCAAAATCTTAGCAAATGTAAGATCGCAATTTGAGATAGTTGAAATCTTAAGCTGACTAAACTAGAGTGATAGGGTATTAGTTGCATTGACACGTAAAGCAACAGCACTTTGTGCCGTGTCCCTCTCTCCTCAGCTGAAAAGCTCCTTCGTTAAAATACAACTCAGTTTAAGGTTTTTATTATGTGCTCATACTGTAAAGATAATTTTGGTATATGTAACCAATCGTGTGCCAAATTTGGAATTAAACCAAACCCTAATAATGATAGATACAAAAAGAAGTGTATTGACATAAAACCAAAAGTTTTAATCCCACAAGTTAAGTAGCCTAAACAAATAACACATCACTGAAATATGGCGTCTGTTATATCTGGTATAAAACTATGAAACTCGTACTTGTTAAAATAAAAAATCCACTCGAAGAGAGTGGATTTTTTTGTTGGTAGAATAGAAAGGTCTATATCAAATTATTATACGTACAATTGGGCTTGTACGGGTTGGCAATTTATTCAGGGAAAGGAGTATGACTACACCGTATTAAATAAAAACCAGATTTATTTCTCAATTTATCAACATGCTTAAAGTGACGTTGCCCTTCGGAAATTAATTTTTCCAAAGTATAACCGACTTGATACGTGCCTATTGATGAAATGTACCCATCCAGAAAAGGTATTCCTTTGATGCCTTTATCTTTGTTACTGCGCACGGCAACAAAGACAATCCCATCTGTTCGCACAAGTGAGGCTAATCTAGACCAAACTACCTCTCGACTTCGTGGCGGTAATGTATTTTGTACATAAAAAGCCACAACACAATTGAAACTTGCATTTAGGAGCTCAATTTGATGATAGGTATAGTCATAGTCGACACATGAAGTCTGCTCTCTGATTGCATTTGAGTCTGTATCGTATTTACCTTTACCAAAATTTAATACTGAACCGCTGAGATGCCCGTCTAACAAAAGTATCTGTAGAGGTGCGCAAGGTTTTTTTCTAGCTATTGAGGTTCGAGCTGAAATACGAAAGTCCCTATCAAGCTCATCGAAAGAAGGAGCGCTAGTATTCGAGTGAATTTGCATTTCGTGCTTTAAAGCTATCATTACTCGCCCTGCCCTGTAAGTTTAATACAGTGTAACTGGGTAGCTACTCGTTCAACGGTTACTTTGCAAGGTACTTTGCCATGCACCCAGAACAAATGGCCGGTTAAATGATCGCCATATGATTTACTTAGTGAAACCAAATAATTTAGCTCAATAAAACCATAAACTCGATGAGTAATGCCTAGGGTAAAGTTGGAGGCGAATGTCAATATCATTGAGTTAATATCTTCTACTTTTGAGGCTATAAATTGCTCAAGGTTAAGCTCATCTATAGTGTCTAAAGAAGTTATGGCATCGCTGTTCGTGAGTGCTTGTTCATATGATTTGTACAGACTTGAGTTGTAGCCAACTAATTGGTACATGATTATATCCTTTATGGGTGAGTGAGGTTGATAAAAGTTACAGGTGTACAGGCGTACAAGAAAGGGAGAGGAGGTGCGGCAATAGCTGTTACTTTCAGCACCAGTGTAACTTAATAATCAAAAATAAGTATAAACCAGTACTGAAAGAAACAACAATCGTTAATGCTGTGGAAAAGAGTAATCAAACTCTCCAAATGTTAAATTATCAACAAGTAAATCTGAATCCATAAGAACAAACTCATCTTCAGTAACTCGTATGATTATCTTTGGATACTTAACCGATTGTGATGTTAGGGGGAAATCACGGCTTGATACGAATGTTGTGGGATCAACTGGTAAGATTTCCGTTACCATAACTAATGGAAGCTCAGCGTTTCTATTAGAGTAAAACTTGTAATCCTCTTTTTGCCATCGCCCAAGAGAGCTTATACCGCCCTCACCTTTTACAAAATACCAAGAACCGTTTTTTAAGGTTGACATGGCGGATAGAAATTGTGCTGATACATCAGGCACATGGCTCATCGCCTGACTTTCAATGATAGGTTTCAACATCATATACATAGCCTATTTAAGGCCCCCAAATACGTTTAAGAATTGTTAGACATAGATATCTTGTAGTTATGAGAAATTTAGAGATCTCAATGTAAACAATAGGATAAGCTAAGACATCTTACATAACTTTCTTGCAAAAGAATTTAAGAAAGTTTTAATTTTGTGTCAAGATTTCACCGTTACATGGTAACATTCCATGCCTTGCTAACAAAAAAAGGTTTAACATTATGCTTTTTTCATCCGCGACTAGTATAGATGACAATACCTTTATTCCTCTGTTTGGCTGTCAGAATACAATTAAAGCGCCCCTTCCATGCATCGGTAAGGTATTGATCACTCTATCACGGCGAACTGGCTTATCAGATGTCCTAGTAGAGTACGAAGAGTGTTGTAATTTCTTATACACAACCATTGTCGCAAGCTCCCATTCGGGCGTAGCGAAAACTAATAGCTTTAAAAGTTATCGCTCTGAATTAAATAAGTTTCTGAACTGGTCATGGTTCATCAAGAAGAAACTTATAACTTCCATGAAGAAGGTAGACATTATAGAGTTTCTCGCATTCTGTGGTAATCCTCCTGCTTCTTTAATTGCCTCAGCGTCTCATAAATGGTTCACAGCGGAGGGTCAAGTAAACCCTAAATGGCGACCGTTTGTTACTCAGTCTGAGGTGTACGTTCGCAAGCCAGCAGCTATTGAAACTCAACTAGCAGTTCTATCTTCTCTGTACGACCATCTGATTGAGGAAGAGTATGATTGTACTAATCCAGCTAAGCAGGCTAAGAAAAAAATCAAACTTCAAAGTGGAAATCAGGACCATTCTAATGGTTTATTCAGTGTCGACGATATAGGAAGAGCTTTTACTGTTGAGCAGTGGGATGCTATTTGGGAAGTAACGGAGATGCTGGCTAAACAAGACCCTGATCGTCATGAAAGGACGCGTATGGTCATGCTAATGCTATATTGGATGTATCTAAGGATTAGCGAAGTTTCTTATCGCCCTGGCTTCGCACCGTTTATGGGGCATTTTTTCAGACACCCTAAAAATCCTGACTTATGGATATTTCACATCCCTAACAGTAAAGGTGGAAAAAAGAGAAGCATAGGCGTTCCAGTACCAGTTCTTGAAGGATTGAAGCGGTATCGAATTCATCGAGGCTTACCAGCCCTTCCTACGCGTGATGAGATGACTCCATTATTTCCTAGGCATGTCGCAGCAAACAATGGCCGATCAAAAGGTCTTGTCGATGAACCAATTGGAATAGACGCTGTTTATAATATAGTTAAGCACGTATATGCAACCACAGCCGATAAACTTTTTGATGAAGGGAAGTTTTCTGATGCTGAATTTGTTAGGAGTGCTGTTGTACATTCTCTCAGGCATACAGGTATTACACACGATTTAGATGTTCGAGGGCGTAGGATTGAATTTGTATCCAGGGATGCTGGCCATGGGTCAACACAAGTTACTAACATCTACATTAGTAGAGACACACTTGAAAGGTTTATGGATAGCGTTGGAAAAAGCAGCATTTAACTTTGCGCACAAAAAGGTAACTGGCGCACAAAGTGGTTGACTCTCGTTTGCGTATCCTTTATATTTTACTTTAAACGTTACCCCAAAAGGAAAAGAATATGTCCGATAACATCTTGTTATTATCCGAAGTAGATCCTGCATCACGAACCATTTTTGTTAAAGGTCTTGTGGGAAATATACAATACAAATCAAATATCGAATCAATTAAAGCTAAAGGCTTCTTATCGGGGCAACAAACCGCAGAGCTTCTATTTTTGGAAACGTTAATAACAAAGCAGATAATAAAGCCTAATACTATCGTTGAAACCGAAAATGCCGAAGATTTAACCGAATTTGTTGAGTCCGAAACCAACGCCTTAACTGAAGAGTTACAGCTTGAAGCTAAATTTATTACCAATGAATCATTCAGAGACTCAAAAGTTGAACTACTTCGTTTGGGTACAAATACACTAGATATATCTCGGCCTGAAAGGCAACATGTTGCGTTAACAACTTGTGGTTTATTCCAGATATCTCTTAATGCCCTAAATAACGCTAAAGACTTAATTCATTCTTTAGCTTCGTTCGATGACCTTACACGATATTTAGGTGAGCATACAGCTGAGTGGACTTCTCGAGCCGATGAGATAAAGAAAACTCGTTACTTTCAATGTGGGCACCTAGCCTTTCTCGTTGACTTCAATACGGGTCCTAAGAGGCTACCAATTATAGTTTATTCGTTCTCTGCGACTAACCTGTATACATCAGCAGAAGTAAAGTACTTAGATGAAAGAGTTTTCTTAACGTATGACGAATGGTGTTCTTTCTTTAATATCGTCGAGTTGAATGATGCTAACTTAGTTAGCGATTATTCAATGAATGTTATACGAGGTACCTTTAAGAAATTGGGCGCTAAATGGTACCCAGGCAATGGTGATACATTACTTCTGAAATTCGAAGACCTAGAGTTTGATTTGCAGTTTGATTCAGAAGGTCAGCTCATTAACAGTGAGCAACTCTTAGGAATTGGCCAGCATACTGAACCTAAATGGCGCAGAGCGTATGAATCATCCATTGGAAAGATTCGTATCACAAAGCGATCACTTAAAAAATTAAGTGAATCACTTAAACTTGAAGCTAATAGTAAAGAATTAGTAGCATTACTAGAACGGGCTTTTGAGAAAGCTCCAATCAAAGAATCTGGTAGGACTGAGTTTATACTTGGAAGTCTTGGCTTAAAAGTAATTCAAACTGAATCAGAGTACTTAGTTGTTGAGGTCGTTCCTGCTTCATCAAATTACTACACGATCACAACTCGCCTCGGAAAATTCAGATTGCCAAAGCGCGGAATTGTAGCTGATAACTTTAAGCGTTCTTTTGGGTTGCCCTCTAGCGTTGAATTGACTCAAGAAAAGGTTAATCAACTTACATCAGGAGAAGTAACTTTAAAGATAGATCCAGACACTGGCTTTGTAGATACATCAGCGTATAAGTCTAAGAGGCCAATTTATTTTACTGAATCTAAAGTTGTTGTCCACTTAGCTCGTAAGTATACGAACAATGTTATTGGTGACGTCTTAGAGGTCAATTTTACTGAATCGATACGAAGCGACTTCAATGTACGAGTTGGTGATGTTTCTATAGAAGTTCCGAGCCACTTAATGAAAAAAGCTGTTCAGATGGCAAAGGCTAAAAGCGGTGACTATTTAGTTGAGGCGATTTTAGAACTAGAGTCGGCACTAACACCTTCCATTGTAGATGATGGCTTTATGGAGCTTGCAATTCCAAACACTGACCATGTGCTTTTAGTTAACAGAAAGCGTATTGCAACCGATATACTGCTTTCAAAGCAGAAGCTATTTTTAATTAAAAATGATGACTTTTCATTTGTGATTAAACGAAATAGTGGGATTGAACCAGCTTTATGGAACACCTTTAGAAAGCAAGGTTTAGCTAAATCATACCAAGCTTCAAGAAGCTTGTTGGCTAAGTCAAAAATCAGCACTGTATCAAAGGTTAATGATTTCACATGGGAGCTGTTTTTTGAAGCTATCGGCGTGACTTTGACTGTTGTAACGATAAAGGCGAAGGGTATGGCAGACTATCCCATCCCAAGCTTAGCTTCTTTCAAATTTAATTAACAGGCAGGTAAAACTTATGGAAAAGAAATTATCATATATTTCACTTTGTATAGTTGCAGCGTTACAGTTTGTTGTAATCACGCCTGTAGCGTACTTAGGTATGAATAGCCTATTCTCAGCAGATGTAATCATAATTGATCTATTCTTCTTTGTTGGGTCACCGTTAGTAAAAGCAATTATTTTCAGCTTGTTGTCAGTCTTGGTTTATAATGCACTGACCTTTAGAAAACGATTATCAAATTTTGTTAACGATTACGAAGCTGAATTCATTTAGATAGACTAATGGCGCACCATATGATGCGCCATTTTTTACATCAATCTAACTGGTCTTGCATGGTATAGAATCAAATGCTAGACTGAAATTCAAATTAGAGTATCGGCACATAAACTCTAACTCATCTTGAGGTGCCCATTTTAAATCAGCGATTAGTCGCACTATAGCAAATGCTAAAACCCCAAAAGGATACATATTATGCAAAATCCAGCCCTTACCCAATGGCCATCAACAAATAATACCCATCAACAAGCGAATAGCACCCCACAAGAATCAAAAGCTCTCTCAACCAAAATTGCAAAATTGAGCGCTGTAAAAAAAGACAAAATCAATACTGCGATCAGCAATAACCAGGAACACCGAAAGCAGAAGCTTAAATCAACGGTAAAACAGTCAACTCACTTACCTAAAAAAGTTAGTCTTTATCGAGTGGCAAATGTCCACATGCACTATAAGGACTCATACTCAGTTGGTCAATATTTAGCAATCGATGAGAGCCATCAGCAATCAATATCTCGAAAGGTTGTTTATGGTACTTTGATGCATATTGAAGAACTTGAACATGGCCAACTTGCTTTAGCTCTGACCAAAAGTTACAGGCATGCATTAGTATTATCTTCAGATTTAATACTTGTAGGAACAGTATCAAACAATAAAGTTGTCATGAAACTCGGTGCCACAAAAGAGTTTAAGGACATTAAAAATTCAATAATTGAATATATTAACTAAAAAAATGCCGCTCATCATGATGAGCGGCATTTTTTATGATTTGAAAACGGAAATTAAACGTATGTAATCATTTACGTTAGATATACCAAACTTATTAGCATGGTCTTTCAATTGTTTATAGGAGTTGGCGGATATGGAGATTTCATTAGTTTCATTATCTTCTAACTTACTGATTGAATCTGTGATTGATAGTAAATGACCCTCCAATACGCCCATCTCAATACGATCTAAAAGCAACTTTGGAACTTGGATAGTCTTTGGGGTTGGCTTGAATGATCTGCGAAGAGAGCGCCTAGTATCGCTAGATAAAAAGAAAAACCAAATCAGAGAAACATTATATTCAAGATCACTATCTTTCCTATCAAATCGGTCAGTGATATCAGATATCGTCCAATTTTTAATTGCAGTCACAACATTTTTTGAAATTAATTTTTTGGTACCGTGATTATTAATAGACTGGATTATTAAATCACATAAAAGTGATATTTCATCACGCCCCATACTGTAAGGGTTTAATCCCGTAGATCTTCCCATTCTAAATGGAGTAATAGATTTTGAGTTTACTTCGTGATTGTAAAAATGACTTAGTTGGCGATTGTAAACACCTTCAATTTTGCCCTGCGATAATTGATGTTCATTGAAATTAATTATTTCATTAAGGGTATTTAAATATAAACTTTTGGTTGTCGCTAATTGATCCTTTCTACAATTAGCTAACTTAGGAAACGTAACAAACTTTAGCTCTTCGTTATCCAAAACGTCACGCAAGAACTTACTAACCTGCAAGAGTTCTTGAGCAGGTGCATTTACAAATTTTGTTTTAGCCATAATGACTCCGCAAACATTATTCGAACAATTAAGTGTTTATTGTGTTAAATATACCATTTTGAACAAATAATGCTAGTACGTTGTTATATGGTGTCTGATAAATATAATTATCAGACACCATATAACCATTTTGAACTGACTTTTGCGCCTTGATGTAACAAAATGGTTTTCTCATGTATCATGAAGATGAACAAATAAGAACTACCATTGAGTGTCGGTGCTTAAAGTGTAGTGACGCTGTAACAAAATGATTTTAACTGTCAAATAGGAGGATAATCTTATAGATTTAATGGAACATTTTTTTGCTGATAACCTCTCTTTGATTTACAATGATAAGAAATAATGACTCTGGTGCTTCTGTCATTACTCACAACGAGCGCACCCTTCCTTCAATCGTACGTATGTACCCTTAGTAACTAAAACTAGCGAGTTTATCTTCGCACACCCCAAAAGGAACAATTATGGATCTAGGAATTCATGGTCCCGTCTCACTAGATTTGTTTGGTGGAGACTCATCACTATCCAATCACTGCAGCATCATAGATGTAACTATCGTTGATAAATGGAATACCTGGCGTCAAGATATCAGAAAAGATACCTTTCTAAATTTTAAACTAACAGAAGAGACACTTTCTGCAGCTGAACTCCTCATCAGAGCTGTTGACTCCATAAAAGCAAAGTTACTTGATGGCCACTCGATCGTTATTGCGTTTAGTGGTGGAAAAGATAGCAACTTACTTTTACATGCTTTTAACATTGCCTGTATGGAGCTAAAACGCGAAGGTTTACTTCATGTTATTCAACCTTGCGGTTTACTTCACTCTGATACCTTAATAGAAAACCCTGAAGCTCATAATCTTGCAATGGATTACATTCAAGAAGTTGTCCAATTTGCTTCGAATGAACAGATACCACTAACACCCATCATCGCATCGCCAACCTTACAAAGTAGTTGGTTTGGTAAGGTTTTAGCGGGGCGTGGAATTCCAATTTTTGTTAATGCTAAGTCTCGAGATTGTGCTGTGGATTGGAAAATTCAAGCTGGGAAAATAGCCGTTAACAAATGGATTAAAAGCTTAGCTGTTAGTAATCCTGCAAAATTTCGCAAATCAAACTTACTAACATTGATTGGTTCTCGTATCGGAGAGTCAGTCAAAAGAGATATTTCTCTTTCTGTGTTAGGAAGTGATGATCAGAAAATCATAAGGAATAAAGATGGTGAGGGTTTTCTATATCCTATCATGAACTTTGATGTCGATAGATTGTGGGCCGTGTTAACGAAATCTGGCCAGCAAGCAATTATTCCTGCGGCTGTTAAAAACTTTGATGATTTATTTGAGTTTTACAGTGAAGGTTCTGGTGGCGATTGCCAACTTGTTGCTGCTCCAGTTGCTGAAGATTTTAATGATTCAGATGGCAAAGAGTTAATTAACACGTCTAGTGGAGCTTGTTCATCACGTTCGGGATGTATTCTTTGCACAGCAGTAAGTGAAGATAAAAGTGTTATACAGATGATTGATAATAACCAAGAAAAATTTGGATATTTGACTCATTTAAATCGCGTTCAGCAAGCTCTTGCTAACTCACAATATAATTGGAACCTAAGAGGTGGTGTTGGTCGTACACTGTATGAAAATGGCTATCTAGAACTAAAGCATGATACTTACAGCAATAGTTTTCTTGTAAGGATTCTGCATGGGTTAATTTCCGCAGATTACCTAGAAGAAATTAGGGCTAAAAATCACAAAAGAAAGTTTGATGCCGGTTTGTTACCGGAGAGTTCTCGTAACTATCGCATGTGCAAACCTCAATTTAAATTTATTACTCAAGAAGTTGTGGTCTATTTGGATTTCATTTGGTCTCTTCATGGATACGCCAGTGAAATTTTCTGCGCCACTCAAACCTGGAATGCAGTGTATCAACATGGAGAGTTAGAGCTGTTTGATGACGTTGAGGAACTAAAGCGTTCACCAACAAAGAGGATCTCAAACCGCTATCTTCAGGTGACACCGAAGGGAGAGTTTTGGGACCAGGGAAGATTTGTTGTCAATGATAATTTTCGTCCTAAAGACATTGGTTTATCAACGGATTCTCCAACTCAAGATATCAGAGAAGATGATGACGATTTCTCCGACTATGAAGATATCGATGCATACTATATGGCCATTGATTCCGGTCTCTTGGTCGAAGAAACAGTTTGCTCCAATATTACTACTCCAGTCTTTGATCCTCACTCAGGGCAAGAGCTTAATGTTCTTGGCACTGTTACTGATGGTAACCAGCTTAAACTTAATATAGAGCATTATGAACTATTTGCGACTGCGTTAATAAAGGACTACATAAGCAATCCAAATACCACCCCACTCGAGGCATGCAAGTGCCTTTTAAGAATAGGCCTTGTAGAGTTACCTAAAGGTCAACTTTTAAATAGGCACTACCAAGCACTACGAGGTCAAACATTATATTTCAACGGGCTTACTTCTGATAACTCGGTTGAGCAGATTTTAAAAAAGGCAACGAACGGTTACCTAAATGTTAAGTCAAGTTCTGAGTTAGAAATGCACTCTAGTAAAGGAACAATCAACGTAAAACCAAAACGAAGAAAAACCGTATCCGACATTGGATTCAACCCTAATGAACAAATCGATGAGAACCAACTCTCATTACTCTAACCCAAAAGGAATACACTATGAAAATTACTAGATCTTGGGCTTCTTTATCTAAAGTTGCCAAGTTAGCGTCAGCGCAAGATATTGAGCAAGACATCTCCCATATGAATCGTATGAATCATGATAGATTTATATGGGGCTTCACAAAATCAACTACATTTATTGTTCCGCTAGGCTTAGGCTATCCATTGACGTCATTTGAGGCACTATGCAATATGGATGACGGATGTGTGCTTTTTGAAGTTAATAATGCAAACTTATTAAAGGTAACGCATTGTTACGCTGTAACTCTCGTGGGCATACCACCAGCAATTACGGTAACGAGCAATTCAACTGAAAGTGAAGCGTTCCAGTCAATATCTGCTCTGCTTTGCAAATCACCGGCTTTTCATGCTTTTGGGGGCAAGGTGGATAGAACTAATATTCAGAACGTCATGATGAAGTTGAAGCGCAAGGGTAAAACACAGTTATTGAATTTTTGTGATGACACTTTACAGACAGTAGGTCTATAACCTATCAACAGAAACTCGGCCATGGCCGAGTTTTTTGTTTTAAGCAACAATCTACTATGCTCTCCACTTTTTGAATAAAAACTTGATCGTTTAGTTGCTTTGACTGGAGTAAACAAGTTGCTCAAAATACATGCAGTTATCGGACGCCTTTTATACTCCCTCGTATTGCCTGTGGCTAAATATAGCCCTATACTGGTTATATCAACATGCTGGAATAATAGACAGGTATCGGATGCTGACGAATTTGACCAAATCTAACTCTTTGAAAGAAGTTCATAGTACAGGTGAGCTACTAATTAATGACAGAATCATGGAGCTAGAAGCTGAAGAAGCGAACCCTCAAGGAATCGACACTATCACTGCTGCTGCAAAGCTATCTAAATGGTTTAAGGCGTTTAAGCTCAATGCTGCTCCAAACACATTTCGTAGCTATATGGCGGCACTGTCTAGGTATGAGTCAGCATGTAAACACCTTGGCATTACTTGGCTCCCTATATCAGCGAGTAATATGTGCAAGGTAGCTTCATATTTAGTTAATGAGAAAAAAATAGGAGTTTCGACTCTTAGGTTAACTAATACTATGATTAACACAATCCACGATGCTGCTGGTTATTACAAACCAACTTTAAATAAAGAAGTTCAGCTTTACCTTAAGGGGCTAAGGAGAAAGTCGAACCGGCAGCCAAAGCAATCACCCGCTTTGGAGTATTCAGCTGTAAAAGTTATTGTTGAGGAGTATTTGAAAGAAGGCAGTGAACGCTCTATAAGGGATGCTTGTTTAGTTAGCGTTATGTTTGATGGCCTCTTACGCCGCTCTGAGGCAGCCGATATCAGACTGGAGCATATATTAGAACGTTCTTTTCGTCTCGATAGCTCCATGCAGCCAGATAAGCAACAACTCCCTATACCAATGTCCTATCGAGTGAACGAGAGGTTGGATGGAACGCTCTATATTCCTTACTCTAAGACAGACCAGGATGGCGAAGGTCAGTATGTATATTTAAGCGCTCTTAGCATTCGACTTATTTCTTATATGATTGATAAGCTCGGTATTAATGAAAGCGATGGTAACTCTTACCTGTTTCGGGGTGTCGAAACGTCTGGAACTATAACTGAGAGCTTGTCTGACCAAGGGGTTTATCGAGCTTTAAAGAGAATGAGTAATGTTGTTGGCTCTAAGGTACCCTTTATGGGGCACTCATGCCGTGTTGGTGGTTGTATAGAGTTGGGTCGTAAGAATATTGCGACTCATGAAATAATGAAAGCCGGTAGATGGACTTCGCCTGCAATGCCAGCTTATTATACTCGTAATGAAAGCGTCTATAAGGGAGCTATGGCTAAGTACCATAAATCAAACGACGCTGTAATATTAACTAGCGATTCAAGAGTGTAAAAAAGGTCGCTTTACGCGACCTTTTATCATTCCATAAACCCGTCAAGTGATACTTCGTAATCTTCTAGAGAGTGTCCTGAGTCGATCAGTTCCTTTAAACGCTGCGGTTGTGGACCTTTTCCTTTATAAGTGCCGTTACTGCCATCCTCATTAGGGTAAATATAAACCTTACTTCGAGTGGTCATTGTTTTCAGAACGTCAATGACATCAACATTACGTTCCAATGCTTGCTGTCTAACGGTTGACGCCACTGAACTTAATGTTGTTTCGTACTCCTCTCGTTCCATCCTTTCTAATTCAATTTGCTCCCCTTTTGCAGCCAAAAGATCGATGAGCTCTTTTTGAATAAGATCGAATTGGTCTGGTTTAATCCCTTCAACCAAACCAATTCGAATTGATTGGTTGCTTAGACTCGCACCAACAAGTCTCGCATCTTGTTTTTTAACTACAGCACACGAGCGTTTCGATTTTGCTGTGGTCATACTTTTAGTTCCTAACACGTCGCTCAAGTCACCTTCTTGATTTTTATGGTCATTGTCAGTATTCATTAGAGTTCCTATTGCAGTTTGTTCATATGATTTGTAAGTTCGGACTTTAAAATTGTTGTAGATATTCTGATTAACTCATGCGATTTGTCCACTGAGTGTTGGTAACCATGAATGATGATGAAATTTCCTTTATAAAAGATCTTAATCTTATCTTGAAGCTTCTGCGCCTCTTCTATCGTCCTCTTCATACCATTAGGTAAAATTTCAATGAATGTACGAGAGCTCTTTCCTGTAGAAGTGCTTTTGGAAGAAAGAATAAATCCTGGCACTAAGTTGGGGTGAGCCCGAAATCCAAATAATGGTTTTGTTAGATAGAACGCGAACGTCGGGTAACTGCGTCTAAAGGCAGCAAGGACAAAATTCGCGGCATGCAGAAATTGTTGTTCATAAATATTCTGAATCGGACATATACTGCCAGATCCTAAAATGGGATGGACAGCTACCTTACCTATGCATGGATATTGGCTCTCAGGAGTCTCAAATGTAAACGCAGCTATAACCATTACAGGAAAGCTGACATTATGGGCCATATCGGCACCATAGATTGGGGGTTTAATTATATCCGTTAAATGGCTTACAACTGGGCCATGTTCTTCATTGGAAACTAATGAAATTGTTCTCTTGCGGGAGTCATAAGCATAGTTGTCACCAGTTATAAATAAAAGTGCAGTAGGTCTCGACCTACCCTGTCTTTTCATCATTTGTTGCATCAAAAAAGACTCTGCTTCTTGCTGCCCCCTAGTGCCCACGAAGCAAATATCCTTCATGGGGTTACTCATTGCGTCAAGCTGGCCACCTGTCATCAAATGTGGCTGGCCACCTCTAACAAACATTGCAGATGTTCTATCGCGAGCAAGCATCAATTGTTGTTTGACACTTGTTGGTGATGAGTCAATTTCAGCCCCAAAGAAATAGTTTTGATACGCAGAGTCAATACAGTTGAAGTAAATCCTTAGCAGGGTGTCTATCTTTGGGGCAGTTGAACTACTTGATGATGGTTTGTCTTCATCATCTGAATCTGACTTATCTATTACGTCAGAATCTTCTTTAGGGAATAATCGAAACAGGGCAAAAGAATCTTCTCGGCTCAACAAATTGTGTATGCTGTCATCTATAGTATCTCTTTCAGCTTCAGCCCTATCCTCCCCCTTTACGGTAGAAAAAAACTCACACACATCGGAATGGGTACCGTACTTGAAATGATTTACTATTGTATAACTTCCCGCATGATTCCTCGGATACATTAAAGCAACAGGAGAAACACAATCGCATGCGAGCCATCGCTTCGTTTGAGCTAATCCGTGAAGAATCTCTTGCCCTTGCGAATTACCTTTGTTGTGTATAGCTACAATTTCTTTCTGACACAATTCAGATTCAACTAACTTTTTACCTGAATCGTAATAGAACACAGCCATGATGACCCCTTTTAGTGTTAGAGTTCAAACCACTGATTCAAGCGTAAGTCTGAATACTGCTCATCAAACAATTCCTTTGTGGCATCAGGGGTAAGTAGCACCCCTGATAAAGGCCGCTTCATTGCTCGCTTTTTAACTCTATTCACGGATACTCTGTGAATATTACCCTGCGTATTAGGTATATGGTTAGACAGCTTGAAGAATGAATTCTGTACTTTAGTGATTGAACTATTAGAAGTTCCTAGGTTTTTTGCCCTGCAATAGTCCATAAAAATTATTGGTGAAGCCAAAAATGCACATCGCTGGCCACTAGATAGAACGATGTGCACAGGAGCGTGTGCCTTGTTCATCTCAAATGCTTTTTTAGATGATTGCTCCTGTAACCACCACCAAAAATCTTTCCCTGAACCTACTTCACCGTTAATCTCATCATCTGTAAGTGATGTACTTACTTCAACATCTGCATTCTCTTTTGGAGTGGTTAGTATGTTAACTAATGATATATTTTTTGATTGATCCGCTAGTGGTTCGGCTACAGAGTTCTGATGCTTAGGAACGAGCTTAGCGACTCTTTCTGATAGCTCCGGTGCTCGGTGTTCAAGGCTTGAATTCACAGTTTCAGGTGGTTCGTTAACGGCTGTGCCATCAATTCCCATTTGGCTATAAGCTTCGTAATCACTAAAATCAGGACCAGGCTCAATATTAGGATTCACAAAACCCTGAAAATCCTCAACACAAGATTGGTTATATGAATTATCAGTATCTAAATAATGACTATTCCCTTGCGGTAGGTCTTTTAATTCATCTGCAACTACAGACCCAATGTCATCTTTTTCTACATTAGTTTGCTCAAGAGGAGATACCTTTGAAGTCACTTCATCGTTATGTGCGCGCTCAAGTTGCTCATTATTGGTTGCCTCTTGTGCTTGCTTCTGCTTTTGTTGAATACCGTCATAAATAACAGTGTCATTTTGTTGGGTAGTGAGTATCCCTTTAAAAGTCGGCAATTGGCCATCAGGATCAATTAGAGACCGCCTTACAGCGGTTAAACCCAATGGTTTTTTCCAGTTATTGGTAGGGTCAAAAACTTTCATGTTCATTCGCGTGTGACTAGGATTATCCTGGTCAAGACATTCAATCGCATTGTGCTCTTTTAAACGACTTAGAACTTGTAGGTCGGTTTGTTTTGCTGGTATTTGGCCAAGAGCTTTTATGTGCTCAACCGCGTTATTTATAGCTTTAGGGGAAATTAAAAATATGTGGTTATCAGTAACCCATGCATAAGAACCTGGAGCGTTTAACTTAACAGAATTTGATAGAATCAAATCTCTCCAATAGGATATAAATGGTTCGTGAAAATAACGATCACCTGAAGCTGTAGGGGCTTGAGATGCATCATTAATGATATCAGGAGTATTGGTGTCAATTATGATCGATTGCTGATGCTTACCAGATTGAGCACTAACAGCCCTATGCCCCGAGCCGCCACTTTGCATTGATTTTTTAGCAGACTGAATATCACCTAGATGTATAGCATCATAAACCTCTGCGCCAAACGACTTCCCATGACCTGAAATTGTTGAGAGCCACATTCGATACAGGTTTGTATTTAATTCTGACAACCATCGAAGACCTTTAGACGGAATAATTGCCCTAGCTAACAGTGGAGAAGCATGCTCATGATCATGTCGAGCTCGCTGGCTATCGTGATTCATCGAAAATCTGTATTTTGCTCCAATAGGCATAGGGCCAAGTACAGGGTTCCATTTAATTTGCTTACCTTCAATTTCCACAAATACATCTAGGTCTGTAATAAGCTTACCCAAGTCATGAATCAGAGCTCCAGACACAACGGCGTAAATGTACACTTGGGCTAACTCACCCACTTGAACCTCTTGACCATTTGTTGTGAATGTTACTCCTCGAGTTACTCTTGCAGAGTACATCGCAATTTCAAGCGAATGCTCTAGTAAGCCGCCTATTGCGGAATGATGATGCGCGGCACTTGCTGGTAAGTTTTGAACGTACCTAGCAACGTTATCAAACATCGGTAAATATAACGTTTCCCAATCATTTCTAGGAATTGCAGTACACAATCTTACCTCTTCTATGAATTGCTGATGCTTGTAGAGTAGAACTTCAGGGGGGCACACTACAAATGGGTCTCTAGGCTTTTTGTGGCTAATATCTGAATGATTACCAGCAATCAAATTAGTAAAACCTTTGATTAGTTTATACATATTTAACTCCAAGCAAATCTGTCATTTTGTACTGACTAACACTACCTAAACTTACCTTCACTCGATTGCTAGATTTGGCGAATTCATAAAAAGGCATGTCAAATGGAGACCATGAATGGTTGTTTTGGTTTGTTACACATAGAAATGGGAGTCGACATTCAAGCATGCATGTCATAAGTGCATTGCAAAGAAGCTTTGTTTCGTTATCAGTTATCTTTACCGGATTTGCCATGACGTAAGTGTTATAGCGAACCACTAACTCTTCTTCTAATGACGATATACTTTCTTGAAAAAGAGAGTCCTCGAAGTATTCACTTAGACCATCTATCAGAAGTAAAAACGTCTCTACTAACGTAATAATTTCAGTCTTACGAGTTCGAAAAGCTAATGATTTTATGAAGTCGCTTGCTTCCAGGCGCTGCTCTGCGGGATTTAATATCGTCATATACTCGGTAACCTTAAAAACGTACCAAACATAGTAAGTTATAAAAGTCGGCCTCCTATTAGTTAAAATCGTAAAGTTATGCGGCGTAATCTAGGTAGTTTGCCGTGTCATTGGGAATCTGATTTTTGTGCGGCGTAGTTGGTAAAAGTTTTGATGGGTATGTAAATTGAGGGTACTGACAAATCGATAGGATTACCGATCGAAGGGTCAGCTGCTAACCTGATATAACATTCACAAAATTTATAATATAAACGATATACTGTAACTTATTTATGACTAACTCGTCATATTATGAACATGTACTACGTTGATAAGGTAGCATATTTGATATAGGCTTCATCGTTAAGTGCTCAAAAATAACTCAGCTGCATGAGTCAATTCAGTGGCGTTGTTTTTTTGACACTTATGGTGATGAATGTCTTGGTATTTTTTCGTCAAATGGAGCTTATATGACGGCTTTAATCTCTGATTCACCAGATAGCATACGCGTACTTTCTGAATTACAAAATACTGCTGAACGCTATTCCAATGTATCAGAGGTGACATATAAGTGGCGTGAATGTATCAGCCATCGTATTAGTACAAGAGAAACGGGAGAGACAACGGAGCTTATTTTCTTTTGGTACCGCATGGTGCAATTGCTTTGTCGCAAGTTTGATGTAACTCAATCATCGGCAATAGCCTTAATTAAGGAAGATGTAAACCTAACTTTTCCCCGCCAACGTATGCAAGATGTTAAATGTTACTACATCCTGATCAATTGCGGGTATAAAGCACAATTTTGGCAAGCAAGAAAGAATTTTGCAAAAATCCGAGCAATCAAAGCTAAAGAGGGATTAAATTCCTTTGAGGCTGCGGCCATTGCTTGGATTCAATCCAAGGACGGAGAAGTAAAACTTCCCCTTCTAAAATTGTCTAACTTTGTATCTGAACTAACACCATACAACGAGCTATTAGTCAAATCAGGTTGCACCGCAACAGGATTGGCTATGAGGTTTCCCGAACTAGGTAAAAAAGATAATCAAAACGCCATCTTAGTGATGTGTTGGTTTCAGTTGTTTTTGAATACAACTGAAATCCATATGAAGAGCAGTCTTGAAGACTGCATTGAGTTCGTCAATAGACTCAGTGCTGAAGACTCCAACTTTGAAATGCTATCACTAAAATTTCGGGATATAAGCCAACAACCTTCCACGCAATCAATGCAATTGCAGAAGGTTATTTTAGCAGTCGTAAACAGCTGTCTTGAAGAGCAGTCAGGAATAATGCCTATTTTGGAAGAGTACCACCCTTGGTACGCTAATCAATTGGTGCAGGGTCTTTCTGAAGTGATCAACGAGATATGCAGACGTAGATGGTTAGTATCAAATTATGTCAAATAACACAAATAGCAGACTTCAAAGAAAGATTGCACTCGATTATTCCACATTCCTCCAACGAGTTGGATTGGAATTGTACACAGCATCGGCCCTACAAAACAATAAGTCCAAAGAAGCAATCGCCAATGTGCATGGTCTTACTGTTAAAGGGCTTGAGATGTACGAAGAAACGCTTGCCAACACCCTTAATGACACACTGCAACAGCAGTCATTAAGGCTTGGTGATTTCTTTACAATTAACACTGATCTATTCACTTCACGTGTTAAAGCTTTAGCAGCTGGCTCGATAAATAAATACGAAGTAAATACTATTGGGGCATACACCCAAATGGCGTTTAGTATTATTTGTCACGTAAAAAAGTGGCTTGCGGAAGGTAACATGCAGTTACTTCTATCTGTAGGCTTTGATTACCAACAACTCGAACTCCTCTCAAGTACATCTCTGCCTGAAGCTTTGGTTATTGCTGAGACTATTAACATTGAAAAAGAAGCCTTAATTCGGTTTAACTCTAAATTCGTCGACTTGGTTATCAAACCATCGCACGAATCAACCAAGAAAATGGGACTCGTTCAAGACATAGTTAGTCAAGGGATCACTCAAAAACATGCTGAATCCTACTTGGGAATGAAAAAAACCGCTTTAGGCGAAGTTCGTGATTACTTAAACTGCAAGGGGCGCACAACTGGTGCCAATAAACCTCGCTCTAATATCGACCGCGCAGCAAAAGCGCAACTACTTCGAATTTACGAGCGGGATTATGGCTTATACAGTCGCCCCGAACGCGTTAAATTAATGTACGACATTGCTAAAGAGTTCAATGTAACTTTCTCTTGTGTTGCTGATAGCATCGAAGAGAAGGAAGAGTTCTACAGTTGGCTACGCGAAAACAATGCTACTTTTGATTTTGCTCAATCCTTTTATAACGTGCCAAGCCGCCTGCAAGAGTTATTTACTTCTTCACGAGATCGTTGTTTAGATAGCATTATTGATTCTGGTGTGACTATTACCGTTCACCATGTGCTGTCCCAACAAACCGCAAATGAGCGTCTTCGATTGCATTTACTTACCGAACGAACAGGTCTTGCCTTATCTGAACTGCATAAACTATCAATTAGCAAATGCAGCTCCAAGAAAGAACAAGACAATGTGAATACGGTATTTAAGAATGCTGCAACAGCTCTCATTATGAAATCTTCAAGAGAAGCCAAATAAAGATAAGGAACACCACATGACCACGACAAAAGGCGTAAAGAATAATTTTCTAGCTAGTCTGTTATCTAACCAAGGAAGTCAAAACTTCCAAAGCACGATTCAGACAGAAGAATCTCAATCACGTACCAGAAATAAGACCGAAGTAGGACTAAGTGCATCTCTTACGCATGATTTTTTTACACAACAAGCCATGCGTATATTTGATGGCCAAGAGAAAACTGAAGATGTTCGCTTTATTCCTGGGTTCCACAACTTGGATCGAGGTATAGCTCAGGCATTAATACCGGCATATAAAAATGGCTGCCCTATTGCAAGGTACCAACTACTTGAGATCGAAAGACTTTTAGATTTAGCAATAAGCAACATTAAACTTGACCATGAAGAAGCATCTCGTCAGCTTACACTCTTTTCGAATGTTAACCCTAACTACAAGGTTCATCAACGAACCAATGCTATCATCGGTGAACGAACTATTTCTTTCCGATCGCCTCATATTCGCCACTTAACCCAATCTTTGGCTGACGTTGACCGTACTCTTTTAATTTACGACATTTTGATTACTGTCGACCCTAAGAATAAGGGTAACTACGCAAGCTCTAAACGAGCTGTCAGTGGCAATATTCGAACTCCTCTTATGGAGTTCAGTCGTTATAAAAATACTGGCGCTACAATAAAAGACTTCAGCGAGATGAATAGTCGCGCCGTTGAGTCAATCAAAGCTAACGATCGCATTAAGCTGCCTGAAGACTTCGATGCTTGGTGGAAGGAGTGTGATCTAGAGAGTCAGTTTTTAGGCCTCCCACCTTCTCTTGACTCTTTTGTAAAAGACCGTGAAGAAGCGACTGAACAGGCATTGGTTGAAGCTGAAGAACATGAAGCTGGTGTCTTAGCAGAACGTCGTGGTGATGCAGTTATACAACCATAAGTTTTAATTTGTAAATTCTAAAAAGCCGACTACTTGTTCGGCTTTTTTTATGTCTATTATATTATCCATACTCCCAAATAGAATTTTGCATAACTCAAAAACCAGTTCCAAGATCTTACTTTACGGTCGCAACCCTACCGAATAGCCAGCAAGAAATCTGCTTGGTAATAGTGTCGGTGGACAACTAAGATCGAAACTCTGACATTAAAGATTGCAACTTTTTTGATAGGGAGCATCAGGACGATGCGGGTTAAACAGGGGTTATAACTCAAATGTGCCGACTTTAGTCCCATATCTTGAGCATCATTGAGTAGTGCGTCTGAGCGTTTGTACAGCTTCATGTTGCTTCGGTAATAGGCAACAATAAACGTCTGTTCACCATCTATAATATTCAAAACATATCCAGACCCACTGTAAGGCTTCGCTATCGCGCTCAGTGTTTTATCTGGATTTTGAACCAGTTCTTTAACCGAAGAAACGCTCAGTCCTCTGTATCCATCACTCATCTTATACATCCTTTCTGTCGATCAGTTTGAGCTTAATTTGGATGAATTCAGACAATGGTTGAGACAATAGCAATTGCAAACCTTGTTCATCCAGTAGCGCTACGCTAAGCATCAAAATTGCAGTGGGATAGACAAATAGACTGACATTAAGCCTATGTGACTCGATTAAGCTGCTGTCAATGCTCCTACCGAATAGGTAGTTAAGCCAAAGTCTTAACTCTATGAGTTAGGCTTTGTTGCGTCTCACAGTTACCCATTTGATACTAACGTGGGATCGTTTCGCTCTATACCTCTTATCAACAGTTGCAAATAACTGCTGGAATTACATGCGAGCAGACCCTCCTCTAACTATAAGCGTTAGAGATTTGGTATTTGACTAGGTGACTATAAGTGCAAGTAAAAGGAATTTTACTTGCATAGAATTAATGAAACAGATTTCAATGTTCTCGATATTTGCGCTAAACAATAGACAAGAAATATGACCTTAATATTCTGCAACTACTAGAAAGACTACAGTTATTGAACTTGATTCAGTTAAGTAGACACATAGCTTAACTTAATTCGAGTTTGTATAATCTCAACAATCGAATTTTTTTCTTCAAATTTTCAACCTGGAGATGGTACTAAACAGATGTGAATTTGGCAAAAAATGGGTTAATTCATTCTGTAATAATGAGAGTTATTAGTTAGAAACTTCTTGTTTAACCCTATCAATTGTCATCAAACTAGGTTTAATCTATCTCCAATGTATCTACCTACTTCGTCACACTGTTAAGAATGAAAACTCTTCGTTGCTTAGAGAAGCGCGTACATGAATGAACCGTTAGGCAAAGTAATGGTTTAAAAAAGTAGCCTTTACCAAACCCATACATCTTTAGCTTCTAAATGGGATGTGTTAGTAATTCTAACCCTAAGTTGAAAGTTGAAAGTTGCAATCATCTCCAGTCATTACCAATACCACCATAAAATAGAACTCGTTATGATAAATTTTAACCATGTTGAAGCTCCCTTTTGGGGCGCTTCTAGATATGATTTATCGGTAAATACACATCACATATAGTGAATATCAAGTTTTTAAAGGACTTCAGCTTTATCATATTTCAATTCTATACTTAAGTCAGATCGCCTTGAGATCAACAGGTTCTGGTCTTACATCTCAAACAAGTTAGCTATTATTCTTAAATTTGAACTTTCAGTTAACAAAGCTGGCTTAAGCTAGTAGCGTCTAAATTTGGTTTGATTCTGTTAGATATTTGAGGAATTGGAAGTAAATTGGAATATCAACTTAGCAATATCCAATAAACCTAAGATTGACCTTACTGCATCCTAATCAAGCAAAATTAATCAGTTCTGCTGACTCTGGGATAACATTTATGGTTACTACAAATAATGCATTGAAATCTTGAGACTGGTATTTCTGGATTTCCACATCATGGCAATGTGAGATGATAGTCATTCATAATTTTACAGAACCGCTCAAAACCTCAATATACTTTTGTAATGGTATTGCTTCCTGAACTCCCAACTCATTCACCCAATTTTATGCGTTTCACGTTCTTGAAAATGAACTTATTCGTTTCAATTTTACCGAAGCTTTACAACCCAGACTCAAAGAAAAGCATGTGAGTGAAAATTCATCCCATGCTATTTCTCAGTTAGTTTGGTACTTGTAAGGCCAATGCTCTAACATACTCTCAAGCATCTATAACTATTGTTCTGCTGTTTAATGGTTATCAATTGACACTAAATTGATTTTAATAGTACTCACTTAATATGGTTTGGTACGAAAGTTTCATTACGTGTTCTTACATCAAAGAGCAATCATTGCCCCTAAGTATCAGTCGGCAGTCCATTAGTGTTGAATACATGTTGACAGCATTCAATGCTCTACCATTTGAAGTGATTTTCTTTTTAGTTTAACCAAATAGCACTCAGTCATTACATGTGAAAGTCATATTGGTCTCACTTTCACAAATCACTTCCTCTTAAAAGTTAAGAATTTATCAATTAAATCAACATCAAAAATCCCATAGTAAGAACCTAGAATTCAAGTATTTTACGCAAGTAGGACTATTTCTTTGAAAAAGTAACAACGATATGTATTCGGTATATCTACTAGTCATTGCAGTTCATTCACCTTCAATAACCGAAGTAAACCATCTTCATTGTTTGGATTTGTTGCTTTTTTTCTGATTTTAATTCAATGGGTAATCCTAACTTGATTGCAAGTGTCCTCATGCGTGTGTTCGGCCAGCCTTTCTCATTTATTCTTTAACTCTTAACATGATTCGAGCTTTTGATATCTTGGCTTTAAAGGTGCAATACATCATAACTCCATATATCAATTACTCATAAGGGCTTGCTATTTCTTTCGATATTGTAATAAGTCTATTCAGGTGTTCATGGCTAGGTGTTCTCAATTTCATATTATATAAATAGACATGATCTGTGGGGTGCTCCTAGGGTGGTGGTCATTAGTGGTCATATTGGTGTGGTCGCTGTATTTTGGTGGGGTTCTAAGGGGGAGTGCTCGTATGTTTCGAGGTTTGAGCCCTGCCAGGGCCTCGACTTAATTAAGAAATAATTAATTACCTTTTTTAATAAAAAGGGCTTGCCCTGCCCAACCCAGAAACCAACCTAGAAAAATTTCAACCCAGAAACCGACCACCGCGATCTCCAAAACCAGAGGGCTTATTTCAAAATTCGTTACGGTCCCCAAATCAGCCTGTTTGGCTTAACTTTCGAAAATGGTTGATCTGAATAAAAAAAAGGATCTAGAATGAAATTGCTGAAAAGCAAGTGCTTACGGTGGTTACAAATCACCAGCGTTAGATGGTCTTACATCACTTAACCAGTTCAGGTCCCAATTGCAGCATGACTGTAATCTGGGGAGCTAGCCAAATCGTAGTAACGAGCTTTAAATTAATTTGGCACTTAAATAGCAATACAAAAACTGCTAACCAAACTAGGCCGCCATTCCAGCGGCCTTTTTTCGTATACAACTACGCCGCATAAAATTCATATTCCAAGTTTCTTCCAATATCCCCCTCGCGAATACAATAGGTCTATGCCCAATATACATAGGAATATTGCATGAACCTTAAATACCCCATGCCTTTCATTGCTGGGTTAGCGGTAGCCCTCCAGCTTGTAACTCCCCCAGCTCTAGCAGAAGTAAAGAAGTACAGCTTATCTGAATTCGTAGAAGTAAACGTAGATTCGGGGTTTCAACAAAGAGACATTAAGCAAGCTGTATTACGGCTTAACTTCCCAAAAGATATTGAACTAGTAGGCCAAGCTGTAAATTACTCACTTTTGCAAACTGGTTACTCTTTAGCTCGAATTGACAACCTTCAACCTGAAGTACTAAAGCAACTGGTTAACCCACTTCCAAATGTACACAGAGAGTTCATTGATGTGACATTAGAGAACGTGCTTACTACATTGATCGGCCCTGCCTATTCGGTCATGTACGACGAGTACCAACGAAAGATCACAATCCAGCCCATTTACCGTGCAACTTTAAACAACTAGAACGAGGCTTATATATGTCTCAATCATTAGAGGCCATTCAAATGAGTGACAATCAAAACAACGTGCAAAGTTTACCTACGGATTTGTACAAAGATAAAAAAAGAGAAACGGAAGAGAGTGAAGATGTGGTTGAGGTTAGTGTGAGCAACACATCAGCTCATGAGGAAGATATGCCTTCTTCTGAGTATGCGGATACCATCAAACAAGAAAAGCCACCAGCAAAGCCCAATGGAATGCCAAGTGTCAAAAAAGCCCTTCAAACGTTTTTTAAGCTTACGGCAATCGCATCGGTTGTTGGTGGTGCAAGTTATGCTGTGTACACATATAAAGATACTCTGCTTACTTACCTACCTAGCAGTATTAATACACCACAACCAACACTGGTAGAAGTATCTCAACTTGAAGAGTTCAGGCTTTCTATACGACAGACCATTCAAGATAGCCAAGCTGAAACATTAAGCAAGACTGAGGAACTGCTTAGTGGCAAAGTTAACAAGTCTGACCATCTGACGTTGCAATACAACACGAATCAAAAGTTACTCACTTATAAAAATGAAATTGATGAGTATAGAAGTGAGATGGCATTTATGGACGCCGAACTAACAAGTCGTTTAGATACCTACAAAAGTAATATTGATACAATCCAGGCCTTTATATCCGAAAAAGCAGCAACTACATCGAATACTGTCTCTCCAAAGGAACTTAGTAAGTTCAAGGAACAGTTGTGGCTAGACATAAAGAGGTTTGTCGATAAGCAATCCAAGGCAGGAGTAATTAATCCTAAACAACCCAAAGTAACTTTACCAAGTAAGGCGTCAGCCAAGGTCATTGCTAAATCTCAACCTGTAACCAACGCAAAAGTAATATCTACTTCAAAAAGCGAACCTAAATCAACAGCAGCTCCAGAAGCTAACGTGCAAGTGAAGACTAATGTAGACGGTATGTCTCTTTATAGTGTTACAAGTGTCGGTGGTGACTACATAGCTCATTTAGCTAATGATGTTGTTCTGACATTTGCTAAGACTGGTGATTACATTAGTGACAATAGTGACTTTGTAGTCAAAGCCATAAAGCCAACAAGAAATGGCACCACACCAACAAAGATCCTTTTGCAAAACCAACAAACAAATGAGCTCGTAATTTTAGCAGCGTCTAGATAGGTGATTTATGAAAGGTCCTCTCTTTATTACAGGAAGTGCATTAGCGGCGTTACTTATTAGTTCTAATGCCTACTCGTCGACAATGAACGTACCGGTACTTACTACAAACCCAAAAGCAGCGACCGTAGATAATGAAGCTGCAAAGTTGGCCGAGGATGAATGGCAACGTAAGTCTTGGGATTTAACAAAGGAAGAGTGGGAACGGTATAAGTTAATAATTCGCACAACTAACCCTACTAGCCGTTTTTTAAACCTAGAAACGGTCGACCCATACCGAGTTCTATTTGATTACGCTGAAACTGACTTAGAGAAAGTGGAGTTATCCCGAAAAGCTATGCTCTATATCCGAAAACAGCATTTAAAAGAAGCTGAGTGGTTTGACTTAAATACCGCTGTTGGCAACGAACTATTCGGTGAACTTAAGGACAGCCCTTCAGCCCCAATTCGCTTTAATCAAATTGGCAATGTCGCTCTCGAGCCTATGGCAAAAAACAAAATGAGTAGAACCTTGTTTTTTTATAAAGTTGAAGGCTGTGATGCCCAGTGTGCCGAGAATGTTATTGATAGCGTTGCGAACGCCAAAGAGGAGCAGCAAATTGAAGTATTTTTGTCTAAAGATGGTGGAAAAGTAACAGAGAAAGATGTAACTGACTTTACCAATAAGTATGGAGTTACCAAGGATCAGGTTAAGTCAGATACCTATAATTTCCACATTGATAATGGTGAGGCTAAAGGCATGGGAGTCACTCATTACCCGACAATGGTTATCATGGGCTATACAGGCGCAATTTTCGCGACACGGTTATGATATGGATAGACGACTTTTCATAAAAAGCATGTCTGTTGCAGCTGGTGGTCTATTAATACCACCAGCAATAGCCAAGCCCCCTAAAGGTAAAGCGGTTGCTCCTGCTTATTTGTTTGCAGCACAGAAACATGATATTCCGCCCGAGCTCCTTTTTACCCTTGCCCATAAAGAAAGTGAACTCGGTTCTATCGAGATGCCTCACCCTTTTGCAATGAACTTTCGTGGCAGCTCCTTTTACTTTGACTCCCGCGCAGAACTGTACACCAACGTTAAGTACCTTTTGGATAATGGTCATCGTTCGTTTGACCTGGGCCCAATCCAAGTTAACTGGAAGTGGCATGGAGAAAAATTTGAAGATTTATGGGAGGCTACCCATCCAGCAAGGAGTTTAAATGTCGGAGCTGCTTACTATAGAGAGCAGTATGACAAATGTGGTGACTGGTTCACTGCTGCTGGGCTGTATCACTCCTTCACCCCTGAAAAGGCTGAAAACTACAGGAATGGCTTTATTCAGATTTATAAGAGGTTAGGTTATGCGTAATAAGCACGTATGGCTCCTATTCGTATATATGATGTCCATAACACCAGCGCACTCACAAGAGCTCATTGTTTTGCGAGATAAAGGTGGCAAGCCGTTAAGTGATTTTATTGCTCCTGATATTTTGGATCAAATCTCGGTACAAAAGCGAATTGAGAACATACAGAAGATCGAACATGCAGCTGCTATTGCTAAAGAAGAACAGGAAGACCCAAAAATGGTTGAGAAGAAAGTTCTTGGGTCGATGTTTCCGATTGTTAGTTACACGCTTAATCCAATAGCCCTTCAAGTTGATATAGAGCGGAAAAATTCGAGCGTTATAAATCCACTAGCAGTGATTGGTGACGATGATTTCTCGAAAGAGTGGGTAGAATCTAATGCCGATTACTTCATCTCCACAAACACTACTCTAGCAATAGTTGAAGCTAGTAGCCCTGATAGCATCCGCTACTATAAATCCAGATACCCGACGCTCACTTTATCAGTGAGGGTTGGTGACAGTTTAAATCGTGATTACGGGGTTCCTGGCTACCCCGTACTTGTTACCAATCAGGGTATTTATCAGTAACGCATTCGTAATGACCATTTAAACTCCTGCCCAATTTTGGGTACAAAAAAATAGGGCATTGAGCCCTATTTCGTTTTTTAGCTGGTGGAGTCATTCAAAGAACTTAACCTACTGCAACCAAGCCTGTGGAAGTATCGACCACATCATGAATAAACTAGCTGTAGCTACTGGCAAGAGCATGTTTACTGGCTCACCCTTGTGTCTAAGCGCCCTTTTAAAATCACAAGCAAACATCGGTATCGTTTTTCTGAGTAGAATCATCACAAGGCTTATCATAAATGCCCCTGCCCCTCTCTCCCACCCGCCACTCTCTGGACTTAATAGTAATACAAGACCTAGGCTAGCTGTTGGTATAATGACAAAACAACAACCAAGGGTAATTCTGTACAGTGCAGCCACTCGTCGAGAGGAATTAAACTTACATAACATATTAATCATCGCTTTCTCCATACGCTTGGTCACTTGAACGGTCCATGATGGCCGCTCAACGGTAACCCATTATTTTACTGTTTAGAAAACCGAGTTTTGCAGTTACCAAATTCAAATGACTCAGTGGATTGATCGTTAAGCTGATAGCTCACATGCGCACTCGTTAGGTCTTTGGATACATCAATCTTGAAGGTTTGTTTAGGCCCGTTCGGTTGATATGTCTCAAACTCACCCACAAAGGAATATTCACTTTTCTCATCAAGCTGAAGAACTCTTGTGATAGGTGGTTTCTTATCGTGGTACGTGTATTCAATCCCTTCACTGAAGATAGTAAAACTTAAAAGTCGGTTAGACATTGCTGAAACCCCCATACTCCTATCCCCAGATTCAGATAGACAGTTCACAGAAAAAAAGTTAAACGGCGTGTGATCTGCTTCGGGAGCTGCAAAAGCTTTCAGTGCAAATGAGGCTGAAATAATGGCGGCTGTACGCAGTAGAGCTACGGCTATTTGTTTAATGTGCATGAGATATTCCTTATAACAATCGAGAACAGACCACCAGCAATAAAATGTACGATTACAGTTCTTTACTAGTAATTAAGCTCAATAAAATGGGGTAATACCCCAATTATACAGCTAGAAATTGAAGAAGTCACTATTTGTGCGGCGTTGAGAGCATATGTCAATAAGGTCTTGTAAAATACTTGACACGAACTAAAGCTGCGGGGATTCAAAGTGGAAAGTACTAAGTACATTGGTGAGAAGAGTGCGCATCGAACAGAACAACCAAGTTTGAGTATTGGCTGCTATGAGGACATTTGGGCTGAAAGCCTTATTCAATCTATTCGCCATTGGTTTGAAATGGTTGATGTTGCAGAAAAGCCTTGGGCCTTAGAGCTTATAGGTCACCTTGAAACGGAACCTCATTCCTCTGATAGCCTCTTCGCGCTCGCAGAGTGCATTAAAAAGATCATCCTTAGCGGTGCACTAACCCCTGAGAAAGTATCCACAGCCGAAGCCTTCGAGGGGCTTATAGAGTGTGAGCTATCCAAACTAAGGGCTAAAGATAATCCCCCTTCAAATATCCAACATAAACACGCTGGCTAACACTTACTTTTACAACAAGCATAAAGGTGCTCAGATGACAGATTTTACAGTTGAAGTACTTAAAGAAGGCGACCTAACCTTGGAGCAATATCTTTCAAAGGAGATAGGTTGGCCTAGCAATGCAACATGCGCGACCCAAGAAAGTGATGGTTTAGTCGTTTATTGGAATGAGACCGTAGATATAGTGATTAAGGCAAGAAAAGAGGCAAGCGTGGTGTCTGGATTAATTCCAATCCTGGGTAACTCAAAAATTGCTCATATCACATACAAAATTAAAGAGGGCAATATTTACCTCTGTAGTGATTGGCTAGTGTCTGTGTTTGTACCGAAGGTAGTTAGTGATGAACTATAACGACGAATCAGCTCGCCTACGCAAGCTTATGTCCATTCCATGGGCTCCTTTAAAGATCAGTTTATTTTTGGTTGCAGTGTATTTCTTCGGGTCGACGATCGAATCAGTATCATTCATGTCATCTGCCCTCACAGTGGCCAGCTCTTATGGCTCTTGGCGATTTTATAGCTATCAAACATATTTTTCGTTAACCGTTCGACGTAGGAAACTCATACAGCTATCAAAGAAAAAGGAATTCTCACCTCTGTCACAACAGGTGTTTGTGGAACCTAATAGAGAGTTAAGCAATGAAGAGAAAATTCTCTTTTACACAAACCTAAGAGATTGCCAACAAGCATTGGATTATATCGAAGCTTTGAAACTCACACACTGGGTAGCCTTTAATGCAGAGCTGATAGCTGATCAACTATACCGCCCTATCAACACAAGGCGAGCCGCTGGCCTAGATGTCAATAATGATGGAACGCCTAACCTTCTCATTAATGGGGATTAGCCCCTACTCCTTATTAACCGCGCTGGTGGACATATAAGGCAATAAACTATTTAGAAAGGAATAATCATGAAACTTAAATTACTGGCTTTATCGCTCTTCGCTCCAATTGCAGTTAATGCTGCAGTGTTAAAACCGGCACCCACTCTTGCAAAGATTGAAGTGAGGTTTGATCAAAGCCTAGAGAAATATAGTATGGGTCTATCGCGAGTGCATGAGACAAAGCTACTTAATGTAAACACTCAGACATTGTTAGTTGGTTGGAACCATACAATCGATGAACAGGAAGTTCTCCCAATTCATAAAGACGTATCATCTGGTATTCAAATATACATGCAGCCTGTTCAAGGCCAACCAACCAACTTTGCGGTAAAGGTTACCTACAACACAGAGCTTGTTGTAAACGAAAAAAATGTGGTTGTGGCGTCTATGAGCCTTCCGGTTCATGAGTTCACGCAGAGCAAAATCACTGCGGAAGGAACTGTTAGCCTCAAGCAGGGAGAGCCGCCTGCTTGCATAACCGTTGATGGTATAGATCAACCTAACTCGCCATTTGAAGCTTGCTTCAGTGCTGGTTAATTCTTTCAATCAACCTTCGCTGGTGGAGTGACGCCTAGCCACCAGCGCTTCATATTCACCATTCCCGCATTTTTAGTCGTTCAATTTAAAAAATATACGGTGTTATACACATTTCTGTGCATAAACATTAAATAACAATTCAAGGCTCAATGATATGGCATCTAAGTGGACCCAGAAAACCCCCTTCTTTAACCCTAACAATACTCAATTTAAGAAGGTGCTAAGGATAATCTTGTCGGACCCTGACGGCATCTTCTTGGTGGTTTGGCTGCATTTGTATAAGGTCGACAACCGATTGGTAGCGATAGAGTCCAAAACCAATTACACCATCATTAAAGGAACTCCGGTTCCAGCCTGGGAGAGAGATAGCTACACCAAGCAAGAACTGAAAGATATCGAAATGGATTTTAGGCTTCTTGATCCTGAGCTTGATATCATCACAAACCAACCTGTGCACCTCAGTTGCTATTCCGACGCCGAGCAATACTTTAGCGACTGGGAACACGAATACTGCCAATGTGATGGCGGTTATACGACTTATTCCTCTAGATGTGTCCTTAGAACCATGCTTAAAATTTCCCACCCCCTTTAAACTTGCAGCTAAACATCAATTGATACATACTAAGTGTATCAATTGATATAGGAGTGATTGATATGGAGTTGCAAGCATTCAAACCAGTAAAACAACCTGCCAGCTTCTGGCAGCGAGTGGGCATCCCTGCTAGAGGGGTTACCCTTTATGAGATAGTCAACAAAGGCCTAGACTATGATGTTTTTGAAAAACTAGCTAAACATTCAAAAGTTGATAAGAAAGAACTGGCTACCGCTGTAACGATTCCTCGCGCAACATTAAACCGCCGATCTAAAACAGGCCGCTTCAACAAAGATGAAAGTGATCGCCTGTATCGATACGCGGAAATCTTCAGTAAAACAGTGGATTTGTTTGAAGGAGATGTTATTGCAGCATGTGAATGGATGAAATCTCCCGTAGTAGGGCTCGGTAACCGACGACCAATCGATATGGTTTCTACAACTGCAGAATCCGAAGGGGTTCTAAACCTGATAGGTCGACTGGAGCACGGAGTCTTCTCTTGATTACCATATACAGAATCGTTAAGGAGAAAAGAGCTGATACCGCTATGGATGGAAACGGAGCTCGTTTATACGGTGGAAGGTGGAATTCAATAGGCCGCCCCGCCGTATACGTCGCAGGGTCTGAATCGCTTGCCATTCTTGAGATTCTTGTGCACCTCAAGAATACTAAGGTATTAGACAGCTATGTTTTGTTCACTCTTGAACTCGATGAAGAAGATGCGCTTCTACTTAATAATGAAGACTTACCTAGTAACTGGAAAGAAGAACCAGCCCCTTTAGAAACTGCAGAGATTGGGGATCAATGGCTCTCAAGCAACAATAGCTTAGCTCTAGCTGTCCCATCAGTCGTTGTTCCTCGCGAGCTTAACTACATTCTAAATATTAACCACCCAAATTTTGACAAACTTATCAAGACAATGAAGAGACACGAGATATCTATTGATACTCGGTTAGTCTAATCCTGATTTGATAACTCCTAACTCAGTCTTTATGATCAAAAAAACGAGCCTATTGGCTCGTTTTTTAGTTTATTAAATCAGCTTCTATTAAAGAGAACTGAAAGTTTATCTGAACACTCAAAGACCGACACTAAGTTGTCGTCATTCTTTGGGTTTGTTCCATTAGCTATTGCAGCACTATGATCAGATAAGATTTGGAATAGCGCCTTTACATCGCTCCCATCTGTTTCACTTAACTTCTTTAAATAGTAAATGTTGTTTTGTTGCTGACTCGCGTATTCAACCAAAAGGCTCGCATTACCAATCACAACAGCAAAAGGGTCAATAGAAGACTCAACAAGCTTTTGAGCACACTTGCTTTCGTCGGTGCCATAGTGATTGTTTATGATGCCTACCAAAGCCGCAACGTTTGCTGCTTTTGATATTAGAGGCTTTTTACCGGCTTCCAGCAACTCTGCGCTATTGCTCATCCAGTCAGCACCTGCTTTAGCATCAAGAATGTGTATCTCAGTTAAGACCTCTTTCTCTTTGTTCGCTTTAGCATATTCATACCAACCAACCCCCGATGTCACAATGAGTACAATCGCGATAATTGGTCCAAAGAATTTAATTTTGTCGCTCATGAATAGATCCTTATTCTAATAATTATGTTTGTGGTTACCGCTACTCTGAATGCAGCTGGCACCATAGTTGACGTTGGTGAGTTACTTTTTCTTCTAGCTTTTCACACGTTAGGTTCAAAATACCAAATTGCGACTCCCCGCGATTAAAGCCATAGCGGCCAACCGTAAGAACGCCCTCACAACAAAGCTTGTTGATAGAACAAACTTGGCTATAGATAGTTTTAAGATCATCGAGAAAGATAACCTTTTTGTCGCGAACCAAAAATGCGGCTTCGTCATCCTGCAAAAGGATTTCAAGCTCATCAATACTTCCACGCCATTGGCAAGTTTGCTTTAGTTTCTCTGCGCACGAATACGCACCGATAACCTTTTGCAAAACACGCTCTTGAAGTACTGAAAATTCCTTAAGCAAAGCGTAAATGTAATGCTCCGCGTAAGTTATATCTGGCATTCCTGATGGGTTACCAAGTACTGTCTTTCCACTTTCATCCATGTATGTGAGGTTCATGCTTTTTTTGCATTCGCCTTTAAAATTACGGTGAGTATGGGTATAAATCAGTTGAGTTCTTTGTTCATTTTTTTCAAAAATCTTTGAGTTGGACATAGTGTTTTCCTTTTGGGTAAGAGCAAATAAATACTGCGTATAAATGAAGGCCACCAGCTGGTGGTTCGGAAATGAGTGGCGTACATCATAGATGCTGATACTTAACGCCAAGTATCAATCACTTAGAAATGATATCATATTAATATGCATATACACATTGTTGCTTCAACCACACAATGCATAACAATCAGAAAACTCACCACCCTAAAACATAAACAATCAAGGTTGATGATTTTTTATGCGTAAAGGTCTAAAAATAACCGGTGATATACAACAAGAGCTGAATATTTAATCACAAGCTGGTAGTTCAGTGCGCACTTCATCTACTTGTAAACGACGAATAGTAACTCGAACCAACGGCCTGTATTTACGTCTATGAAAGAAAACAAACTTGAGCACGGTCCATCGAAACAGCGCCCTTGGCCCCGCATAGATTCGAGACTGATCCATATACCAACCAGGTACACCCCTAATCTCATCACTAATAATTTTAAGGCACCGCTTAGATATCAGGTCGCTTTCTATAATCAGAGTATTAGAATCGTTATCGCGCTCTGAGGATTCAATGCCGGTGTAAATCATCCTTACTAGATACTCAGGTAAGCTCTTAGGAGTTAATTGGTTGAGCCCCGAACCGTTAGAAAGATCCATATTGATGCTCATTGGTATATGTAAGCCCAACTCCGCCTTACGTACATTCTTAATGATCATGACATCTCCCTTTAACTCATGGTCATCCATTGTCGACATAATGACCTTCGACACAATCAGCCAAAACACAAGAAGGCCCATGTAAGGTGTCAGAGAAGCGATCAGAAAAATGTTCACCCCAGTACACATGGTCACCACTAAAGCGAACGCTAGTGAACCCCCGACTCTGCTGAAGAAGCTTTTTTGTAAATAGAGGTTGATTTCGAACCGTGCTATGAGGTGGGCGTACGTTACATACGAGATAATTAACGATACACCAACAAACAGTATCCCTCTAAAGACACCAAGTGCTGCATCTAGGAAGCCATTGGAAAACACCATAAAAGCTACATCTACGAGCAAAAGCAGAAAAAAAGCGTACCACGGCCAACTGAGGTACTCAGATAGCTGCTCTCTAATAGGTACACTATAAACACTCTCATCCTCAATCATATACACCTAAACTCCTTATCATTTACCAGACCAATAGATTAACAGCAAAATGCCTCGTATTTCAGTTCACCATTTTACCCAGTACTACTTGTAAGCAAGACCGATATCATAAATAATCGCTGTGAATTAGGTTATAGATGCATTAATACCTACCCCCTAGCGGTCGCATCCCTCTTACACTCGCCTTGCTGGCAACTTCTTTATCAAATTCATCCCCAAAGGAACTTACTATGTCTGATACCCATAAAACCTCTAACATGCTGGTGGCTTGTCATAATGACAAAGGTGAACCGGATATGTTTTATTGCACCCTTAACTCTTCCGACAAAGGTCTAACAAATCAAACCCTACACGAACTAGCTATCGAGAAAGCCAAACAAAATGGTTTCCTCGGCCCATTCATCATTTATGGTCCAAAAGACCAAACCAACATTGCCAAACATGTAGAGCGCCTAGAATGCCCTATTCCCTTCTCACTGGAAGATAAATCAACTGAAGACCAACCCACCTCGATAACTGGTAACCTAGTTTTTGGCTGGGATGGTTTATCAATGAAACTAAATGGTTTTAGTGACTACCATTCAGATGATGATTTGGGGATCATAGGATTCCTTGAGCATTACAATGGCTCAGCTTATCTAAGAGCTTATGCGAATATCACTATAGATGAGCCAACACATAACATCTTGCTTGACGACGCTAGGAACGAAGTAAGAACAAACTAGCGTGACATTGTCACTTAACGACTGCGAGATGTAGAAGGTTACCACTTGACCAACCTTAGCGCTGGTCAATGATCAGGAACACTAGCCTTATGGCCATTCAATTGCTAATATTCAAATGCTTATTTGGTACATTGACGCTCTAAGTACCAAACACCTTTCTGGTGGCGTCCCTTACCTCCCCGCTACTCGTAGCACTTATGCCCTTACGCATGAACCTATGGCTTTACTGCCACAACCCCAAAAGGAAATACCATGTCTACTAAACTATACGTAAGAATCGAAGATCCAAAGTTAATTGGCGGCTTTACTATGCGTGAAGCAACTATTGATGATTACGCCTCTTCAATATCAACTGAAGATAAACTACAACTAGGTCATACCGCGTTGTCAGAAACCTTTAACAAGGGCGACGCAATCACTTCTCCAAATGAAATGAAACTCTACCTAGCTAATAAAATAGCGAAACTAGAGCGTGAAGAGTTTGGAGTGATATTCGGTGATAACCAACATCGAATCATCGCAGAAGAAGTTCTTTTTACCGGTACAGTAAATGCCTGCAACATTCACCCAAGGGAGATTATTAAACGTTCCCTAGAACTCAATGCTGCTTGTATTTGGGTGTACCACAATCATCCATCAGGTGATGCAACCCCATCTCAGGCCGATCGTCGAATAACAAGACAGTTAATTGATGCCCTTTCTTTAATGGAGATTCGCATACTCGATCACATGGTTGTCGGCGGGAACGAAGTAGTTAGCTTTGCAGAACGCGGCTGGATTTAACCTCTCAGCTTCATAAAACAAACAGATACACCCTCAACTATTCACCACCAGCATTTGCTGGTGGTGAATTAGCACCCCAAAAGGAAAATACCATGAAATATCTTAGTGATTACACAAACGACGCAATGTCCACGCTGTTTGAGAAAACAGGTACCTTCTTTGCGTTTAGCCAAGAGCAATTCCAAGAGCAAGCCAAAGAAAAAGCAAAATATGTTAGTTGTGGTAACGGTATGTACTGTCAATCAGAACACATAGAAACGCTTAAAACCGAGTATCCAACCATTATTAAAAATGCAAGAGAACTCGACCTGAAAGAAAACGGTGAAAGTGCCATTATTCGCCGCGAACTATTCAATCATGAGTGCTTCTACACGAATGATATAGAAGAGGTCGTAGAACGCTTGGAGCCATATGGCATAAGCGAAGAAAGCATCCTCAATAAGTTCAAAGAAATACGAAGTAAAGAAGACGTATAACGCTTAACCGTTAAAGCCATACCTTGTTGGTATGGCTTTCTTCACCACCCAAAAGGAATACACTATGAAACCATTACTGATTATTGGTTGTAGCAAACCAAAACTACCTGGTACCCATAACGCTTACGACCTATACACTGGTAATATCTATCAGATGATCAATAAGCAGGTACCCAATGTTCATGATCATTTTGAAGTTGTAATATTCAGTGCATTGCATGGCTTGATAAAACATGACGAACTGATTGAAAGCTACGATGTAGAAATGCATGATCAGAACAACCATGAAGCAACAACAAACTTCTTTAACCAACACTTCAAACCATCACGTCGACTGTTAAATAGCTATAAAAACAAAGAACGCGATTGCTATGTCATACTTACAAACCGTTATTTGAATATGTTTGAACTAATGTTTAAAGAAGATCAAATGCACAAATCATTCAATAGCTGTTACATAAGTCGTGGCCATAAAGGTATCGGAGAACTTAGAGGTCGCTTAAGCAAGGTATTAAGCTTTGTCAAAAATGGCATTCAACCTAAGCCTCCCATTACATTTAGGAGTGGTGTATCAAATAGTGCTGAACTTGGGTACATCGCAGCTGGTTGCAGTATCGGTGGTTCCTTAGCTCATACCAATACCGAGAAAAAATCATTCTTTTACAACGAACTGATTCAGACGACTAATCACTCAGCTTGCTTTATGGATAATGGTCTAGTCACCAAAGCCAGAGCGGGTGAAGACATCGATACTGACTGGGTTTTTAGTGAATATGCAAAAACAATCAAATACCTCCCACTTCGCATGAGTCGAAACCTTTTTACCGTTGTTCCTGATGACATAAAATGTAACGACAATGCGGTCAACATTGTACGCAAACACAAAACAGACATTCTGAAACTAACAAATCTGACTGAAGTTATATTGCCCATTCATAAATCTAACGACATCGAGTCTCACGCTCTAAGAATGATGCACGAGCTTGATTACCCTTCAAACATTAGACTAGGCATCCCATGCTTAGAAAAAGATGACTTAAACTTAGTTTTACCCCTCACCGATATCGACCGCCTACTGTCGATTAAAAACCCAAAGCGACCGAAGGAGAAGTTATTCAAAAAGGTCCACTTTTTTGGCATGAGTGATGCCTCATACCGCAACAAACTACACCCACGACTTTTGATCGCAAACCTTCATGGAATCGAAGGCAATAAGCTATCAATGGACGCATGTAGAACACCTAGTATCTTTGGTGCGAACCGAATTGGTTCAGAAACTGAAGAGGCCATAACTGAACAATATGAGTCACCACAAATCACCAAACTAGACTCGTTTATTAAGCATGACTATGACGTAGAATGCTTGGGAGATGAACCAATCGTTACACAAGAGTTGTTCGATATGATCAATGAAGATCAGGTGTTTGAGTTCCTAGACATTTACAATCGACTGATGAAAGGTCACCCAAGTCTTCAGATTGAAGTCAGAAAACAAGAAGGTATTGAGGAAGTCATCGCTTACGTATACCAAATAGTTTCCTGTCCCGACGTTAATAGAGTTTTGTTCGTTGAGTGTAAAAACCACTATTGGCGTAAATTCAGCCATTTATGCAGAAACTTTCAAACCCAATCTAGAGAATTAGTAAGATTTGAATCAATCAAAAAGGTATTTCAAAAGAACGAAACAGCGGTACCCGTCCAACTAGCACTTAAGTTGTCAGCATAAACGCAACTACCAACTAAGAGCTGGTGGAGTACCATCACCATCAATAAAAAAGCCGCCCTCGCTGAGGGACGGCTTTTTTATTTATCCAAACAATCTCGCTCTTCATGGATTGACGTGGTTTATCACCTGATTAACACACCCAAAGAAGATCCTATTAGTAGGCCGCAAATACATACCCAAATTAAGGTTTGTAAATCAACGATGTTTGCCACTTCATTCATTCGATCTTGTGCGTCCATTGACAGACTTTCCCCCATTAGCTGATTACTGGTAAAAGGCTAGTTTTTTTAAACCTTTCCATTTCCGATACTGGTACATGAAAATCTATCTCTGGAGGGTTATTTTTAGCACCGTTCATTTTGAACTGTACTAAGTGGTATAACGCTCGGTCATCAGCAGGAAAAACATGAAACTCACCTGTAGATGGTAGTTCGATGCTACAGCAAGCCACACCATCAAAAATCAAGATCATCGGGGTTTCAGGACTGTTCGGGATAAGGTCTATTTTGAACCCTGTAAAGTCATGTGTGTCCATCATTTTCCCTCTAGATCTCGTTGTATTCAGATTTGATTCGTTGAGCTATCTCTTTAAGCTCAAACTCGACTTCAAAGAGATAGTTATTATCACGACGATTAATCACTGGCGAACGCTCCACGTTGCGATTCAATATCTTTGCAGCTCTCAATATTAACCACGCTTCATAGTGTTTTTTAAACCAGTTTTTCATCGTGATTTTCCCCTAATAAGATTGATTGGTTGCGATTGATTTTACCGACAGCAACGAAGCTACGGACTTCAGTAAATTGATCTCATTATGTAGCGCATCACATTTGTCTAAAATAAAGTCGTAATCTTCATTCACTTTACTTATCAACTTCTGTAGCTGAACCATTTTTTTCAGCTTGGATTTAGCGACCTTCTGATCACCAATTTTGAACTCTATGGCAGCCTCAGCGCGACCTAACTGATAATAAAAATCAGTGGATTTCTCCTGGCTATGACTGATTTCTTCAGCCTCTTTGAGTTCAGCTAATTTAGCCTCTCGATCTTTAATGGCCTTTTCTGTTGCCGTAATCGCGGGGCTATAAGCATCAAATGATTTTGCCACGATTTTTCCCTCAACTTGCTAACCAAACACCAAAAACAAAACAAATCGCTCCAAAAAGTAGCCATTTCAACGAATTATTTAATCGCATCCTTTCCCCTATAAGATGGATTCGAAATAAGCTAAAGCGCTTTCTGCATAAGAATCACCATAACCCACTTCGGTCAATGCCGTCTTTTTCCGACTGCAATTCCTGGCATAACCAAAGCAAATCAATGCCTTTCTCAATGCCTTTCTTAATATCTGACATTTGTTTCTTTTCCCTCTGAGTTAGTTTGATAGTTTGCTAACAAGAAATTCGACCATTGGATCGAAATACACAAAGGCAAATATTTCCTCTTTATAGCTAAACGCAATAGCAATCAAAATGAACATTGCCATAACAGCAAATATATTCTTCGCGCTTTCCATTCTTTCCCTCGGTTAGTAAATTTCTTTGATTAACTGGATTCTGAACCAATCGGCAGATTCAAAGCCTGTCCATCCAGAACGCCAATGACGTCTTGCTTGCAATCTGTTAACACACAACAGTGGAACGCCCATTTTTAAACAAGAGGCGAGAAAGGTATCTCTGAACGTCCACCATTCGCAACAACCGTGATAGACGTTATCTAGTCGCTTTTCAACGTTCTGAGGATGCTCGTAGATGTCCATAATTTCCCCTCGTTATTCAAAAAATTGCACTTGATGCTCGCTAACTTCATCACCAAGCATCCATTGCCAACCATCTTCAAAGTCGTCCATATTTGCTTCGGGGGTGTCTGCATAAATTGCTTTAAAAACCCTCACGGTGACGTATGAACCGTCTTCGACTTCATCACGTTCGCAATGGAGTTGAAAGTCACCATTAACAAAATCAGAAAGTGCTTTTTCTGGCGTATCACCCTCGCCAAGATGTTTGATTGTTTCTTCAAAATGGGCACACGCGATGTAACCTTGTATTTGCATCTGATTCCCTCTTAACTATGAATTGAACGTTCAAGTAGGACTCGTTCTTGTTCTACTTTATCCATATCAATACCTAGAAATTTCGCCGCAAGAATTTCACCATTACGTTCTAAGTTGATAGGGTTTAACCAAGGTGTGTTGTTTATGCAGTTTCTGTGCTCACCAAATTGAACACCGTTCTTATTAAGGAACGTTAAAAACTCCATCAAGTCATTAACTTGCTCTCGTTTTTCAGCGAGTTTTTCGCACTCTACAAACTTTGTTTCGGCCATGTTTTTCCCTTACTTAACCAGTTGATATTCTTTCACAAGGCTATCCAATGGGATTCTAAGCCCATCGTGTAGCTTGCGAATCATTGAGATAGATAAACGTCTTTGACGGCTCAGAATCTCAGTAACACGGCTACGCTGACCAAGGAAAGGTACAAGGTCTTTATCTTCTAAGCCTTGCTGCTCCATACGGAACTTGATTGCTTCGATTGGATCTGGTGGTGCAATTGGATAATTAGCTTCTTCAAACGCCTCAATTAGAGTGGCAAGCACTTCTAACTCATCACCCTCTAGTGTGTTTGGTTCAGAATCCCAAAGCTGCTCGATTCGCGCTAAAGCAGCGCGGTTATCATCTGCTGTTTTGATTGGTTTAATATGCATATCTGCCTCTTCTAAACGGTTTTTGCATCAACTTTGTCATAGTCTGCATGTGTGCCAATAAAGCGAATATATACCATCGAAAATTTGTAATTAATCGCGGTGATCAGTCGATACTTATTGCCGTGAACGTTGAACACAACGCGATTATTGCCAACGAAAGACGCATTTCTGTACAGCGCCTTTATGTCTTGGGGCGTTTGCCAATTTGCGTGTTTGGCTTCGTCAAACCATGCCACTAGTGGCTGTTCAGAATCAGCGTAATTAGGCTGTTCCCAAAACTCTCGTAAAGTTGCTCTTGATAAAATTCGCATATATACCTCTGTCTACATTTCCCATTATGGGAAATACACAAAAAACAGTCAAGCGTTACTTTCCCAAAAAGGGAAAATAAATAAAATCATAAACCTAACAGAGTTATAAAGCCAGTTGCGCAGCTTGGCATAATTGAGTTTCTGAAATGTCGATGTACTCCAAACTCATACTCAGAATTACATATTTTATTTATTGGGATTTCGGGCACTTTAGGGGAAAAGGGGTATCAAACTTTGTTGTCACGCTTTTGTTTGGTGGTTATGTTGATAGAAGCTAAGTTTCGATCTTTATTGTCTTTCGACAACAGCCAAAAAAAAGCACCTGAATCAATCCAGGTGCCATTTTTGCGTTTTAGTATGGGGTTGTATCTATTTCGTCATGTAAACCTTGTAGATACGGCTAGCAGAGCATCCTTGAGCGTATCCGTCAGTTACCGTGATCGTGCAATGGCCATTTTGAATGTATGTATTGTAACCCAAACCAATAATGTGCCGATTTCCATTTACGTATGCGTATCTATAACCCGAAGGGAAATTGATACGACCAGACGTATTACCATTGTAAACATCTCTTCTTGTCCCGCCTGAAGAAGCCTTTGAAAAAGAGGCTGCTGAAGTTAAGTTACTTACTACTCCTGCAGAAGAGTCTCCTGCAACAGAATAGAATGACATACAACAGACAGCGGCTACTCCCCCTAGAACCTTAATAAACGATATCTTCATGTTATTTTTTCACCCCTACAATCGATCGGACATAACCAGTACCGCCGAACTTAATTGAAGAGCCTGGGTAGCAACTGCTACTCTCACATGCACCAGTTGACCAAGATTTCACAGTATTACAACCTTGCACATAAGTGTCAGTAATTATGATGTTACAATCAGGCACTGAAACAGTAGCTCTATCACTCGAACATTTATTTCCGCCACCATTATCACTACCTCCTCCCCAACCGCCACCCGAGGATGTTTCACACCAATGACGTGTAGTAGATGTTCCACTTTGAATATTGATAATTGTTGTTTGGCCTTTCCCTATATGGTGAGTTCTGCCGTTCACCGTGATCTGATTATATCCACTTGGAATATTCACACGACCAGTAGTTTTCCCTGTCCACAAGCGCTTTACCGTATCTGCGGGAGCGGCCTGAAAAGAATCACGCTGAGTCAAGTTACTAACAACGCTTTGAGTGGAATCACTAGCTTGAATATTGATAGAAGCAAGGCCTGCTACCAAAATGGCTAATATTTTCGTATTCATTATCTCTCTCCTGTCACAGAGTAAATGTTTCCTCGTGTACCAATATCCTCAGTACCGGACACTGAGCAGTGGCCATTACGACAAGTACGAGAAGTAAGATTTTGTTGAGTATTACAACCAACAACATACCGATCTGTTATTGTAATGATGCAAGCTGAGGCCTTAGCGGTTCTTCCTGACATTTGGCAACGGTTATCAGTCGGGGTACAGTCGGATGTATAATACTTACTCTCAGCACCCTGAACCGTTATTATTGTGTTTCCTTTACCCACCGTGTGCTCTACTCCATTCACGTAGAATGTTTTGTAACCAGACGGGAAATTCACGCGACCAGAGGTTTTGCCTTTGTAGATTCGAACTGCTGTACTAGCGGGAGCAGTACTGAATGAACTGTTTGAAGTTAAAGAGCTCACTACTGAGCTGGTGGAGTCTTGAGCTAACGTTGGTGCTGATAACAAAATACTTGCAACCATTCCCCCCAGCCCCAAAATAAATCCATATTTTCTCATTTCCAACAACCTTAGTTAGTCGATATATTAACCACCAAATTGTCATAAACATCGCTATTAAATACAACCAAGCACATAGTCATTTGATATTAATAGTTGCCTAACTATGATGCGCGTCCCATTAAAAATGGGCTCAATTTCATAAAAGAAGGAACAATTTAGTGACTACCGAGGGGGGTTGGTATAGAAGGTGTTTCGAGAAAGAGCAGGGGCGTTAACATTTTGAAGAGAACACCCTACAAAGAGCACACCTTGCCTTATGCCTATGCATGAAATTTTTTACTTTTCATATAATGCAATAGCATCCACGATAAAAATTTCACTTATAGTGCCATTGAAAAAAAATGGTTAGCTGATATTATTCATAACTCCTTTAGCACGAGCACCATTTTTAGTGTTCGAGCTGAGGTAGAGAAAATACGTTTAAGAAAGAGGCCAACTCATTGAGTTGGCTTTTTTGCATTATAAGAAGAGTCGATTTCAAAGAACGCTTAACTCACCATGGTAATTCGAGTAAAAAAAAAGCTACCGGATAACCGATAGCTAATTATGAAAAAGCCAAGACTTGGGAATTCTAACTCTCGGAACCCATTGGAATGATATAATGATGGTTAGAAAAAAATATCACAACAAGGGTATTTCCGTTCTACTACTGTCAACAAAATGGATAATTAAGAAACTCAGCCATCAATGGAGTTGATAGCATAAGATCCCCACTCACCCTCACTCTCTTATTGAAACCTGATTGATTTCACCGGAGTTAACTTTTACTAGCCAACTGAACGTTGTTATATTCATTGACGAGTGACGCTCGAAATACATATCTTGCTACGACTTATCACCGTATTTCTTAATCATAAACTCTACCCTCATCGCTCTATTCGATAGTAATCAAACAAGCTATTAAGGATTGACCACCAGCCTTAACTGGGGGTCCCAAACGCATTGAGGTAAAATTCTCTCTTCTCAACAACCGCTCTACGGCCAAAGGTGAAACACTTATTAGCTTTTGTGCACCATATGATTTGGCAACTTCCATCGTTTTCTTTAACAGTTCGACAGTAGACTCAGCGGAAAATTGGGTAATAGATTGAGGAACGCTGTTAAGATCGAAGCTTGTAAAACGTGAAAGCTCCCACACTTCTGAAGATTCAGGAGCTTTTAAGCCGTTTAATAATTCGGGGAAAACATCTTTCAGTAAGTAAGGCTTTGTTGTGGGTAATATCCGAGCGCAACCAACGATTTGATTATTCTCATCCTTTGCTAAGACGTAAATAGTATCCTCAGTATCAAATTGGTCCTTTTCCAGACACAAGTCAGTCGATCCGTAACCAGCAACCACTTCCCATTTGAGGTATTTGATAAATACATCATATCTGTAGCTGTATAGCTGGTTAATTTCCTTTTGGGGCAAATCACATGACATGCCAGTTACGTAGTGCATGCTATCTCATCTCATTAGAAATCTAGAAAAGTCAGTGACATAAGATAGCGTTGTATAGGATAAATCCTAGCTCGGGATTTTCACAGGTTGACAGTTTACTTGTAAGTGCCCTTAAGGCTTTCAGAGAGTAATGCGCTCCAATTATTCATGAACAAATGTGACTTAACGCACTGATAGACCTCCTGAGTATTCATATGACAGCCACTTTCATCACAAATTATAAAATTCACAAATGGGTCTCCTACAATAACGTAATCACCATTAACAAATGACCAGTCAAGCCCTATTGATAGTTTCGGTGATGTACTCGTAACCAACTCCAAATATCCACTTAACTCAGTGAGAGTATTGAGTTTGTTTTGTGTATAGTCTGCATTAAGTTGGGCATCTAAAACCTCAAAAACCATTACCTCAAGTTGGGTTAATGTTAAATGTATAACTCCGTCGCTCGTACGGTCAAATTGTTCAGCATTATTAATAGATAGCAAAATAAATCCTCTTTAAACGTATATAACTGGCTCCTCTACTTACTATGTGAATAGAGGAACCCACAATGAATTAATAGAATTATGAAGCATAACATCAATGTAATAATTGAAGACTACATACAGCAGTTGCTCACTTGTGAGTCTAAAGAAGATGTCACAAAAACCTTGCAAGCCGCTGCATCCTTTCTCGGTTTTGATTATTTCGCCTATGGAATTAAGACCAAGCTTCCTATTACATCACCTAGAGTAGAGATGCTTAATAGTTATTCTGACAAATGGAACGACCAATACATAAACAAAGGTTTAGCCTTACAGGACCCGTTAATATCTCTTGGCATGCAGCGAAGCCACTTTATTATTTGGGACAATGTTATTGATGAGTCAGCTCATTTTTGGCAGCAGGCTAAATTGCATGGTATCCATGCCGGTTGGTCTAAATCCACACACTTCCCTGGAGGAGCCGCCTCATTACTCTCATTTTCACGCGGGGAGTCAGATACGCCCATAAAAGAAATCAACGCTAATATGCCTTACCTGTTATGGATCGCTAGTATCGCTGACTCCTGCATGGAAAAAGTACTCGATATAAATACAACCCCCTCTCCTAGCACTCACCTAACCCCCAGAGAAATTGAAGTTTTAAAGTGGACGGCAGATGGAAAGACAATGTCAGAGATAGGAATCATTTTGAATGTATCTGATAGGACAGCTGAGTTTCACCTCGCTAACGCAGCAAAAAAGCTGGGGGCTCCTAATAAAACTTCTGCAGCAGTTCGCGCAGCCTTACTTGGTCTGATTTAGTCAAGGTACCACCAGCCACAAATACAACACAAACAGCTGAACAAAAGGGTGGCGCTCGTTATTAAATATGTGATGGTCAATTATCAAATCTCTTGATTTAGTACGCATTGCGTACTATTTTAGACATAAACTCCTAATGGTAATAATTGGGATAAATTAAACCGTAGAGATAGCCCCTTCTTGTATAGAGCCTATTGTGGAATTTCTTCAAGGTAAGCTATCGAACTGAAGGGGAACTAATGATCGATTTCAGAGGTGGTAAAGTCGGGTGGACAGAACTCAGTCGTCGCTATGGTATCCCGATTTCAACTCTTGTTAACCGTTATGATTCTGGTCTACGTGATGACGAATTGGTGAGTAAGCTACATAAGGGCAGCGGTAATAAACGCGCAGCATCCAAACTTACAAAAGAAGAAGTCATAGAAATAAAGATTAAGCTTCAAACAGCAAAGTTTACGCAAACAGAGATAGCTAAACAGTTTAACGTTCACCAAAGCCACATTTCTGATATTAAACGTGAAAAAAAATGGGCTGAAATTAAAATCTAGAGGAAATAAATTGTGAGAATTGACTATGAATACCTGAACAACTTCTTAAATTTAGTCTTAGACAATGGTACAAGTGACTTCAAACTCAACGCCGAATCATTTCAAACTCTATGGCCAAAGGGAGATGATGAAGCTTTAGATAAGCTAGTCTTCCACCTTGAAATATTAGCTGATCAAAATTGCTTAGAGTCAGCTCTTACCAATAAAGACAGCATTGGCTTTAGAAGAACAGGTTCAGGTTGGATAGTTAGTCTCGTACCTTTACGCCTTACAGCGACTGGACATCAATTTGCGGCTGACATAACCAAACCAACGGTAATAGATCAATTAAAAACGTCCTTCGCTGACGCAGGGCCTAATGAGGTTGTAAAAATCGCGTTTGCATTAAGCAAGAATGTACTTGAAAAGAAATTAAAGCAGATAACCGACCTATGAGGATTATGATTCATGGTCACTAGGATAACTATACTATCGGTTTTTGTTGGTCTGGGTATGTACCTTTCAAGCCCATATTTCAATACACATATTGACAAACAGCATGTCAGGAAAGTTCCATTTAACCAGGCTTCAACTGTCGTCATGGACGAGCCTAAGACCCAATACCTCCCTAATTCAGAGAATTTGCACAAGACCTTTGACAATGAGAGCTTAAACGCAACGCATGAGAAAAACACAATAGCAAACGCAGAGTTGATAATGTCTGACTCTCTACAGGACTTACACCTGAAACAGTTCACTGAGTACCTGAACGGAGAAGTTGCAAGTGAGCATACTATTATAGCGTTTTATACAGATAGCCGTTGGTATAACTTTTACGAGGATCTCGGGTACAAACCAGAAGATATTGATCAATTGATCGTTGTTAGAAACCAATATTTATCTGATGTAAGTCAATCGGGTAAGAAGTATTACTTCCACCGCTGGTCTAGCTCCCCCCACTCAATCATCTCAAAATCAATTGCCTTCGAAATTTTTCTGCACTTCGGTTACGGAGAGGACACGGAGATGATTTTAAGCAATAGTTTGGAAAATGTAGCTAGTAAGTATGGGATCACTACATCGCTGGTCGAGACAATCGCAAGAGTACACCTCCTGAATTCAATAGGTGAGATTGAATCAGCATCTGCGGCATTCAACTCGTCGCTAAACAATCAAGTTGATGAGATTAAATTTGATGCGGCTTTCGTAGAGTTTTTGGAAGAGCAAGCGGGATACTCAAAAAAAGTGATAGTCATCGGTGATAAGCCGCTACATGTAATAGTTGGTACTTTATCAACAAAAACAAACTCAGCAATCTTAGAGAAATCATCTCTTACTGAGTGATGAATTGATGTGGTGCGGGAACACCACATCAATCCAGCCAACAAGGACTAAAAAGGAGTCATTATGGCGACATCTAATTTAACTCACAATGAGCTAGCTAACAATCTTGCTCGCCACCTAATGGGCGAGAGTCGTATGGTATGGGAAGATCTCCCCGCAGGTAAAAGAGGTTCCGTTCGTCCTGATGTATTCACCATTGAAAAAAGCTTTGCCAACCCTAATCCAATTTCTTACGAAATTAAGGTTAGTTTATCGGACTTTCGTTCCGACGTTACGAAAGCAAAGTGGAAAAACTATTTAGACTTTTCTTATGGCGTTGTTTTTGCCGTTCCGAAAGGGCTAGTCACGAAAAAAGACATTCCTAATGGGTGTGGTTTAATCACATTTAACGGGGAGTTCTGGAATACCGTTAAACGCCCCACTCTTAATCCTGCCAAGCTAAATGATGATCTTTTATTAAAACTGCTCATTTCTGGCAGTCAGAGACAAACTCAACCAGAAATCATTCAACCTCGTGAATTTGAACATTACAAAGAACATGAGAAGTTACGTAAAAAGTTTGGAAAAGACATAGGTTCGAAACTTCATTTCATTGACGAATATCCATCAATGAAAAAAGAGTTAAAGAAAATGCGGAATAGTTTTTCAAACCTCTTTGATATCGATTTAGATCATTGGAATTTCGAGGATACTGTTCGCTGGCATATCGAACAGTTAGAAATAATGGCCAATGAGAATGAAAGAAAAGCAGCTATAGCTAAAGAACTTGGAAGCCTATCTAGCGATATAGAGCGTAGGTTTAATTTGATTATAAACCAATACACGTCATAACGAGGGAATGTTCTATGCAGATTAAAGCTGATTACACTCAACAATTTGATACTAAACGTGGCTTAGTATTTGTTCCTGACTTGATTATTGACGGTACCAAAACTTCAATCAAAAATGCTCAACAATATGATACAAAATCTGAGGCAATTTCAGAGGCTGAATCTGTAATTAAACGGTACCTTGAAAATAAAAACCCGACCAAAAAAACGGTAGAAGGTCTAGGTGACTTCAACGAATCAAGCGAATCAAACGCAAAAGCCTCTGCTAGCTTAAGAGTTAAAATGGAATCAATCCGACTTACCATCGATACCATGACAGATAATCAATATGGGGACTGGATTGAGAGTTTAGAATTCGATGAATTCTTAGAGCTTGCTAGTCTAAGCAGTAAATACCAAGACTAGGGGAAGGCATCGTGACACTGCAAAAATCGTCATTAAGGAAAATTATATGAAATGGTGTTGTGACACTTGCGAGAAATCAACCGTTCACTTACTAGATTACATATCTGATGAGACAAAAAGGCCAAAGTCATTCTTGTCTGCAAAATTAACATGCACTGTTTGCGAAACTGTTGATTGGGCTACTGATGAGATTTTTGAAGCTCATACTTGTTCTGGCAACGGTAATTGGTGTTGGTGTAACGACACTCAACACCAACATTGTACTCAGTGCGATGCTATCTGCAGTATCGACCCAACATATGAGCCGTAGCACAAAATAAGATTATCTTACGAACCCTTGTAAATGGGGTAATACCCCATTACTATATCATTTAATGAAATTATCAAACTGAGCTATTGCTGGTGGAAATTAATGATTAGGAACAACTATGTTTGAAACAAGGCTTAAAGCAACCCCTACAGATAAACTCAAAACTCTTCCTATTGCTTGGGAGGAAATCTACTCCCACCAAAAACGACTGATTAACGCGTTCTACAAAGCCCTGATTCATATCGTCAAAGGAGATCTGCTCGTTTTGGTCACGTTTTACCTGTCTACTCACTTCTTTGAAAACCCAATTATTATTGGATTATCAATCATGGAGATTGTTACGTTCTTCACAATTTTTCACCTTGTTTCATGGGTGGTATTAAAGTATCCGAGCGAACGTAGAACATGGGGGCACATGCAGCAGTTAACTAACTTTGAATTCATCAAAAGAACAACTTTCTTAGCATAACCCTTAACTAAATTGTTCATTAATAGACAGCAGGTATACTTAAATGAAACCTTGTAAGATCCCACGCTCAATAGCTGTTGGCAGTATATTCTACTCATATACTGCTTGCTCTTATGATGACGGCACGAGCTCGGTCATTGAACATGAGTGGCATGTCCGAAGCATTCAAAAAAAATCTACATGGATTGACCTGGCTGGCACGAGTATCTTAAACAGCACTCGAAAAACAAGATTTGTAGGTATGGCAAGTAAGGTCAACGGCTTAACTTGGGTAAAGGGGGCTTGGACTAAACATATACCTAAAGATCATTTGTTGAGGTTCGAATTTAAAGAGCAACTGCCTCAAGGGGTTTACACTACAAAGCTTCAAGCTATTAAGTATGCAATTGAGGTTTTCAATACAGACATACTCTGGTATGAAACAAAGCTTTCTGAGATAAACCAACCCTCCGAGGCTAAAAGGTATAGCGATGATCTACTCGATCTTAAGAAGGAATTAAAACTACTAAAAGGTAAACTAACTCGCTTAAGAAATTCATCAAAATAATTTTAGAGTGCCTTGTGATAACACTCGAACCGTTACTTTAGCAACTGGGTACCGAACACCCGAGGCGTAAGTTCCACCAGCTTTTTAAATGCAATTTACCTACTCAGCTATCACGTATTTCTGCTATTATCGTTACGTCAAAGGCACACTAGGTGTTAAGTGCCAGCGTTAACAAACGTCACCCCTCCTCACCTCACTTGGTTAATAAACCACTGCTTTTAGACCGTGATAAATCACAACTCCCAAAAGGTAAATCTATGAAACATAACGCCACAGTAATCATTAGTGATGACGATTCAGAACTTGAATTCCAAATATCTGCCACTTCCTCCCATTTGAGAACCCGCGCAATTGAACGCTTACTTGAAAATGAAAGTGAGTCTGATGTTCTTTCAATCGTGTACTGGACTGAATAGCCCAAAAGGAAAATACGTTAACCGTAAAGCAAATCGAGATGGTTCTATATCAATTTCACAATGGGCGTGAATTTATATACTTACCCGTCAATGAGATCATCAAGGCTACAATCAAATCTAGCAATTAACTAATAAATGGGGCCGGCATAATGCTGGCCCTCTTTTGTTTCTTACCCTAATACACGCTGAGTACTGTAGACCTGTGCGGATTATGCCCCTAGATATGTTGAATTGATGATTAAAATGAACGACAATCAAATGGCGTATTACATCATTTAGAAAGGTAGCCCTCATGGCTGTGCCGATAGACCAGCAGATTGAAACTTATAAGCTTAGATATGTTTTGACATACTCTCAGTATCGGGAACAGATCGACAAATGGACCCGAGAAGTATTTGACGCCGGTATTACTACGGACAAAGGCAAGCCGATCCCAATTACTTTTTGGGGAGTATTCCTTGGTATTAGCCGTAAAACACATTCAGACATTTATAAGCTAGTCCACAACACAAATGATATACCTAGCCCCGACAGGCTGGTGCCTAAATATTACGTCAGAAGCGTGTTTCTAACGAATCAACTTAGTAAAAGAGCTTTCAATGCAGAAGTAAAGAAAGTGTATGCACTCACTAGCCTGGGTGGTTCATTCATGACTGAATTAGAAGAGTCTGCAAGTAGGTAGAGGTTGGATATGTGGAAAAATAAATATTTAGGCTGCACTCCGGTAACATGGATTTCACTACTCATTGTATTTGCTTATTCAGCATATTTAGCCCTTGGGTAACAAACCCTAAGCTTTACTTCGATTGCCTATAAAACTAATATTACCTCACAACGAGTGACATTGATGCTTTAAGTCACAAAGCTATGCTTGCATCCCTCTTAACTATCCATCGCTGGTGGACCTCATTGAATCCATACAGAAACACCCCAAAAGGAAATTACTTATGATCTGCAAAGTATCATCCAATACTTACACCTGTAAAACCCGTGGTCACGACATGAAGCTAACCATTAATGCTAATGGCTCATGCACGATGGCAACAATTAACTCTTCTCAACAGGCTCACAGAGGGCTTGGAATCTCAGAGTTTAAAAATATTTCTGAAGTTGAAAAAAAGTATAAGTCTTGGCGCGGGATCGCCGCACTAACACAGGCAAACACCAGCAATAACAACTCTTTCATTATGGTTAGCCCTTTAAAAGGCAAACTTCATGTTGATTGCGAAATCAATACGCATGACAAAGAGATACTTGATTACGTTTGTTACACATTCAGCTATCTGCTCAAACGAAATATAGAGACACCATTAAGCGAAGTCGCAGAACTTATTGAGTCATATCATAGTGATGAGAGAACGAAAGCTATCGCGAGTAAACTCCGTGAGTTAAGTCAACGACCAACTCTAAACGAAAATCCAACACACTAATGTCATCTTTACTAGAAAGCCCATGTATAAAAACGGCAAGCTAAATTGAAAGTGACTATCAAACAAATTCTGAGGGTCTTTGACCAACTCTAAATGAAAAACGATACAACGAGGTAACTATGTTAGACCGTTCAAGTTTTGAAAAGGTAAGGATTTGGGCCTATATGCAAGCAGGCGTTAACCGGCCACCTTTACCAAAAATTATCAGAAAACTATTTGCCAAGTCTCCTTTGCATCGAGCGTGGTTACAAGGTCATTCGGGTAGCTTCCTGTTAGCTATATTGGAGAGAAGTGCGAAATAGGAAACAAGGAAATCACTATGAGTTATATCCAACTGATAAATACGACAAACAATGAAGTGGTACAACAGCGTCTTGGTGGGCCCAGTGAGGTTAATCATCATAAATTGAACACTTGGAATGTGAAAACAGGCCTTAAGGTTATTTGCGTAGCCAGTTCAGACTATGCTCAACCGTACAAATTTATGAGTCCAGTACCAAAGGAAACCAAAGTTTTCGTTTATCAAGACGTAACACTGGACACTCTTCCAATAAACAAAACCCCTACTTGGACAGGAACGGCATTCGAACTCGAGACAATGGAACTTGGGGCTCACTCCATTGTAGGAGAGAGCTGGTCAGCTTTTACTAGTGACGGTAAATGGATCGGTACTTCTGAGTACTAAATACAAAAAGAGCGGCCTGGCCGCTCTTTTTTTATATCAAGACATTCAACATCATCTGGGCTTAGATTTTAGCCATTCAATCATTTAAACACCCTACCCACATTGCTGCCCCATATATCTAACTTAACGCTCTAAAATTGATTGTTCTAACTCACCAATGGTGGTCATGAACTTGGCATGAGCTCTCCAATTCATCTTCAAAATTGGTACGTATTTCTTAGCATCTTCACATTTATTAACAGCAATACCATCGTCACACAAAGCAAGATATATGCGATGAGACCTAAGTGATTCAAAGAGAGCTTCTCTGTCATAAATATCTACCGAATTTGCAATAACATCAGATTCAAGATGGTTAATGTAACGTCCCATCAACTCCCCCTCTGTCGTAACATCAGTTTGGAACGCACTGGCCTTACCCACAAGACCCAATATTATCAATATAACAGATACGAATCGCATGATTACATGCCTCACTTGGTTAATGTTATTACACCTAAAAATGGTGTAATAAATAGTTCTACATGGTAGATTCAACAAAGGATTATTACAACCCAACAAACCTAGATTGATTGCTTTTTGTACTAGATACACCCAGCTTATCCACTAAAAATGAGCATAACTGGGAATTAAGCTTTACTTTCAATAACTTAATCATGGTAAGCAATGAACCTTAAGTCAATATTTAACATCGTTAATCTTAAGCAACACCCCGAGATGAGACCGTTCATATACTTAGCAATACATGAGCTGAAACAAGATCCAGATGAAATATCGCTTAGAGATATTATCAGGTACTTAGAGAGCGAAGTTAACTCGGCCAACCAAAAACTCACCAAAGAGTTAGATAACAGCTCATTTGCAAAGGTGGATATAGAAAAAACAAACCAGCAACTCATAACCACACTAGAGAACGCTATGAGCTGTACCGCTGAAGACTGTGATATTTCGGTTGAAGACAATAGCTTCATAAGCCGAAGGGGCCATTTCATCGAATACAAGCGGGATTTCACAACGGAAATTGAGTACCTCAAAAGCTTCATCGTCCAAAGGCACATAATCAACCTGCCTATCATCATCAACATCATTGGTACGCCTAACGTCGGCAAAACAGCACTATCAACAGTACTAACCTCCACTGGGAGTAATGTAAGCTATTTTGATTGCTCTGAAAAAGTAAACATTAGAGATATTTTGATCAATACAGCCAGCACTACAGTAATCATAGATGGCTTAAAGCGAGGCCTTTGTTCGATTGAGTTTTTAAAGACTTTATGGGACTTCGCGAAGAAGGGCGGGATTATTATTTTTATGAGTTCAGAAGCCTTAGATTTTAACTACCTCAAAGAGAATGTCGTAGAGTTAAGATTAACGAGTGCGACATTAAGTGAAAGGTAGCTAGTCACTAAAGGTCCAGCATTAGTTATCTCTATCTTGCTTAAAGGTAAACCACCACCATATAACAGCCACAAGTAAAACTAAAAACAACCCACTTAGGTACGGAAGATTGATCGTATTCATAAAATTATTTAACACTCCAAAATAGTAGCTAATTTAAAAAGATCTCTTTCAGGTAAGGTTGAGCACCTATAACTTTTCCAGATAGCGTAATCAGCATCAGTGATGACTAAATCTAACTCAACGTCAACCGCATGGTCATGTAAGCGAAACATTGAATTGATAGCCGCAGCTTCAATTGACTGAGTATCTTGCCTAACCTTTTGAGCAGTTTGTATTTCGAATTCCAATTTCGCCCTACAGGACATTTCCAAGGGCGCGATGTCGGTGTCACTACATTCATTAAAGTGAGCTGTTATGAATTCAGTTAACTTCAGCTGATCACTTCTATCGATGTCGACTCCATGGTTATTGAATACCCATATACCAAGAAGAACAATTAACGCCGCACAAAAATACCTTTTCATAAGAGGACCACGTCACTTAACCATAGTTATAAATATACACGTTCCTAGCGAAATACATGGTCAATGTGAAAATTATGCGGCGTTGTTTGAGAACGAATCTTTATAAGTTCAGAATTAGCCTATCACGGATATTGAGGAAATGAGTCATGACAGTCGATTCAACATACAGCGAAAGTAAAGAGCTCCTTGAGCACTATCAAGTTCACGTCGACTACTTCTGCAAGGCTCTTGATAACGCCAAAGTACGGTCTCAGTTTGGTTGTTTCGCGATTTATGTAGATGAAAGACCAGTTGTATTCCTGGTTAGAGGAGAGGTTTTCTATCGATTGTCAGAGGAACAGTTAAAGAGTATTCCAGAAACATCTCGCCACCAGCTCAAGCAATCACTTCGCCACAACAGGTGTAGACATCAAAATTATCACAGAGTCGACGTAGATTATCGCTCTGAGGCCGCAATAAAAATCATTAAGGATTCGCTTAAAAGCTGGACCATCAAACCTCAGCGCATAGTTAGTGAAAACCGAATAAAAGACATGCCTAATATGCGCTTATGTCACGAGAGAATGCTAAAGAAGATTGGGATCACCACCCCGATTGAAATGAGACAAAATACAACCGAAGAAATCATGAAATCATTATTCAAAGGTGACATGGAACCAATCCTCATGCTTCAACTTGCCCTGTATATTGAGGGAGCTATTAAAGTTGAACATTGGTCGCTGATACCACATGAGCGTCGAGAAGAATTATCTAAATTCATTAACTCAAAGTGTCATGTATTCGTAAATTGATAAACCGCCCCCCCTTTTAACAGGAGCTTCCCATGAAAACCATGGCTTTCAACAAACACACTATTAGTTCAATTTTTAATAAGTTGGTTCGACTGTCTTTCAAGTTAATGATTTTGGCCGTCATTGCATTCGCATCTCAACTAGGCCAATACATGGTTAGTATTGAGGATGCAAGAATGCATGCCATTGCAGAATGGAACGATAAAAATCCAGACCGAATTGATGATTCAGTTACATTCATTAACGACTGCTTAAATTCAAGACCTAAAGAGATTAATGAAAACCTTGAAACAGAGTTCAAAAAAGCAATTCTAGTCGAAGAAAAACCGATTAGCATTTATGATTGCGGGGAAAAATTGGGGGTCGGTAGCTTGATGCTTGATCTAAAGAAAATGGACAATTCAATGATTTCATTGGCGTGGCCACTATCTATTTTTACTGACAACTTATAATTACCCTAAGACACTCGACTGAGTTAAAACAGAGATAAAGATTCAAATGACTATAGAAACTGAGCAACCTACAATCCAAGAACTTGAAACAAAAATGCAAATTTTACAGGAGGCGATTCATTTCGCGAAAGAGCATGGCTACTCAAGTGTTACTATTGATATTGACTTGCTAGAGGTGCTACTCAAAACCAGCAAGTCTAACCAATCAATCAACTAGCTTTAGAACGGGCTTGCCGTTGTTAGTTTTACTCTTAATTACATCCCGTTTTCCAAGGTGAATAAAACGCTCGCAAGTCTTTTTTAACTGCTCCTCTATTGAAGGATCACTTACCCCTTCCGACACCACTGATAAAGTGGCCAATTTTGGCTTGTCACTTTTCATTATCATCCTCCTTCATATGGGATTTATACTTTACGTATATTCAAATTTGCCTCTACAAATCATCACTGCTTTTTTGTATGGATAGTACTTGGCGCATGTAGGGGGCTTCCTTTTTCATCCATGACAGTTTGTAAGGCCCCCAATCTAATATGACGTAACGTCCGGTCTTCTTAGCACCTATAAACTCAACCTTTATATCAAGTCCTTCTAGTGAATCAATAATGTTCTGTATTGTCCTGTAGGGCATCTCTAGCTCACGTCGAAGCTTTGGAACACTATCTATACCGCAGTGGATCGAATAAGCAACCAAGTATCGCTTATACAATTGAGCCTTTGTGCTCATAACCCAAGCCTCATTAAAAACCTATCAAACATATATGAACTTCAATAAAATATTAACCCATTCCACCAAAGATCAACAGGTACCAATTGCTACCGCTATCACGGTCATTTTATTAAATCTATTTGTATCTAGTTGCAGGTTGGATTAGCATTAAATAGAACATTAGCGAACTGGCACTTTATCGCTAAGGACAACTGTCCGTGCCCCTCCCCTCTCTACCACCGCTGGTGGACTTAAAAATTGGCCTTTGCCACTACCCACAAGGAAACTCTAATGAAAATTCCATTCATCGACATGTGCGCTGGGATAGGTACTTTTTCCTATGCGAATGCACTTACAAAAAACTCGGCAATTGATTTTATCGGGAGTTGTGAAATAGATACGTTTTGTAATCGCGTCCTTCATAAACATGGCCATGAACTATTGGGTCCTCTCGACTGGATTGGTAAGCCTGAAAGTGAAAACCAACACAGCCTATATTGTAAAGAAATTGAACACCCCGCTTGTGAACTGACAGGTCTAACTACCATCACACACGAAGAGATCATGGAAGGTGTAGTTGAGTGGCCAAAAGGGATTTGCATTGGCTTTCCCTGTCAAAACATTTCGCCAGCATCTACTGAGGATTTGAGCGGCGTTGCCGGTTCCAAAAGTAGCATAATTGATGACGCTTTGAGCTTTGCTGAAAAGTACGACTTAGAATACATGATTATGGAGAACTCAAGTTTATTACCTAATCGAGGTTTAGATGTACTGCTGACAAAGCTTGACTCGATGGGGTTCGCGGCTGAGTGGGAAATTATTAATGCTGTTAATTTTGGGTACCCCTATTACCGGAGTCGTTGCTTTGTTATTGCATACAAAGAAAACACAGCTCCATTGAACTTGAATGAACAAGTATTTACGCGAGTAGCCAAGTTTGCAAACCAACATCCTGGCGACAAATTCCCATTACTCGATGACCATTCTCCTCAAAAGCGAGAATTGGCTGTTACCCTTGAAACAAAAGGTAACTTTCGACGCGACAGAGTTGGAGCACTGGGTAACGCAGTGGTCTTAGACAAAGCAAAAGCTATAATTCAGTCATTAAGTGACATGATAATTGAGAGTCAGCAATCCACGCTTCCTAACCTAAATTTTGATCGTCCAAACCAAGCGTTTGACATTAATCAGCTTGAGGTTAACAAGGCCGGTTACCGCGTAATGCCCAAAAGAGGCTTTATGATTAATTCTCAATACTACACAGATGAAGACAACAACACTCTTAATCCCCCTAGGAGTACCTATAAGAACCTATCTATAATGCCATCATTGATTAGAAGTGATATGAAGAACAACTTCACTAGTTCAAGCAGAACTTCGCGTCCTGGGACTCTCGGGGGCTTAGTTGGTGCGTTACAAACTAAATTTGGCTTTGACGCTGGTGGACTTAATCCACATTATTGCGAACTACTTCAAGGATTCCCCAAGGGATTTACTGAAGTCGTTAAAAATGAACTCAGTTTTAAGCTTCCATCTTAAGCTACACCCTAATACTACCTACCCCATAAGGAAAACATCATGAAGACTACCGACACATTTTCACTCGATAGTGATTTCAGCATCACCTACTGCAACAATACAAGAACCATCCGACAACTACCGAATAACTGCCTCCTTGCCACCAATCAAACCCATGGTGTGCGTTGTGAGTTCATTATGACACCAGACCTAAATTGTAATATTGACCTTGTCCTATGCGCGACAAAGGTCCTAATGGAGCATCAATATAAATGGACCGCCACCAAGAAGGAGCAACTCAATACGGTGAAGGCCATTGCTGATGAGTTTAAGTCGAGCAAGACGAAAGCGATGAACTTAACCACTCAATATTTACGAGCAAGGCTATGTTTGGTATCTCGAACAGCTTTTGAGTCAGTTCAGGAAACTGTACGTGGCGAAAACACGATATTTATTAATAGTGCCGATAATGAGCTGATCATCGATCTAAACCATCTTAAGTCGGTGGATGTTGAACGAGCTGAACTAGTAAAAAGCATCATTATCGAGGGTAGTGAAATACCCTTAATTGAAGATGTGATTAAACAAGATCATTGCCTGCTTTTACATTGCTAGCATGACGAATCTAAAGAATTTGAAAAATATATGAGCTGTTTACGCAGCTCATTTTTCATTCTGCTATCCACTACCCAAAAGGAAAAACCATGACTCAGGAACAATCAGTCATTCCATTGAAATTGTTAGATTCCCTCCTCACTAAAAGAGAGCAGCTAATTAGCATTTACTGTGCAATCACTAAGCTTCAGAAAGACTCTTTAGCTATTGAAGATAATATTGAGCAAGAAGTGCCAAGGGTTAATGAAGCGTACCTCTCTGTATTTTCGGGCCTATCCATTGTTGTTTCTCAAGCATTAGATGACAGTACCCAAAATCGTAGCCACGCCCGTTCCACCAGCCTCCGATACCTTTCACAAGAAGAAATCGATAAAAGGATTACAACCACAATAGACCGCGAACTCTGGAAGTTAGTATTCAACCGACTTGGACTAATGGGAATGATGTCTACCAATCAAAGGGCTCAACTTAACAAAGAGTTAACTGACTCTCCCAAGCCTTTTACTATTGATAACTTAGAACCCACAATGAGAAGTTACTATCAGGATAGGGATTTACATCACCTGAATTGCCTAATAGATACACTTCAAGGATTGAATGCTTTTTACGTAAGTAATCAGAAACCCGTCTTTAACAAGAAGATTATCATTGAGGAAACCACCACTACTAACAACACGCTCACAGTTAAACTTCAGTCGATAAGCGAACTTAGGCCGCTTGTTGCTTCAATATGGAAATGGTCCCTACACTCGGACTGGAAAATAACGGAAGACGGAGTAGCAAGCGGTGACCTTTGGGATCATCTAAATGCGAAGGTTAATGAGTGTGATGGAGATTGGGACTTATTAAGGCAACTCGACATAAATGGCATTAAGTTTAAGTTCTTCAAGAAAGGAACGGCTCATATCGAGTTACCCGCACCTCTAATTGACTGCCTAAACGCTCAAATCGAAAAAACTCAATTCCTAAATAAGTAATTAAAAGCCCGCGAATATCGCGGGCTTTTTGTTGATTGGTAGACAGGAAAGTTAAAGTGGTTACTCGTTCGCATGATGATTTAGTTTAACCAACCATTCACTGTTGATATCCCTAACTAAAATACCTTTATCTACTGCAGCTTCAACTAGTTGGGAAGCTCTGCTATAGCCTATACGCATGTAACGCTGGACCCTTGATACACCAAAGGATTCACCCTGAAATTCAGGTATAGTTTTCAATGCATTCAAATCACTTTCTAACATTGGGTATGACATTGTTTTAAACCCCTAGCTTTGTTCCTTCTCAAGGATTAACGCTTTCTTTGCTTCGATAAATCGTTCTATTTCAAGTTCGTACTTTTCATCGGACATTGCCTCAACCTGCGCACGGTCATAAACAGAGAAAAACTCAGCTCTTCCGCCTTTACTTGCCATGTAACCAATTAGCTTTTCAACAGCTTTTGAGTCAGTCATATCCCTCAAATTTAGGTTGCAGACATCTTCAAAAATATCGACAAGCATTTCCTTTAACGGTACGTCTAAGTAACCCCACATATCAGTAACCGATCTACTGTCCTTGGTAAAAACCCCTGTCAATATGCTGTGCACATACGTTTCGCTTGAACTACCACCGCCTTTTATCAAGGACTTCAAAACTAAATGTTGATAATGTTCCATAAATTTCAAATACCTTATTCCATACAATTTTTCACTTTGAATACCACCAACTCGGAGAATGACCAGCGGAATGGTCCACCATGGCTTTTCAAAAACAGGTTCTATGATATTTTTGCTGGCCACGCATCCCAATGAGCAGCTTCATACAAGCCCTCTCCAATCCCCATTAAAACCGAGCGATCTGAAATAAACGCTTCTTCTATTTTATTGAGTGGCGCGTCGTCTGGTAACTTAGAGAGCTCTCCAACTGGATGGTAAATCTCAACTCGTTTAACCCAGGTACGTACATCTTGAGGAGTCAACTTCGGCAATATTGTCGACATATCAACTTTCCTTTTGAGAGCTTTCCGTTAATACGCCACTATCCTTCAACGCATTGATTAGATCTGGTATTTTGTAGTCATTAACGTGAGCTAATAGAGCCATAATTGCCGCCGTAGCTTTCACTTCATCTTTAGCGGCATCAACTAATTGTTCCATAATCTCATCTACTGATATATCTAGGGGCATCTTTGCTATCCTCTAATGATAATGAGTGACGGTGGTGGGAGTCTCACCCACCCGACTGGTACCTATTACGTTGAGAGTGGTATTAACTCAACTACCTGTCGAACTACCGTCATGATTCTCTGAGCCTTAAACGTTTTACTAACTCTTCTTCTCCATGCTGACTTTTAATGTGCATTGCTACAGCCATTGGAGTGTCAAAAGCCCTATTTTTCTTCTGCTTACAACCTTGCACAGGGCAACGATAACCATGATTTCTTAATTTAGATTCAGCCATGCGACTCTCCCGAAATTAGTGCGAGCAATTTAGGTCAATCTCCATTGCTAGATCTTCCATTTGAACCTGATCTAATCTAAATCGTTTACCGTAACAGTGGCAGACCTCACACCTCATCCAATCAAAGATCTTGTCTTTTTTCTTGTCTTCAACAGATACCAGCGACCACTTTAGCCAATCATGATTACAAGTCATTACATGAACTGGCAACTGTGGCTTCGTTGATTGATCTCTATATTCAGCGGTGTATTTGTAATAGTGCACCTCATACCCCCCTTGGGAGACAAATTTAGCGCAATCTGAGCAAGTTCTCCACCAGCCAAAATTCTCAGATTCAGTTTCATCGAGGTAATATTTACCAACTGCTTTAGGATTGCTGCATAGTTGACAGTCACGTTTACGCTTAGCTTTACAGGCTTCACCAGTCAATACCGCAATAGCAGCCTCTATAGACTTAAAACTCATAGTTATTCAACTCCTATTTCGTTAACCGCTCAATAACCAATGCGAGAATAGCGGCACGGCCAGCATGATTAGTCTTGTCCATGGCTTTACGAATGGGCTTAACGAGTTCATCAATGTGGGTATTTATAGTGCGCTCTTTTGCTTTCTTGAGCATCGCAGCTTGAGTCTGAGCCGACCTTTCAAGTGTCGACATTTCGCGATCAAATCCACCTAAAATATGCGGCCTTATAGGTAAGGCATCAGAAAATGATATTGAAACAATTTCGTTGGTTGTTGGGTCAATACTCCCCGTACCAGAATGAATCCATCCTGTCGACAACCGGCCTTTGGATCGTGTTTTTTTAAAGAGGCTGTAGTTATCCGTAAGGAGTTCACCATTAACAAGAGGACACACCAAAGCTACGAGTGTTGTTCCATTAAGTCGCTCGCCCATATACGCATACGTAATTGTCTCTTCCTCAACTACTTTTTCTTCCATACAGCCCCCTTAAGCCATGTAATTTCTAACTAAAGTAGACAATGGCAAAACAAGGTGTCGATAGTCAGACACTGACTCATCAAAAACAACTACCCTTGCTTCATTACCTGATTCCTTTACCTCATGAATTAACTTGTCTGCAGAGTAATACCAATCAAACCTATTAAGCAGACCATTGTTGAGGTTTAGTAGGTTATTCAATGAAACTAGTAGCTTTTGCTGGCCATTTACCATAACTGATTATCCTTAACCGCTTAATCAAATCCGGTTAACTATATAGTACGCATTGCGTACCATTGCAACTACTGCAATAATCGGTCAATCGCATCCTTAGCTAAAGTGGGGATTTTGCGATAATCCTTAGATGTTTCGGGCATGCGATACGTTTTTAACGCTCTCGGGTTAATATTGGTCCTATATGCCAATTCATCCCACGTAACACCAAGCTTTGCTTTTACACTATTCAGATATTCTTTTTGAGTCATAACTACTTTTAATTTTTATAATACGCATTGCGTACCAGTTTAGCTTGCAGTTCTACAATGGCAAATTCTTTTTGGCAAAAGAAAAGCCGCCCCTCATATGAGGAACGGCTTATAGTTACTTATGACCTAATAAAACTGTAGTGTCAGTTTCTAGGTTGATATATTTCATAGAACAAAACGCAGAAGCGGCAGCTTTCTCGGTTATACCAAGCTCATCAGACGCTTGTTTAGCGCTAACAATCCACCCCTTCAGGCGTCCCATCTCTACGTTGATTCGCGTCATAAAATTCTGATTGAAGGTTAAGTGCATAGAGCCTTTTTTGAAAACTTTCGCAACAAATAATACCTCTCTTTCACCATCTTCATTTTTGAAGAAAAACTCAACTTTCTCGCCACTTTTATACTTATGTGCCATAGGGTCAAGATTGTCGATACAGTCAAAACCAAGGTTATAAGCAATGGCCATTAAATCCACCAGCATTTCACCCGTAGAAAATGTTGAGTGTTTCTCCTCACGCTTAACCAAGCCAAATGAATAGATAGGGTCCAGCACCATTCTGTATTCAAAATAGTACTTCGCACCATCCTCTTTTTGCCAGCGCCACGAACGGTTAGAGTTAGCAAATAATGAACGATTACTTTTGTACAACTGGACATTAACGGCATCATCCAACTTAACCATTGTTTCCAAAAATTGGCTATCCAGGTAAGTACTAGTGTTTTTCAGTGCCCACATGACAATGGCTCGTACATTATCGCTCGTCAGATCAAGATTAGCCTTCGACTCAATTTTACAAAGTAGTTCTTTTCGAGTTGAAGCCGTCAATCTTTGCTTTAACTCAGGTAGTGAATCAAACAACCGTCTCCAATAAATTGATTTTATCGATTTCAACCTGAACTTAAGTCGAGATCGCAATGTATGATCAGCCCCGCCGAGCTCCCTAATTACATCTTGAGGTAGATTTGATATTGCATTGTATGTAGAAAAGATAGAATTCATCTCAGTATCATATGAGCTGCAGATTTGCGTAACTTCATCAAACCTTGTAACCAACTCTTTTGATCCTGACTTAGTTAAATGATCAACCATTCTATCTTCGATTTCCCCTTCAATTTGATAATTGGCTAAGGAACATCCACTTGATTTTTTAATATCTGGGAATGTGGTATCAAACCATGCATCGAAAGGGTCTGTCGAACTAGAAGACTCTTTGTAATAAGAGTTACCTTTTGCAAAAAAACGTACAACATCAACAACGACATTTGCTTGCCTATCGGCATATTCATAGCTAAACGTACCTAGAACCTTCTCCTGCCACCCTCTTAGCTTCATAGCTCCTAGAATGTCAGCTTTCTTTTTCCAACGTTGAGGCATTATGAGGACCACTGAGTCGCTAAAGGCCTCGGTAAGTATTTTGGTAGCCCAACTCACAAACTCTAAATATGGTGAATTACTAAAAATCAAATCCACTCTTTTATCTATAAGTGTTTGGGCGTGAAAATCAGTTCCTAAAACAGTTACATTCGCGGGGTATAAGTTACGGAGGGTTTCAGATATTTCAATAGCATAACGGTCTCCCTCAGTTAGTTGGCAAAGGACGCGACCGTCTCCTGCACCACAATCTAAAACAGACAGTGGATCAAGTGTGTAGGTATGTTTTTGTATATCCTTAATTATACAGTCAATTTGCTCTTGAGTTGTCGGGTACCATTCGTAGTCTTCTTTACGTTCACGAACGATGCGTAAAAGAGGCAGGGTATTAATCGACGCCTGTTCAGTATCAAATGAGAGTTGCTCCATGATGGGATTTCCTTATGGGGTATGGGTATAAACTATAAACCGAAAGTAAAAAGCGCTCTTGGTAGAGCTGGTTAGGAAGGGGCGCAAGCATGAATATGCCCTGATGATGTAAACGCCTAAATCATCAATTCGCTTTAAATGTACAACATATCTCAATGAAACTACAACAAAGTCCAACGACAACCAAAGAATTGAACTTGAGAAAAATAGTGTTAATATAAATTGGTTACCAGATAACACTGATGCTTAAAGTTATCGAAGCTCATTGCTTGCATCCCTTACCTACCACCACTACTTATTTAGTAGACTTTTACTCCCAGCCTTAATCAGGCACCACCCCATAAGGAAATACCATGAACACGACGATGTATCAGGTCAAAGCTGTCACACCTCAAACAAAATTACGCCCCGTTGCTTATCGACACCTAAACACAGATCCGAATAAGGCTTATTTATACGCGCTACTCGATCAAGATAATGACTTAATAGGCCCTCTAAAAGGCTCCCTACCCGTCACTTTTGATACGATAGGTTCACTCCATAAGGTGACAAACAAGCCCAACCCAATCCGCACCGAGTCTTACCATGCTTACCCCATTCGCTTTAGTTACGACGGAGACTTTGTTGAACTTATCTTGGCTGAAGAGCTATCTAAAGGTGATTTCGAAAATAAGCAAAATTGGAAGGACATACTTAAAGCCAATTCATACTTCTAAATAAAGACTATCCCACCAGCTGGTGGCTAACCCCATAAGGAAATTGCATCATGGCAAGCGTTAAACTAATCATGTCCAAATCTATCAACACTCATCTCCTTAGTAGTGACCAACTTGAAGCGCTTAGCGACTTATCAGGTGAAGACGGTCACACAGAAACAACTATTGATGGCGTCGTTTTGATTGTTGATGAGCACTACGACCTAAAATCGATAGATATCGAACCGGTCACCGAAGTTTTAGTTAAAAATAAAATTCCTTACGATCTCCATTACGAGGCGTTTGGCGACAACCGAGACGAATATGGAGTTATTTACATGCGTTTCTATGGAAACGCTGGTGAGTGCACGGAAATTCGAGGTACCGAAAAGGAACTAAGCATCAATTTAAGCGAACTCAAAAAAGCGATGGAGACATCAACTTTAACGCTAACCGAGCTTGTTAATGGTGCAATTGAAGAAGCTGAAAAGCTATCTTGGACACATCAAACAAAGCATTACAACCTATAACGGCCTCTGGCTACACCCCAAAAGGAAAACACCATGAAACCATTAATCTTTCAAGCAATTGGCTTACCTATGTCGGATGAAAATAGCATCAGCTGCAGAATTCGAACGGTAACAATGCATAAGAACGGACGTAAGGCTTACCTTGAATTTATTGGCGTACCAGTTAAGGGAGAAAACCCAAAATACATCGATACACGCATCCTAGATGCTGGCTTTGATTATTGTGGGAATGTGAGCAATGCCTTTTACGTTCGCGAAGACAATGAAGAAAACGACTTTGTTCAATTGAACAACTCACACGATCTAGGCCATTTTGATTTTACTCAGCAAGGTATTTTAGCCTTCGTAAATAAGATACTAGGATTTGACTCTGCAGATAACGGGTTTACCGATCTTCAATTTACAGATGAACTAGAATATCCACGCTGCTGTTTATGTTAAGGAGGCAGTATCATGCTAGTTGAGATTAAAAGAATCACTAAGTGTGGCAGCTATACTAAGTGGGAAACAGAGGTTTTGGGTCGAAATATTGAAGTACGGCAAAAGGACGACGGAAAGCCGCAACTAACGGACTTAGCGCTAACCTTCGCGCTTGATGACAACGGCCTAAGTGCTGATGAATTTACTAACCCTGTAGTAAATGCAGGAACAGGCGATAAGTTCATCATCTCTTCAATTCCTTTGAGCACCACAATGAATTTTTGCAATCGAAAATTAAATGCAAATCTAACTTGTCTGGTCGGCTCAGCTCACCGTCACTTGGATGCTTATGTGCTTACTTCACGATATGGCAAAAACCGTCTTGAGGGTTTATTAAGTAAGATAAATGAACGCTCCGAACGTCGCTTTGACCGAGTTAAAAAGGGAGGTAATTGTAATCGCTCCCCTAAAACGACCCGATTAGAACGCCAGTTAATGTCCATTATTAACTTCTCACTTAAAGCTAAACCGTTATGAGGAGGGGTTATGACAACCTTCCATGCAAAAGATAACAAACTTTGGACTCTGGATGCCGAAAAGGAAGAGTGGATATGCGAAGGTAAAACAATCCCCGCATTAAGCTCCGTACCTTTTACATTCGAACAGTCTATTGTGTTTATGTCAGGCTTCTTAAAGCTTGAGCTCGTTAACATGAAGTCAAAAAAACGCACAGTCGTTAAACTACCTTCGGCTCCAAATATTCTGAACACTGGCTCACGCTCCATTCCTGGAGTTACCGTCAGTGAGATGGGAATTGAAGAGATGATTGTTGGACTAGCTATCACTAAAAATGAAGCTGTGGGACTGGCTGACACCCTATTCTACGTAATCAATGAAGGTGGAGAACACACACAGTTCGAAACCACGATGTTTGATGACAACTGCGAAGACATACCAATTCACTGCTCATTCATCTAATTTAATAGCCAGCTTTTCGCTGGCTATTTTTTTTCAAAACCTTATTATGAATTTGAACATTGATGACACTGGCACTCGATCATCACAGTAATTACTTTTACTGGTGCCCTTACCCCTTACCCCTTACCTCTCTTGAGGTCCTTAATTCACATTTAGCATCTGCTTACCTTCCCCAAAAGGAAATACAAATGATCAATTTAACCTCCACCACAATCAATGAAGTATCTAACCGTCTAACGGCTCACATTAACTGGCTTAATCGCGAAGAGATCGCCATACAAAACCGTAATTTCTTCAAAGAAATCTTTAAAGATTCAATCGAAGGGTACGAAAATGAAGACTTTGTTCAGCCGCTTATAGAAGGGTTAACCAGTGATTTTCATCTAACTGTCAAGGGTGCAGAGCATCCATCTGGTTATAATTTCGACAACAAACCTGAATGGCAAGTTTTAGTTAACTTTGGCATTTTTGATTGTATGTTTTCGTGGACAATGGAAAGCAGCAACGGCCACCAATACTGCAGCGAACAAACAGCAGTTTTTGACAGTTACGGGAACTTAACTAATGAACACTCTATTGAGGTAGAGTGTATTTTCGGTGCCCTGTGTAATGAAATCTGCAAAAAAATTATGGGGGGAGCGATACAAGACACCCCTTCCGTTTCCAGTATTACCTATGATGACTTTTTAAATGCTCAGCGCTTCTTTAACACCTTTGGCCAACCAAGCTCATACTATCGTGTATCTTCATCAATACGCATTGGTGAAAAGGAGTTTGAAACAACCTATCTTGTTGAAGCTAGCTCGAAGAAGGAGGCGGAATTAAATTTACTTAAGTACTTGGTCACTGACGAACGTGGCATCGTTGAACAGGATGATGAGTACTATGAGAGTGACTACAATGTTTGCTACGAGCAGTTTGCTGTAACGCATTTAACAATGTGCGAATTTGAAAGCTGTAAGTCCGACTATCAACTTGTTGAACGTCAAAATGTACCTAAAGCGAAATCTGATGATATTCAACTAGTGTGTATTAATGCTGACGAGCCGACGCTTGCGTTACTTGGATCTGAACACCCTGTAGGCAAACCACCTACACAAAATTCGTTCATCATAGATTTGAGTAATGTCGCACAACAAGACGATGGTACCCCGAACTTGGATTGTACGGGCTTTCAAATCGTTCAGGACACCGCAGACTCTCTAAGCGTCGAGCCCATGAAGATTGCAGGTCAATGTATTATGATCGGAGATGTGTTAAGTGGCCAGTTGGCCATGCAGAGTTACCTGGTTAATATCGCTGTTTTTGATCATCTAATAGACAAGGCGAACGATGAGTGTAAATTTACGTTTGAAGACAATCACGCTGTTATTTTTGACCTCTCTAAAGATCCCAAGCTTTGTAGTGAGCTTGAGCTCTATCTGGAGAAATGGAATAGCCAATACATAGTTGTAAAGAACGGTGGTTTCTCGGAATAACCCTAATCAATATGTTCACCCCTTAAACCACATAGCCAGCATTTTTTGCTGGCTATTTTTATATCAAGATTCTACTATGAAAAGGAATATTGATGACAACGGCACATGGTCATCACAGTGCTCACTGGTGCCCTTAAATAGTTTCCCTCGACTGAGGAGCTACTTCACATTAAGCGTCTGCTTACATCCCAAAAGGAAACTCATATGGCCTTTACTCCATACCTATCGAGTATTTTTTGCAATACTAACGAACAATCAATTCCTCGACCAAAAACTTGGAACACCGCTCCAGCACCTTTCTCCCACTCTATTCGAGATAAATTTAGCTGGGTTAAAACACCATCCATTTTCAATGAAACCTCTTTCGTTGCTCTGCACCAACCCAAAATAGGCGGCGATATTTTTGATTACACATCAACCCTTCCTCTTGGTGTCCAAACGTATCAAGAAGACAATACTGCGTATTGGAACAATTGTGCGCGACTTGCGCTGTGTTGGATTAATTACTATCGAAACACAAAGCAGCAATGCCTGTTGAACTTAACTGCCATTAACGAAAAGTTGCCCTACCCCTCTAACGAAATGAAGAGTCGCCTTCGTATTGCTTCTAAAGGGATACGAAAATGGAAAGAGCATTTTCACTGGTATCGACTATGTGCAAAAACATCATTTGGGCTCATTACTCCAAATGCACTTCCAAAAGAGGTTTCATTGCGTAGAGCTAACTTCGTAGCTACACACATATTCATTTCGCACCAAAAGTCTGAATGTTACTTCTATTGTCAACACATGCATTCATACCTATCTGAAGCGAGTGTTGCCTTTATAAGAAACAGGAAAAACAATAGCGACATACTGCTCCTTCCTCAAACAACCACTGTCTATGAAAATTGGCACTATATTGCAATTGCTTTGCTAGTAGAGAAAACCGTCAAATACAGTTGTAATGAGCTTATAGAACACAAAACAGTTTCAGCGTTATTTTGTCGCCTGTTTTACAGTTCAGAAAGCTCAAACTCGAAGATAAACCTGCTTCGACCTCTTGAGCGTTATGCCCGTAAATACCTCAAACCAAACATTTTTCAACGCTTTGCCAATATGGCTAACCAACCCATTTAACATCCACCAGCTGGTGGCACCCCAAAAGGAAATTTAATATGTTCAAAACTATCCACTTAGATGTTCGTGGTGGCGCGATAAAGCGTTACGTCTTGAGATTAAAAGGTAAGAACAACCGTTACTACTCGATTTCAATTGAGAATGTTTCTTTCGAAAATCGATACCAAACCCTACTAGATCCTCTCCAAAAGTTTAGTGTTGAGATATGCAGAGTAGAAAAGCCTTACAGCTGGACTTTCCACACACTCATATCCACCACCTATAGAAACAGTGATTCCGTCATATCATATCTAACTGCACAGCTAGTTCGAGTTGGAGCAATTGATGCCGGTGTGCCCGTTATTATTTGCTTCACACTTGACGGAACCATGCATTCTTGGACAGTAATGAATCCAGGCCTGAACGATAGACAAACAGGTATTGAATCGCGCCGTCACTTACAGCTTGTTCCACAATTAGCGTAAATAGTCTCGAGCGCTCAGACCGATTTACACAACCGTTTGTTTTCAGCTTCCTACATGAGGCTGAAAACTACATCTGTAGAGCTAACACGAGTCAGTTAGAGAAATTGTTAGTTGTAATGAGAGACCAAAATCACCTTTAAGTAGCTAGGCGAAATTCATTTCTACAAATTAACCCCAAATCAGGGCCCTTACCCTGACGACGGGTATGTGGCTCACATTTATTCAGGAGTCACCATGAACAAGGTAAAAATCTCTTCCAGCTTAGACGCAAACACTCAGCCAAAATGTGGCGATGTTGTTATCCCGTTATCAGGCGAACACATCGGCGTACACGCAATGATCTGCAACCACCACTGCACAATTGAAAACCACGTTTATGTTGGTTACCACGTAAGAGGCAATAAGATCCCAGGCGAGTTTGACTCAGTCCAGTGCTCAGGAGGTCCTTTTCAAAACGTCAAAATCTCAAATTTAACTCTAATAGGTACGAAAATGGAGTTGTTTCTAGATGCTCGGGTGGTTACGGGACCAAACCGCTACGACAAATACGAAGAGGAAGTTAACGTATGGTTGGATGCAACAGAAACAACCAACAGTAATGAATTAGGCCGCTCATACAAGACCTACCAAGATTTACTGAACGGAGAAAAAGAGTTGAACCAGTTATACACTAAACATTTAGCTAACTGTGATGACATTAAGCCCAAAGCAAATGACCGACCACTCAATGGGCGACACGTTTTAAGGGGTAGTCATCAAGTTTGTAACGACCGCCTACAGTTCCACGAAGACTTTATAGCGAAAATCATGTTCACCTCGTACAAATCAAACCGGAAAATCGGCTTACGAAAGCGAAATGCTTCTGAAGATGTGAAGTATTTATACGAGAACCTGCAATTAGGACTGGTACTAAAGGATGATGAAGAGCTTAATGCTTTACTCGAAGCTTATAGCATTACCGAAACAAGCTACGATGAAGAGATCAGTTATTTATTCATCACTCCAAACATCGATATATCAACATGGGCCAATCTTGAAGTAAAAAGAGATTAGCCCTTACCCCTACAAAAGCCGCGATCATTTCGCGGCTTTTTGTTTGAAGATGAAAACAGTTATTGCTTACTCAAAAGCGATACGAATAATTCCATCGATCGAGTCTGCAAATCCATGCTAATATAAAGGTTCTTACAGATGCATTGGTATTTAAAGCATCAACTCTTTATGAGTCATACCACTAAATCATCCGTCTCAACCTAGAGACCATGCTAAACCCCTCTTCTATCTAGAACTCTCCCAAAAGGAAACACAATGAAAGCCATCTCATCTTTGAGTGCGCTATTGTTTTGTACTTGTATTAGTACTACTGCTTTAGTTCACGCTTACAATCCAACTCAAGATCCCTACGGTAAAGATAAAACAGAAGAGATTGACCTTTTAAATATCACTTCAGATGTTGAAATCGACCTACAATGTTTTGCTATTACTTTAACCCCAAATCCGCGCCAAAAATGCGAGCCTATATTGAAGAATAATGGCTTAATTCAAGCGGCCATCAGTACAAGACCATTTAGTATTTAACGAACCCCTCACCCAAAAGGAAACACCATGGAAATTCATGATATCGAAAAACTGATCAACACTAACCTTGCTAACCGCACACCTAAAACTGCAAGTGATATAGCGATAAACAACAGTAAAGTACTCTCAGAGGTCTTGCTAAATTGCGGCCTTGAATCAAACAACCCTTTACTAGTATTCCTTTCAAAAAAACCGTTTTATTTGACGATTAAAGGAAGTTCTGACTACAGAGATACAAATAGTGATGGAGCTGAAGAATGGAAAGTACTCTTTCATCTCAAATGTGATGACCACAATCTAAACACTTGGTTTGAACTTACCTGGCTTACAGATCGCCATGGTGGTTCATGGGGATCATATGACCATGAAGTAACTCATGATGAAGATATTGTGTCTGCCTTGAATAACTACGGTAAAGGCGATGCAGATGTAAAACTGCCTGCCCTAAAAGAAGCTCTCGTGGGCTTAGCTAACGAGATATCAAGCGAAGAACCCGTTTCTGATATTCGTGGCCATGACGATCACCGAGTTCAGTTAAATGGATTCTCTAAAGTAGATATCGAACTAGCGGATAAAATCATAAATGCTGACTACGGGGTAGATAATTACTACGTAACGACTACTAATTTTTATGATGGAGAGATGGAAGTTGCGAAGCTAAGTCTCGTTAAATCTGATTGCCCTTCTGACGCTAGCGAGTTTGCAGCTTTACATCACGGTGGTCATATTGACGCTACTACTGTCGAAAAAGCAGGTAAAGGATATTTCATTAAAGGAAGTGACTCGGCGGTTATACCTGGGGAAGCTCGTAGCATCTCGCACTTAGAGTTCTTAATTGCAAAAGATACTTTACATATTGAGTTTCTCGGTACTGCTAAACGTGAAAAGTTTCCTGAAATTATTTATCAATAAGTGACGCGCCCCCGACTAACAACTTAGTTAGGGGGCTTTTATATCAAGTAAACCAACCACCAGCGTATAACTATCGGTTAATTAGCCCAACACGGATCACCTCTTCCATATTGAGAAAAGTAATCTCAGTTATAAATTTAGGAGTCCTAAAATGAACCAAGCACAGCCTGTAAGTTATATACACTTACTTATAGGCTGTGCTTTTTTTTTGCTCAAATTCAAGTTTCCGAGTTTCCTATGAGGGCGAATAAGCAGCTTTGGTCAGGTATAAGCAAAACTAATGGTAATTCTGACTGACTTGGGTATTATGTTGCATGAGCAAACTGCTTGCTTGTGTTCCGAACCTTGGCTTGCCAATTGGCAAAGATCGTATGATCAGCAGAATAATCCCCTACCAATAATATCTTTACATCAATGTGTAAGGAGTCGGACGTTGCTCATTGAACTGTGAGGATATATCTATGCGTACACCAGACGACTTATTGCGTTTCCCAAACGGTACAACTGTTTCAGAAATAAAGAAGCAAGCTAAGAAGCTCAAGAAAGAAACAGGCAAATCACACAGTCAGGTGCTTAGGCAATTAACTAAAGATTGTGGCATTGACCTACCTTGGGAGAAAGCACTTAATCAACTAAGAACCTATTGGGATTCACATTTCGCTGAGTTCATCTTCCAAGAAGAACCAGAGTGGGATTTTACCGTATTGATCGGAGGTTTCAAAAATGAACAATCAGCTCTTAAATACGCCAAACGTGACGGTAGCTTAAAGTGGTTTAACGGTATGCTGCTGTTTAAATATGATGGTGATGATCATCCCGAATGGCGCATATTAGATGAGCGAGAAATCGTCATTAAACAACAAAAGCCTGAAACAATAGGCAATATGACTGTTTACCCCCAAGACTTCGAACTAGTGAAATTCAGATCGCACGAATTTTCACAAGTAGTAGGTCGTAAAGTAACTTCATTCGGTAGCCTCGCTTACGGTGTATCAAAGTCTCCTTTAATACAAGAGCTTCCCACGGTTGAAAAAAACCAACCTGATTTCATTAAAGGTGAGGTGCTAGGTCTTAAATTTAGAGCGAGCCAATTTGGACATAAAATCTATCAAATCAAAGGCGTGATAGATGATGATAAACACCACTACATTCATACGAACTTCAATAAAAACCTACTATGGTTGGCGCTAGCTCTAGAGAAAGCCATAAATTTCGATAATTACAAAAAACTCAGAGTGGCTTCATTACCGATGAAGCATTATTCATTGACCCATCTAGAATTGTACGATTTCTCGAACCAACGTGAATTTGATAAAGAATTTGAGGGGATGGAGTGTCATGTTATCGACTTTTCTAACTTTGAGTTACCAAAAATTGAAACTCTATCGAGCCCATTCATTAGTCTCTTTTGGGCGATGACTCAATCAGTAATTAAACTGCAAAGCTCTTTGAATAAGTTTTCGGATCACAACGTAGTAGATTACGAGTATGCTATGAAATTGATAAAGCTAGGAGAAATCCAGTCTATTAGCGATTCGATATTAGATGATGCTAAGAAAACATATCAATACCCCAAAGACTACTACGATAAGGTCACTGCTTCGGTCTTACCATTGATTCATTACGCACCTATCTCACAACCTCATCTAAGCTAAACCCAATCGCATTACTTCAAATAAATTGAGGTAATGCGAGTTTCCTACATTCCAGCTCTTGCCATAGATTCAGTGGTCACACTATTTCGACTTGACAGCGCTACAATGTAGCGTATCATAATGTTTATCTAAAGAAGAGGTGATCACCATGAGTTCATACTCACAAATGGAATTGTTTGATGCTGTAGAGCAATCCTACATGGAAAACGATGGCAAATTGTCACAACGCGAGCTATACAACTCTGTCGCTCAAAAACTTGGTATAAATCCAGACACCCAATACGGTGAAGTTGGTAAACAAAAGAATGTGAACTTGTTCTATCGAAAATGCCGATGGATTCAACAGTCGTTAAAAGAAAAGAGACTACTCACGCAAGTTAGTCGTGGTATTTGGGAAGTCGCGGGAAGTGCGAAAGATAAGCTTCACACCATTAACGAAGCTAAAAGTGTCATCGCAATGTCTACGAACTTAGGAATAATGATCTGTTCAAAATCAGAGGCAGTGTTTGGAAATGACATTATCGAAGAAGATATCGACCTCGTATTGACCAGTCCACCCTACATTTTGCAGCAAGCCAGAAATTATGGCGGTACAAATCAATCTAAAGAATGGGTCGCATTCATTATGGGGATCATTGAAAAACTCACCCCGCGACTAGCGAAAGGCGCAAGTATTTGTTTGAACATCGGACAAGATAGCTTTCATAAAGGAGTACCAGCTCGCCAAACGCATATTGAACGACTGATTATAGAAATGGAAGATGCGGGTTTTTGGCTGGTAGATAGACTAATATGGCAATCCAATAAAGCTCCAACGCCTTATCCTTGGACGTCCTTAAACCGATATATGCTAAAAGCGAGTTACGAGTTTTGCTTACACTTCACAAACGATCCCTTATCACTCAAATCCAACAATCAACGTGTGTTATTACCACATACTGAGCAGTACAAAACCTTTGTTCGCAGTGGTGGGACACGTAGAGCCGCGATTCACTCTGATGGCGCACATACAAAGCGAGTGGGCGATTATAGTGGTGCAGATTTAGCGAAAGGTAAACTCGCCTCAAATACACTTTACTTTGCCAATAAATGCACTCGGAATGAAACCGTCAACCTATTCGCTAGAGAGAATGGAATGCCGACGCATGGAGCTAAAATGCCTTGGAAACTTGCCGAGTTTTTAGTGAAATATCTTTGTCCTGTTGGTGGCCTAGTCGTAGATCCATTTGGAGGCTCAGGCACGACAGCAAGTGCTTGTCAGGAAACTGGACGCAACTGGGTCAGCATAGAGCCTGTTCTTGAATATATCCGCCAGTCCTTTACACGCTTCACATCACTCGAAGATGATGTGTGGTTTAACCCTGAATTCATTAAGTAGGCCGTAAATGACGAATCAAGAGTTCAAACAGCAAATATCAAACTGGCAGTCTTTGATCACTCAAGCAAACGTAACGTTATCCGATGGACAACCGTTACCTGATAAATTTTTTCATGTTTTTTTAGGGGTGGGTTCTTCAACATTTCGGAAAATGATTAACGGTCAAGATTCCATGCGCGAGATACAGCCCTACACTGCAAGAACTGTGCGTTTTATTAATAAGCTAGAGCCAACCGTATTTCTTGATGAAGTAAGGCTATGCATCCCGCAATACATGAAACAGTACCGCGCTACAAAGTAGCTCAACCTGAATTTCCTATCTCATCACATAAAAACAACCACTTACACGCAGTGAGTAAAAAATATACTACCATATGGGAAATGATAACTTCCTATATGGGGTGAACTTCAATGGT